>DBEYOB010000089.1:0-8802 GCA_048173955.1 Coriobacteriales bacterium
CGCAGCACCTGCGGCAGCCCGAGCGGGCCGTCCGGCGTCCCGGCGCCCCGGGGGGCGCCGCCATCGCTCGCGTCCGCCATGCCCTATGCCTCCCCGCGCCGCATGCGCTCCGCCATAATGCGGTTCGCTGCAAGCTCGACGCCGTCGTCGAGCGGTGCGAGCTCGACGGGAGACCCCGTCTTGCGCTCGAGCGCGCGGGCGATCAGCCAGTCGGCGACGCCGGGGTTCTTGGGCAGCAGGGGGCCGTGGATGTAGGTGCCCACCACGTTGCGGTACAGGCAGCCCTCCTCGCCCGACGTCCCGTCGTTGCCGTGGCCGTGCAGCACGCGCCCGAACGGCCTGACGCCGCTTCCGAGATGGGTGCGCCCGCCATGGTTCTCGTAGCCGACGACGGGTTCGTCGGTCAGATCGGTGGCGACCATGACGTTGCCGATGAGGCGCGGGTCGCCCCGGTCGGTGTACAGGTCGACGAGCGAAAGGCCGGCGACCTCATCGTCGCCCATCAGGTAGCTGTGGCCCAAAAGCTGGTACCCCCCGCACACGGCAAGCAGGACCCCGTCGTCGGCGACGTAGGACCGAAGCTCGTCGCCGACGCCGTGCAGCTGGTCGCACACGATCTTCTGCTCCCGGTCGCTCCCTCCCCCGATGAAGGCGATGTCGACGTCCGAGAAGGAGGGGCGCTCGCCGAAACGGACCGGCATGACCTCAACCTCAATGCCGCGCCAAGCGCACCTGCGCTCGAGCACGATGATGTTGCCGCCGTCCCCGTACAGGTTGAGCAACTCGGGAAACAGGTGCGCTATCTTGAGCGGGGAGCTCATCGACCCACCCCCATGCGTTCGAGCTCGGCCTTCGCCGTCCACAGCGCCGAATAGTTCGTGAGCACCCAGACGCCCCACGCCTCGGGGAGGTCGTGCGTCGCCTCGAGGACGTCGGCGACGCATCCCGAGATGTCCGAGGCGACCCCGGCATACTTGAGGCGGACCTGCATGTCGTTGGCGCGGTGACCGCCTGCGAAAACGCGGACCTCGCCCGCATCGCGCAGGCGCTCGAAGTCGACGTCCCACAGCCACGACACGTCCTTGCCGTCGTTGTAGTCGTCGTTGATGACGATGTAGACGACCTTGGGCGATGCGTCCTGCATGAGCAGCGACATGTTCTGGTTGAAACCCGTGGGGTTCTTGGCGAGGTTGAGCGTCACCCGGCGGCCTTGCACGTCGAAGCGCTGCAGGCGTCCGTTCTCGGTCCGGTAGGAATCGAGGGTGCGCTGGAACGAGGCGGCGTCCGCCCCGGCGAGCGTCGCCGCGGCGAAGGCGGCCAGAAGATTGTAGACCATGTAGGCGCCGCCCCAGCGGGCCTCGAGGCGCACGCGCTCGCCGGTCGACGCCACCGTCACCGTGAACGCCACGCCCTCCTCGCCGACGGCGACGTCGGTCGCCGCGAAGTCGAGGCGCGGCCGCGCGAAGTCGCACGCGGTGCAGGCGTAGCTGCCAAGCTGGCCATACTGGCGCCACCGGTAGGAGAGCGGCGCGCCGCAGCACTGGCAGAACCCGCCGCCGGTCACGCGGTCTTCCGCGAGGTGGAGGTCTTCGTCGATCCCGAAGGCGAGCGTCGAGCCGCCCCGCGAGCGCACGAGACGCGCGACGCCCTCGCACAGGGGGTCGTCGGCGTCGTAGAGCAGCACGGTGCCTGGCGAGGCGGCCAGGGCGTCGGCTATCGTCCGCTGCACGCGGTCGATCTCACCGCATCGGTCGAGCTGGTCGCGGAACAGGTTGAGCAGGACCAGATAGCGAGGTTTGAGCTCGGGCACGATGCGGACCGTCGAAAGCTCGTCGTTCTCGAGGATCCCCCAGTCCGCCCCGCCGCCCGGGAGCAGCGCGGCGGCGACCCCGGACTCCATGTTCGCCCCTGCGCGGTTGCACAGCACGTCCATGCCGGCCGCCTCGACGGCCTGCGCGAGGACGTTGTTCGTCGTGGTCTTGCCGTTCGTGCCGCACACCACGATGCTCCCCCGGCGCAGCTTCGCCGACAGGTTTGCAATCGCATGGCGGTCGATCGACAGCGCGACGCGGCCGGGAAGCGTAGTCGCGCTGCGATGCAGCAGCGTACGCATGCCCCACGAACACGCCAGGCCTGCCGCACGGGCGGCGGCGGTGCGCACTCCCATATGGCGGTCTGTCCTTCCTCTCGTCATGGGCCGAAGTGGCGCGCCCCTACAGCCCGTAGATGGCGCGGTACTTCCCCGCAAGGTACTCGGTGTAGCAGCTTGGGTCGAACGGTCCGCCGCAGGCGTGCTCGACAAGCCACGACGGGTCCTTCGAACTGCCATAGCGCCAGATCTTCTCCCCCAGCCACGAGCGCACGGGGGCGAGGTCGCCGGAGGCCACGGCGCCGAAGACGTCGAACTCCCCCTCCATCGTCCTGAGGTACTGGGCGGCATAGGCGCTTCCGATCGCATAGGAGGGGAAATAGGCGAACGTGCCGTTCGACCAGTGGACGTCCTGCAGGATGCCGTGCGCGTCGTCGGGAACCTCGATGTCGAGGTAGTCCCTCGTCAGCTCGTTCCAGAGACGCGGGGCGTCGTGGACCGACACCTCGCCGGCGAACAGCGCGCTCTCGACCCGGTAGCGGATCAGGATGTGCAGCGGGTAGGTCAGCTCGTCCGCCTCGGTGCGGATGAGACTCGGCTCGCTGCGCGACAGGGCACGGTACAGCCCGGCCGCGTCGACGCCGTCGTAAACCCCGGGGACGCACTCCCGCAGAATCGGCAGAAGCAGCGAGCAGAACGCCTCGCTGCGCGCGATGACGTTCTCCATGAAGCGCGACTGGCTCTCGTGGATGCCCATCGAGACGCCCCCGCGCAGACACGTGTAGTCGTAGCGCGGGTCGATGCCCTGCTCGTAGAGGGCATGCCCTCCCTCGTGGATGAGCGAGAAGAGCGCAGACGCCAAGTTGTCCTCGTAGATATGGTTTGCGATGCGCACATCGCCGTGCGAGAACCCGTCGGTGAAGGGATGCTCGGTGTCGCCGATGGAGAGCGCGTCGCCGTCGAGACCCATCAGGTCCGCAACGCGCCCGCAGACCTCCTTCTGGACGGGCGCGGGAACGTGGGCGCGCAAAAACGAGTCGTCGGGTTGCCAGCCGCGCTCCGAGATGGCGTTGACCAGGGGCACGACGGCTGACTGAACCTGCGCGAAAAAGGACTCGAGGGACGCGCGCGTCAAACCGCGCTCGAAGCGGTCGAGCCACACCTCGTAGGGGTCGGCGCCGGGATTCAGGCAGGCAGCCTGCCGCTTGAGGGACTCGACGATGCGCTCGAGGTACGGCTCGAACAGCGCATAGTCGCTCGCCGCCTTGGCGCGCTTCCAAACGCTGCTCGCCTCGGAGGTGAGGCGGGCGAACTCGGCGCACTCCTCCACCGGGACGGCGCCCATCTCGCGCAGGTCGCGCGAAAAGACGCGGAGCTCGTCGGCGTGCAGCTCGTCGAGCTCGCCGGCATGGCGGGAGAGCGCCTCCACCAGCCCGCGCGCCCGCGCGCCGTAGGCCGTCTCGTGCTCGCGCGCGGCGAGCGCAGACAGGGCCTCCGACCTCGCGGCGACGCCCTTTGCCGGCCCCACCGTCTCGCCGTCGTAGTTGATGACCTGCTGGGCGTACTGGTATGCGAAGACCTCCGTCTGAAGGGCGTCGAAGGCCGCAGTCAGCTCCGAAACCTCCCGAGTGTCCATGGCGGACCCACCTCTCTTGCCGCAGTTGCTCTAGGACGCGGTCGAGCCGCACGCGCGGGGGCATGCGGCACGCCGTCAGTTCGACGCGGGCTTGCCCTCCGACGGGTCGGCCTTCTCGCGCCTGCGCCCCCCGTCCATCTCCTCGCGCGTCATGACGTTGGTGATGCGCACGTTGACCGAGTTGACGCGCAAGCCGGTCATGTCCGTGATCTTCTCGGAAATCTTGTCGTGCAGCTCGCGGAAGATCTTCGGCGCCGACTTGCCGTACTCCATGATAATCGAGACGCTCACGTTGCAGGCGTCTTCGCCAACCATCTCGACCGACACGCCCTTCGTGATGTCGGTGCCGCCGAACCCCTCCTGGATCGACGAGATAAGGTTGCCCTTCATCTGAAGGATGCCGTCGACCGAGCGGCATGTTATCGCGACGATCTTCTCGACGACGGTGTTGTCGATCGTCAGCGTGCTCTCGTCCGCCTCGTCGAGCTGCTCGGAGGCGGCAAGCTGCGTGGAAGACGACCCGTCCGCGACCGCAGGATCGGCGGGCATCGTCGGCAAAACGTCGCCGCCCGCCTCCACGCGGGCCTGCGGGGCCTCGGTCTCGCTATTCAGTCCGTCGTTCATCGGTGAACCAACCTCCAACCTGGTTGCCACGGGAGACTACCGCCTTGCATCCTCCCCGTCGCCGGGACCGTCGCACGCAACGCGACGTTCGGACGCGACGTCCGCGGTCTCGCCCTCGGTCTGAGCGGGGCTCGGGCGCTCCCCCGAAGGTTCCTCGGCGCCGTCGGGAACGTCCCCGTCGGCCAACACGACCGCCGGCGTCTCGACGACGTCCTCGTCGCGTGCCGAAGCCCGGGACGCCCTCAGCTCCTCGATGCGGCCCTTGAGCCGTTCCCAGACCGACGGCCTCGGCGCGGACTCCTCGCGCGGGCATGTCGGGACGAACGGCGCGGCGCCGTCGATCCCCTCGTAGGGCTTCGGCGTGTACCCCTCCTCCGCCCGCGCGTCGACCGCGTGCTGGGCGGCCTTCACCTCGCTGCGCCGGCGCGGTTCGACGAAGTTCACCGCGACGTAGCGCACCTCGTGGTCGGTGAATGCCTCGACCGACTGCTTGACCGCCGTCTGGATGCGGCCCGCCGTCGCCATGAGGGATTCCGCCCCATAGGGGACCGCCGTGACGGAGACGTCGATGACCGGCTCGTCATGCCGCTCGACGACGTGCGCGACGACCTTTTCGAGCGTGAGGCCGTCGAGGCTCGCCAGGGCGCGACGCGCCGTGGACTCGAGGGCGCTGCGCTCGATGTTGATCGTGCCCCCCGAGCCGACGTGCAGCGTGGCGCGCTCGTGGAAGAACGCGCGTACGACCAGCCAAAGCCCCGCAGCCCCACCGGCGATCGGTGCAAGCCCCAGCAGGTAGAGGAGCACCTTGGCGAAGGTCGGCCACATCGAGGTGGCCGCAAGGATGTAGTAGAACACGACGGCGAGCGCGCTGCACGCGACGTAGGCGATGAGAAGATTGCGCTTCCAGACTTTCATGCCTGCCCCTTCCGCATTCCGCTGGTTACCCGCTTCCCCGCCGCACCCGACGCGGGGCGGCATGTGCAGCGCTGTACCCATGATACGCAGTCGGGCCCCGGGATTGCCCCGGGGCCCGCAACTTCTCAATGACTTCGTTTGTAGCCTGAGCCCCGCTGCAACGAGGTTACTCCTCCTCGAGCGCCTCGGCGATCTCGTCGGTCATCTCCATCGTGTGGTAGACGCTCTGCACGTCGTCGAGCTCCTCGAGGCGGTCGATGAGGCGCATGACCTTCTTGGCGTCGGCAACCGAGACGCTCGTGGGGGTCGTCGGGACCATGGTGAGCTCGGAACCCTTGATCTCGATGCCCTGCTCCTCGAGGCTCTTGTGGACGTCCTGCATCTTGTCGTAGGCCGTGTAGACGGTCCACTCGTCGCCGTTGTCCTCGTAGTCGTCGGCGCCGGCCTCGGCGACGGCCATCATGAACTCGTCCTCGTCCACGGCGTTGTCGCGGTCCGGCACCTTCTTGTCATCGCTCTTGATGACCTTCTCGACGACGACGGTGCCCTTGCGCTCGAACTGGAAGGCGACCGAGCCGGTGGTGCCGAGGCTGCCGCCGGAGTGCGAGAACGCGGAGCGGACGTCGGCCGCGGTGCGGTTGCGGTTGTCCGTCAGGCACTCGACGTAGACGGCGACGCCAGCCGGGCCGTAGCCCTCGTAGGTGACCTCGTCGTAGCTCGCCGCATCGGCGCCCGTGCCGAACGCCTTCTTGATGGCAGCGTCGATCTTGTCCTTGGGCATCGAGTTGAGGCGGGCCTTCTCGACGGCCGCCGCGAGCGCAAAGTTGTTGTCGGGGTTGGGGTCGCCGCCCTGGCGCGCGGCGACGGTGATGATGCGCGAAAGCTTGGAGAACAGCGCTGAACGCTTCGCATCCTGAGCGAACTTGCGGTGCTTCGTGGTAGCCCACTTGGAGTGTCCGGACATGCATGCTCCTTAACTTACTGAGTCATCCTGAACAGGGTGGAACGCACCGTCTCGCCGCTTGATCGCCACGAACACGGGCCTCGCCCGAAATAACGGAACTATGCTACATAATATCTACCGTCTGTTAAGGCCCTTTCGGCAATTTCACCGTAATTACCACGCTGCCGCGCCGCCTGCGCCCTACCGGTCCCCGGCCTCCCCGCCGACGCGCAGGCGCTGGGGCCGCTTGAGCCTGTGCGCCGCAAACAGGATGGCGATTCCCGCCACGACCAGGGGGATGCTGAGGAGCTGGCCCATGGTGACGGGGCCGAACAGGTAGCCGAGCTGGGCATCGGGTACGCGGACGAACTCGACCAGGAACCGCACGACCCCGTACCCCGCGAGAAACACGCCGATGAACGTCCCCTGCGGCCGCGGCGGGATCCGGCGCGACAGCGCATAGAGCACCGCGAAGAGGACGATGCCCTCGAGCAGCGCCTCGTAAAGCTGCGAGGGATGGCGAAAGACCCCGCCCCCGGACTCGAACGCCACGCCCCAGGGAAGGTCGGTCGGCTTGCCCCACAGCTCGCCGTTGATGAAGTTGGCGCACCGGCCGAAAAACAGCCCCCAGGGGGCACCGATGACCGCAAGGTCGCACAGCGTCACGAAGGAGAGGCGCAGATAGCGGCAGGCTGCGTACCCGCCGAGGAGCGCGCCGACCAGCCCGCCGTGGAACGACATGCCCCCCTCGGTGAACATGAGGATGTGCGAAGGGTTCTGGACGTAATAGTCGAAGTTGTAAAATAGCACGTAGAACAGGCGGGCACCGACGATGACGCCCAAGGCGACGGAGACGATGACCAGGAGGACCTCGTCGGCGCTCAGCGGCATCTTCCAGCGTTTCGCGACGCGAAACAGGACGAGGGCCGCCACGATGAATCCGGCGATATAGGCGAGCCCGTACCAGCGGACCTCGTAGCTCCCGATCGAGAAGGCGACCGGGTCGAGCATCTGGTATATGTCGTTGAGCACGGGTTCTCCTCGCAAGCGGTCGCCGTTTAGAACAGATGGATGGTAACGCTGCCGTCCGACTCCTTCGTCGCCTGCTCAGGCACGACGCGCGACTCGGAACCGCGCTCGTCAAGGCGCGGCCCGTTTTTAAGGAAATACTCGCACGAGTAGCAGCTGCGCTTGATTGCCGCCATGCGGTCGACCGTCGGGTCGAGGATCAGGTTGAAATCGGACGCCGTGCGGTGCCACGGGCGACGGCAGGCGGTGTACTTGCATTCCTCGGGACATGGAGCGTAGCAGTCGGACCTGCTGTGCGGGCACTCGTCCTCCATGGGCGCACTCAGGCCCATCAGACCCTCGCAGCCCCGGTGGGCCCAACAGGCAACCGGCTTTGCGGCCCCGGCCTTCGCTGCAGCCCTCGCTTCGGCAACCGCGGCGTCCTCGTAGTCAGGAACGTTCAACGATTCGACAAGCGCGTCGAAACTCTCGATGTCAACTCCGTCTGCAACGGTGCGTTCGTCCATCAGGCCAATCCCTCCCTCGACTGAACCGTGCGCTACCGGGAAAGCAGCGCGGACGGCGTGGCGCCCACCTGACCCTGATAGTGGCTTCCCAGCCCGTCGGAACCATACGGATGGTCGACCGGCGTCGACATATAGGTGAACGAAATCTGCCCGATCTTCATACCGGGGTAGAGCAGGATGGGAAGGTTGGAAACGTTGGCGAGCTCGAGCGTAAGGTAGCCGTCCCATCCCGGGTCGACATAGCCCGCCGTCGAATGGATCATGAGGCCCAGACGGCCCAACGTCGACTTTCCCTCGAGCCTGCCGACGATGTTGTCGGGCAATGCGACGCGCTCGAGCGTCGTGCCCAAGGCGAACTCTCCCGGATGCAGAACGAACGCGTCGCCCTCGGCGACAGCGCACCCCTTCGTATAGTCGACACCATGCTCGAGCGGGTCGATGTAGCGGTGGGTCGAATACTCGAAGACGCGAAAGTCGTTGCCCAGCCTCAAGTCGACGCTGGAAGGCTGGACGAACGACGCATCGAACGGGTCTATGACGATACGGCCGGAAGCGATCTCCTCGCGGATGCTCCTATCGGAAAGCACCATGGCGGCGTCCTCACTCGAGTGGCTAGTCTTCGAGCGCAACGACGCTCGTAACACCGGGGACGCGCTCCTTGAGCACGCGCTCGACGCCCATCGAAAGGTCGTACGAGGAAAGCGGACAGGAGGCGCACGAGCCGTGGAGCTCGACCGTCACGACACCGTCCTCGGAAATGTCGACCAGGGAAATGTCCCCACCGTCAGCCTGAAGCGATTCGCGCATAATCCCGATAATCTCGGCAACCTTGAGCTTGTCGACAGCCATGGCGTCCTCCTTGCATCCGTCGGCAAATTAAAACGACATTGTCGAAGTATACCCGTTGGATGTTGGGAAACGCGGGGGAAATCGAATCGCATCATCCCTATAAACGCGAAAAGGGCCCCTCGGGGCCCTCCGCATGCTGCCTTGGAAGCGCGGCCCGCGGGCCGGCGGCGCCCTACTCTCCCGCGGGGCCTCCCCCGCAGTACCCTCGGCG
>DBEYOB010000090.1:0-3313 GCA_048173955.1 Coriobacteriales bacterium
GCCCACCGCGCCGCCGCCTCGGGCGCCTTCGCGACGCTCTCCGCGGCGAACAGGCGGTGCACGCCGCCGTCGTCGACGCGGTAGAGGCCCGGGTAGACCTCGCGGCGCATCGCGTCGCCCACGACGCCGACCAGCCCGCGCACGCCGGCCTTCCAGACCCCCCACGCCACCGCGTCGAGCGTCGAGATGCCCCACAGGGGCACCTTGAGGCCGCATGCCAGGCCCTTTGCGGTCGCCACCCCGATGCGCACGCCGGTGAACGAGCCGGGGCCCGTCCCCACGAGCACCGCGTCGACGTCGGCGCGCGCCAGGCCGAGCGAGCTGAGCAACCCGTCGACGACGCCCACCAGCTGCTCGTTCGCATGGCGGCGGCACATCCGGTCGGCGCTTCCCAGGACCTCGAGACCCGCGGGGGCGCCGCCCTCGCCGAGGCGCACCCGGCCGAGGGCGCATGCCAGCATGTCGGTCGACGTGTCGACCGCAAGGACGTTCCACGTATCGTTCACGCCAAACCCCTTCGCCTTCTATCCGTCCAACCCGCGCACGGCCGCGTCGAGCGCGTCCGCGAGCTCCTCCGCCCGCGCGCCGCGCGCCGTCAGGCGCACGAGGCGCGCCGGCTCTGCACCCGGCGTCGCCGAGGCCTCGTCGCGCCGGATCTCGATGTCGAGGCGCTCGTCCCCCAGCTCGTCGGAGAACAGGTCCCCCCACTCGACCAGGCACGCCCCGTCCCCCTCGAGCACGTCGTAGATGCCCACGTCGTCGAGCTGCGCCGGGTCGTCGAGCCGGTAGAGGTCGAAGTGGTAGAGCGGGATGCGACCGCCGCCGTGCACGCACATGATGGTGAACGTGGGGCTCGTCACCGGCGCCTCGTCCCCCAGCCCGCGCGCCACGCCCGAGGTCAGGCGGGTCTTCCCCGCCCCCAGGTCACCCGAGAGCACGATGACGTCGCCGGGGCGCAGCAGCCCTCCCAGCGCGATGCCGAGCCGCGCCGTCGCCTCGGGGGACGCGCTGCGGTAGAGCCCCTCGTCGAGCCGCTCGACGGACTCCCCTCCCGGACGTGCGCCCATCTCAGCGCGCATCCGGGTTCATCTCGACGTCCTGCGCCGCCACCTCGCCGCGCAGCAGCTGCCCCATCAGGTGGAAGTCGTGCGCGAGGTCGGCCATCTTGTTCGGGTCGCGCAGGACGGCGGCCGGGTGGAAGGTGGGCAGCACGGCGAAGTGACCGGTGCGGAACACCTTGCCGCGCAGCCGGGTGATGCCCGCCTCGGTGCGCAGGATGAAGCGCGTCGCCGGGTTGCCCATCGTCATGATGATGTCGGGCCAGATGCTGCGTATCTGCTCCCGCAGGTAGGGCGAGCAGACCTCGACCTCCTCGGGGCGCGGGTCGCGGTTTCCCGGCGGGCGGCACTTCAGGACGTTCGCGATGAAGATGTCCTCGCGGCGCACGCCCGCCTGCTCGGCGAGCATGCGGTCGAGCAGCTCGCCCGCCCGGCCGACGAAGGGCAGGCCCATCTCGTCCTCGGTCGCGCCGGGCGCCTCGCCCACCAGCACGACGCGCGCGTGGGGGTTGCCCGACCCGAAGACGATGTTCTTGCGCGTCTCGCACAGCGGGCACAGGCGGCAGTCGCCCATCACGGCGCGGATCTCCTCGAGGCGCACCTCCCCCGCCTTCTGGTGGTCGTGCCCGGGAATCTTCAGGATGGTTGCCATCTCAAGACCTCGCCGTTCTCGCTTCGCGCGTGCCATTAGACGTACACCTTGGGGAGCCGCAGGTCGAACAGGCACGCCACCTCGTAGTTGATGGTGCCCAGCTTGTCGGCCAGCTCGTCGATCGAGACGAACTCGTCGCCGTCGCGGCCCACCAGGGTCACCTCGTCGCCCGTCTCGACCGGCTTGATCTTGGTTCCCCGCGCCAGGGCCAGCCCCGGCTCGACCTCGAACATGCACTGGTCCATGCAGATGTTGCCGACCTGCCGGTAGCGCCTGCCCCCGTAGAGGACGTCGATCCCGTTGCTCAGACGGCGCGACAGCCCGTCGGCGTACCCGACGGGCAGGGTGGCGATCTGGATGCCGGGGCGTGCGACGCGGTAGGTCATGCCGTAACCGACGCCCTCGCCCACGCGGGGCTCGACGACGCGCGTCACCCGCGCGCGGACGCTCATCGCCTGCTCGAGGTCGATGCGCCCGCGGGTCGCGTCGCAGGGGTGCAGGCCGTACAGGCCGACGCCCACGCGCACCATGTCGAAGTGCGTCTCGGGGTGGAGCACCGTCGCGGGGGTGTTGGCGCAGTGGACGGTGCCCGGGTCGATGCCCGCGTCGCGGATCGACTGGACCGCGTCGCGGAACCGCTTGAGCTGCTGGGCGAAGTCCCAGTTGGCGAGCTTGTCCGCCGTCGCGAAGTGCGTGAAGACGCCGTCGAGGGCGACGCCGCGCAGCCGGTCCGCGACCAGCAGGAACTTGCTCACGTCCTGATAGGGCACGCCGATGCGGCCCATGCCGGTGTCGACCGCCAGATGGTAGCGCGCGACCGTGTCGCGGCGGAGGGCCTCCTCGCCGAGCTGCGCGGCGAACTCGAGGTCGTAGACGGCCGGCATGAGGTTGTTCTCGACCAGCGCGCCCACGGACTCCTGGGGCGGCTGGGCGAGCACGATGACGGGCTCGGCAACGCCCGCGGCGCGCAGCGCGACGCCCTCGTCGACCGTGGCAACCGCGAACGCGTCGGCCCCCGCCGCCTTGCAGGCGCGCGCGACCTGCGCGGCGCCGTGCCCGTAGGCGTTCGCCTTGACGACCGCGCACAGGCGGGTCCCGCCCTTCAGGCAGTCCATGAACGCGCGCGTGTTGCGCCGCACCGCGTCGAGGTCGACCTCGACCCAGGCCCATCTGCCCGTGGGCAGCTTGCGGGAATCGTTAGCCACTGGCCCTCTTTTCTCCGAATCCGCGCCTGCGTCCGGACGCCCGCAGGCCGCACGGCCGCAGGGCCCGCGACGGGGCCCTGCGCTTGGGTGACATTCTACCGCTGCGACGACCCGCGGCGCCGTCGAGGTTTGGCGCTCGGGCGTTTGTCCACGGGAGTGACCTCGTCGTCGTCGATGTGCAGCGTCGCGCGCTCGTGGAAGGCCTCCCTGCGCCTGCGGGCGCGCTCCGCCTCGGAGAGCTCGCGCGGGGCGAACAGGCCCTCCTCGCTGCGCCCCGCCGCGTGCGGCTCGTCCGCGGCGACGGGGGCCATGACCGTGGTCGCGTCGGCGGCGGCGGGCTCTCCGGCCGGCGGGGCAGGCTCCTCGGACGCGATCGCGCGCGCCAGGAAGGGCGGCAT
>DBEYOB010000091.1:0-5446 GCA_048173955.1 Coriobacteriales bacterium
CGTTAAAAGAAGAAAAGCTTTAAGTCAAGTGGTCGGCGGGCCCTTCCGGGCCCGCCCGCTCGCCTGTCTAGTAACTCCCCTGCGTCTCTCCGCAGTATCCGGCTCTCAAGGTCCTCCGCCGCACCCGGGGGCGCGGCGCAGATATGTACTCTACTCGATTGAGTTCTTGCCGTCAACGACTGGTTTAGTTTTCATAAGGCATTCACAACGGTCGACGTGCGACGCGCGCAGGGCGCTACCGCCCCTCCGCCTCCCCGTCCCCGAAAGCGCGCCCGGACGTCCCGCGCCGCACGATGCGGCTTACGGCAGACGCCGCCGCTGCCACCGAGTCGCGCGCCGAACGCCCCGCCTGCACGACGGCCTCCTTCGCCGCTCCTGCCGCGGCGCCTGCGGCCTGCGAAGCCTTTTCGCGCACGACGGAGACGACCTCGCCGACGAAACCGCTCGTCCGCATCAGCGCAAGGGCCTCGCCGTACGACTCCCGGCGCAGGGACGAAACGTCGGCGGGCCCCTCGTCCGCACAGAGATAGCGCCTCGTCATCACGCCCACGCGGTACGTGAAGAACGCGTTCACCAGGCCCTGCCCCGCGCTGGCGACCACCGCGCCCGTCACGTGCGCCCCTGCGGCCCCGCCGAACACGCCCGCAAGGAGGCCGTCGAGATCCATGTCCTCCAGGCCGCCCGCAACAAGTGCGCTTGCCATGATGCGCACGTACAGGCGCAGAAGCGCCACCGCGGACGGCCGGAAACCGCACCGTGCGACGATGGCGCGGACCAGGTTGAAGTTTATGGACAGCATCGTCGCCGCATCGACGAGCGGCGACTGGGAGACCGCCGTGGCGAAGAACGCCCGTTTTGCAGCGCGCTTCGTCTCGAGGTCGAGACGCGGGACGACGCGCTCCCCGAAAAAGGCGACGATGGCCTCGTCGGCCCCCTCCCCCTTGTCGAGGCACGACCTCAGCTCGGCGCGCTCGGACTCGTCAAGCCCGGCAGAGGCTTCAAGCCCCTCGACGAACCGCCTGCATCGGCCGCGGCGAACCCTGCCGCGAGCGTCCCGCAGGCGGTACAGGGAAAAGACGGGGCGCATGGCGACGCTCGCGATCGGATAGACGACCCCGGCGGCGACGAGCGCGGCCACGAGCAGATAGAACAGCACGCCCAGAACCGCGTTGGCGTCCGCCAGACGGTCCCCCACGGACAGCACGCTTCCAAGAAGGGCGAGCAGGACGAGCAGGACGATGCACACGCCGACCACCACGCCGGCATAGCGGCCCATGTCCCGCCCGTCTCCAGCGACCCCTCGCGCATCCGCCATCTTCAACCGCCTTTCACCCTGGTCGTTTCTCGCCGTATACCCGATGCGGCGCACAGGGCGTCGACCGACGCCCGACCGGTCCCATATCCCGTCAGACGCGCACATCAGCCATTGAACAGCTGAATCAGCTCCTCGCGGCTCGAGACGTCGAACTTCCTATATATGTTGCGAACATGGGTGTAAACCGTGCTCTCCGAGATGAGCAGCGTCTTGGCGACGTACACCGAAGAATGGCCGCGCCCGATGTACTGCACGATCTCGCTTTCGCGCGGTGAGAGGCCGACCTGGGCGGACAGCCGCGCGATGCGCTCCTCGAGAGGCTCGGACGCCCGCCCCGAACGCACGCCTTCGCCGTCCGGTCGACCGTCGGGGGAGCGGGGCCCCTCCTCCGCTTCGGTACCGACCGTCAGCTTCCACGACTTGTAGCTTCCCGACAGCATCAGCCACACCCCGTACAGCGCCGTCAAGACCACGAGGACGACTGCGTTGTTGCTGACCAGGTCGACAATGCGGCCGCCGAGGAAGATGCCCAGGATGGCCAGGGCGCAGAAGACCCCGACCAGCGTGGAGAAGACGAATCCGCGCGAGAACTCGCGCGCGTTCGCAATGGCGATCGCCGCCGCGACGGCGACGCCGCTCACCATGGCGTAGAAGGCGTACGTGCAGCCGAGCGCCACGTCGCGCATCCACGAGTCGGCGGGAAATGCGCACAGGACGACGACGATCGCGGCGGCGGCGGGCAGGTACACCTGGTAGACAAACGAGTAAACCGGGCGCCGCGCGCCAACCAGGGCCAGCGGCAGCAGCGCCAGGGCGCCGATGACCATCCCCGCCCGCTGCGCGTCGACGGCACCCCCGAAAAGCGCAAGGGGCTGCACGCCCATCGCGAAGGAGGCGATGGCCATCCCCAAAAGCGGCACCCCCATCACCGAAAGGAAGGCCCGCATCCCGACGCGCGCACCCGGCCGGCCCGGCCCCTCAGCGGCCTCGAAGGCCCCGGACCGCACGTCCCCGCGGGTGCGCACCGCGTCGCGGAGCGGCCACGCCACGCCCGCCAGCGTCATGGCCATCGCACCAGCCTCCGCGAGCGGCGGCGCGGCATACGAAAGCGCGGAGTTGAGGAGCGCAGAACATCCCCCGGCGCACGCCACAGCCAGCACGGCGCGACGCAGGTCGAGGTCGCCGAGCGAGCGTCCCCACTGAATGCAGACCGGCAGCACGGAGGCTCCGCAGCACAGGGCGCAGACCGTGTTGAGGACCTGCCCAGAAGCCGCCTGGGCGAACGTCACGGCAACGAACGCCGAGGTCCCGGTGGCATACAGCGCGCACCAGGCAATGGACGCCACAGGCGAAAAAAGCCGAGGCGGCGTCTTGCCCCCGCCGCCCGCCACCGCCGCGACCAGACACAAAACGAACGCACAGACGAGGCAGGCTTCGGCGAAATACCCCGTCAGGCCCGCCGTGTCGTGCGCCTGAACCACCATGACATTGGGAGAGTAGATGGGCAGGGTTGCGAAGAACGCGACAAACGACGCGAGGCGCAGCGCCCGACCGACCGGGGCGTGTGGGGCAGACACGGGGACCCTCCCTTTTTCTCCAGGACACGGGACCGGATGCCCCGTCTGGCTTCAGTATAGCGTCTTTCCTGGTAGCGGCGCAGTTCGGTTTGTCTATGGCAGATTTCCTTGAGGGCCCCGCATCCGAACGCGCCCGGTACAGGAGGGCGAATCAACAGTTTGCACGATGGCGCGCAGGGGCCGCAACACCGTAAGGTAGACCCCGTACGGCGCCCAACGCCGCCATGGGCAGACAGCCCGCGGCGCGGCGCAGACGCAACTGCCCCATAGGAGGAACACATGGAACTCAACCGCCGCACGTTCATCAAGACCGCCGGTTCGGCCGTGGCGGCGACCGCCGTCGCCGGCATGGCCTCGGCCGCGTTGGCCGAGGAGCCGCCCGCCGATGAGGCCGCGCCGGCGCAGGCCGAAGAGACCGCCGACGAGCCCGCCGCCGACTGGCACGAGCCCCCGGCGGAGGTCACCGAGTTCGCCCAGGAGATCGACTGCGACGTCGTGGTGTGCGGCCACGGCTTTGCCGGCATCACCTGTTGCCGCGAGCTCGCCGAGGAGGGCGTGAACGTCTACCTCATCGAGAAGCAGGAGGAGGAGTCGTTCAACGCCGTGGGCAACGAGTTCGCGTCCCTGAACTCCGACATCCTCAAGGAGCGCGGCGTACCGGAGATCGACCCGGTCGACTTCTACCAGAACTTCATGAAGATCACCGGCAACCAGCCCAACCCCGAGCTCGTCATGAAGTTCGCCCAGAACTCCGCCGAGGCCACCAACTGGTACCTCTCCGCCCTCACCGAAGACGACTTCGCCACGATGACCACGGCGTTCTTCCCCAAGACCGAGCACCAGATGGACGAGCTCTCCGGCATCAAGTTCTGGCCGAGCGTGTGCTCGTTCTACGGTGAGTGCAACCAGACCAAGATCCACGGCTACAACCGCGAGCTCGCCAAGGAGGCCGGCGCCACGTTCATGTTCGGCACCGAGGCCTGGTACATCGTCATGGACGGCGGCGCGGTGGCCGGCCTTGTCGCCAAGCAGGGCGAGGACTACATCAAGTTCAACTGCAAGGCCGTTGTGTGCGCCTGCGGCGGCTTCGGCGGCAACGAGCAGATGATGAACGACTTCATCCCCGACATGTACAACGCGCTCGTGGGCGACGAGCACCTCTACTCCATGAGCGGCAACGACGGCCGCGGCGTGCAGATGGCCTACTGGGCCGGCGCGCACCTCGAGACCACCCCGGTCGGCGGCATGAACATGAAGGGCCTCGCCGTCCCCGGCAAGATGAACGTCCTGCCCCAGGCCGTGTGGATCGACGAGCGCGGCAAGCGCTTCTGCAACGAGTACTACCCCACCTCCGAGCAGCGCGGCTGGCAGGCCATCTTCATGAACCGCTCCGCAAAGTTCGCCGTGGTCGACGACAACTTCACCGAGTACCGCCAGTACACCTTGCCCCAGCACGCCGGCTTCACCGCGAGCGAGGAGAACATCGCCGCGCTGCGCGAGTCGCTCGACACCGCCTACGCCAAGTTCAACGGCACTTATGAGGAGCCCGCCGAGGAAGAGGGCCAGGGCGGCCCCGCCGGCGGCCCCATGACCTCCGTGGAGTTCTTCGCCGACGACACCCTCGAGGGCCTCGCCGCCCAGATGGGGCTCGAGGGCGCAGCCGCGGAGGCCTTCGTCCAGCAGATCGCCGACTGGAACCAGTACTGCGCCGACGGCGCCGACCAGCAGTTCGGCCGCGACACCGCCGTGCTGTTCCCCGTGGACACCCCGCCCTACTACGCCTGCAAGTTCGAGCCCGTGCTCGGCGAGACCATGGTCACCATGGGCGGCATCATCACCGACGGCGAGCAGAACGCGCTCGACAAGGACTTCAACCCCATCCCCGGCCTGTATGTGACCGGCAACGACTGCGGCCGCCGCTTCGGCCAGGAATACGTGACGCCGATCCCCGGCTGCAGCCTAGGCTTCTGCATCACCCTGGGCCGCGAGTGCGGCAAGTCGGTCGGAACGTTCCTGACCGCCTAACCCCCGGCGTCCTCCCCGACATCCCCCTGAACCAGGAAGCCCCGGCCCTACGCGAGCCGGGGCTTCCCCGTTTTGCACAACCCTTGCGCAGGCGTTCGCGCGATGCTCCGGGCAGCGCGGTGCCGGCCCCGGTGGAAAGGGGCTAGGCCATGTAGCGGTGCAGCGCGACGCCCTCGCGCACCGAGACGGGAGCGGTCGCCGCCCCGTTGACGACGCGCATGCGCCCCAGGGCGGCGTTGCGCTGGGCAAGCGTGTCGTGGCGATGGGCGAACTCCTCCTGGACGAGATAGTCGATGTAGGCCTGGGACAAGGCGGACGTCGAACCCGGGTCGTCATCGGACGCGAGCGTGGCGTCGTCGTCGAGGGAGACCGAAGGGATAGACGCGGGCGCCAGCGCGCGGTCGACCGCCGCACCCCGCGGCGCGGCCTGGGGGGCGGGCACGGCCACGTTGGCATAGACGGCGGCGGCGTAGGCGGCCGCGACCGAATGGGCGACCTCGGCCGGGTCGGCGGCCGGCTCCGCCTGCAC
>DBEYOB010000092.1:0-4808 GCA_048173955.1 Coriobacteriales bacterium
CCGTCGAGGGCACCGACCTTCCCGCCGAGGTGACCGTCACCGTCGAGGAGGCGCCCGCCGTTCCCGAGGGCGTCGAGGACGTCGCGGTCACCACGCAGGCCGGCACCGCCCCCGAGCTCCCCGCAACCGTCGAGGTGACCTTTGACGACGGCACGACCGAGCAGGTCGACGTGACCTGGGCCGAGATCGACCCTGCCAGCTACGCGCATGCGGGCACCTTCACCGTCGAGGGCACCCTCGAGGGCATCGACGGGCTGAAGGCCCGGGCGACCGTCACCGTAGAGGCGCTCAAGGCGACCAGCATCGCTCCCTCCTCCGTCGAGACGGTGGCCGGAACGGCGCCCACCCTTCCGCAGAAGGTCAAGGTGACCTGGTCGGACGGCAGCGTGACGGAAGAGAGCGTCGTATGGGAGGCGCTCGACCCGACGCTCTACGCGCAGGCAGGGACCTTCTCGGTGGACGGGACCGTGGAGGGGGCCTCCGGGCTCACCGCAACGTGCACGGTCAGCGTCACGGCGCCCGCCACGCCCCAGAGCGTCGACACGCCGGCGAACGTCGACACCGACGCCGGCGTCGCCCCCGCCCTGCCCGCCACCGTCACCGTGCGCTACAGTGACGGCAGCACCCAGCAGCATAAGGTGACTTGGGAGGCGGTCGACGCGGCGCGCTATCACAACGGCGGGTCGTTCACCGTCAAGGGGACCGTCGACGGCACAGACCTGACGACCCAGGTCACCGTGGTCGTCGCAAACGCGAAGGTGACCGGCATCCAGAACAACCTCGCCGTCCAGACCAAGTTCGGCGTCGCCCCCAAGCTCCCCGAAACCGCGAGCGTCCGCTGGTCGAACGGCGACGTGACCAACGAAAAGGTGACCTGGAACGCCGTCGACCCGACCCTCTACCGCAAGGTCGGCACGTTCACGGTGAACGGCACGGTCGTTGGATACAGCGTTCCCTGCACGGTGACCGTCGTCGACCAGGTCGTCCAGACGGGCGACGACACGAACATGGTGCCGGTCGTCGTCGGCGCCGTCGCCGGAGTCGCCATCGTCGCAGCCGCGGTCGCCCTCATCGTCCGCAACCGCCGTAACCGGGGCTAGCTGGCCGACACCTCACGTTGGGAGGGTCGGTGACACCGCCCCTCCCGCGGTGCGCCTAGCCAATTACGGCCAACTCCGCATCGATGCGGCCCCCGCAAGGGATAGGGCGGGGCGCAGTCCGCAACCGGACCGCGCCCCGCCCCTTTTTCGTGCAAGCCATACCGGACATCGGCGGGCGCGGCGGCATCCGCCCGCAGAAACCGCAGGCGCCCCGCGTCCCCGCGCAGCCTCACCCCAGCTGCTCGGAAAGCTCGAGCCATTCGAGCTCCAGCTGCCCGAGGGCGTCCTTTGCCTCGTCCACCTGCTGCTGCAGCCTGCCAAGCTCGACGAAGTCGGTTGCCGGGACCTGAAGCATCTTGCCCGCGAGGTCGTCGATCCGTTTCTGCTGCGTGTCCATCTTGCGCTCGACGCTCGACAGCTGCTTGCGCAGGCGGTACTCGTCGCTGCGCGACATCTGGCCCGAACCGGCATCCGACCCGGCCGCAGGCCCCGCCGCAGAGCCGCCATCCACCGCTCCACGCCGCACGGTCTCCTGCGCCTCGCGCCGCCCTCGTTCCTCGAGCTTCTGCAGAAACTCGTCGACGCCGCCGGGGACGTGGGTCACCTTGCCGTCCATCACCATGAACTGGTGGTCGGTCACGCGCTCCATGAGGTAGCGATCGTGGCTGACCAGGAGCAGCGTCCCCGGCCAGGAGTCGAGCAGGTCCTCGAGGATGGCGAGCATGTCGGTGTCCATGTCGTTGCCCGGCTCGTCGAGAATCAGGACGTTCGGCTCGCTCAACAGCACGAGCATGAGCTGCAGGCGGCGCTGCTGGCCTCCCGAGAGCTCCTCGACGCGCGTCAGCTGCTGGCCGGGTTCGAACCCGAGGCGCTCGAGCAGCTGCGCGGGGGTGTACTCCTTGCCGTCGATCGTATAGCGCTGCCTGACCGTGCCGAGCACCTCGCGCACCGTCTCCCCGCGGTGCGCCATCAGCTCGTCGAGCCTCTGGGACAAGACGGCAAACCTGACGGTCTGCCCGATCTTGACCGTGCCCGACGTCGGCGGGATGCTACCGTCTATGACGCCCAGCAGCGTCGTCTTGCCGGCGCCGTTGGCACCCAGGATGCCATAGCGGTCCCCCGGTCCGATGATCCAGCTCACGTCGTCGAGGACCGTCTTGTCGCCCCGCCGCTCGGTCACGCCCTTGAGCTCGACGACGAGCTTGCCCAGGCGGCTCACCGCCAACCTGTGGAGCTCGATGTCGTTGCGCAGGGGCGGCACGTCGGCGACCAGCGCCTTGGCCGCCTCGACGCGAAACTTGGGCTTGGTGCCGCGCGCCTGCGGCCCGCGGGCCAGCCAGGCGAGCTCCTTGCGCAGGATGTTCTGGCGGCGCTCCTCGGTTGCGCGCGCCTGGCGGTCGCGCTCGACGCGCTGCTGGATGTAGGCCGAATATCCGCCCTCGAAGGGGTCGACGATACCGTCGTGCACCTCCCACATGGCGAGGCAGACCTCGTCGAGGAACCAGCGGTCGTGCGTGACGACGAGGAGCGCCCCCTCCCCTCTCGCCCAGCGGGACTTGAGATGGTCGGCCAGCCAGGATATGGCGCGCATGTCGAGGTGGTTGGTCGGCTCGTCGAGGGCGAGGATATCCCAGTCGCCGATAAGCAGCCGCGCCAGGTCGACGCGGCGGCGCTGCCCGCCCGAAAGCGACCCGACCTGCGCCTCCCAGGCGATGTCGCCCAGCAGCGCGGCGACCACCGAGCGGACGCGGGGGTCGCCCGCCCACTCATGCTCGGGGGCGTCGCCCACGACGCTGTAGCCCACGGTGTCCCCGTCCCTCAGCCCGTCCTTCTGGCCCAGGACGCCGACCCGCGTGCCCCGGCGCATCGTGACGCGGCCGTCGTCCGGCTCGAGCAGGCCCGACACGACCGAGAGCAGCGTCGACTTGCCGTCGCCGTTCTTGCCCACGATCCCGACGCGGTCGCCCTCGGACAGGCCGAGGCTCACGCCCGCCAGCACCTTCCTGGTCGGGTATTCGACATGGACGTCTTCGCAACTGACGAGCACTCCCACAGAACCACATGCCTTTCGACGGAGCGGCGCGCTAACGGCGCGCGACGCGCTTCAACAGGTTGGAGATGAACGACGAGCCCGGGGCCCTGAACGCGACCGCAAGGCCGTAGGTTACCGCAAGCGAGAGCGCCCCGCACGCGGCGACGTAGGCGAGCGCGAGCGGGATGCTCCCCTCGAACGGAGCGACGAAGGTTGAGAGCGCCCAGAGCAGCGCGCCTCCCGCCGCCGCGCCGGCGAGCCCGAGAACGAGCGAGGACGCCGCGGCGCGCACGAGCGAACCCCATCCCAGCGGGCCAAGCTCGCGTCTCAGGTAGAGATAGCACCAGACGTCGCCCAGGACGAAGAACGCCACCTGGGCCAAAGCGACGCCGGGAAGCCCCAGGCCTGCCCAGGCGTCGCCGACGCCGAGGCACAGCGCAAAGGTGAGGGCGACCTGGACGACCGAGACGACGAGGTTCACGACCGCATACGCCTTCATGCGGCGCAGGGCGCTGAACACCTTCTGCATGAACATGAACAGCGCGTAGAACGGCAGCGAGATGGCCATGAACGAGAGGTACTGGGCGACCAGGGCGACGCTCTCCTCGGTGAAGCTGCCGGCGCAGAACAGCGTCACGAGCGGCATCGAGTACACGGCGAGGAACAGCGCGAACGGGACCATGAACAGGAAGTTCTGCCCCGTGCATGCGGCTATGCCGTTTCGGACGCCCGCGCGGTTGCCGTCGGCTACCATGTCCGACAGCTCGGTAAACAGCGTCGTGGTCAACGGGACCGACAGGAACGCGTAGGGAAGCGTGAACCACTGGCGGGCGTAGAAGAGGACCGACGACCCCGCGTCGCTCACCGCCATGGCGGCGGCGTTCTGCACCGACACGGTCGCAAACGACGCGAGCGTCACCACGATCGTCGGCACGCCGAGCGACAGCGTTTCGCGCAGCGCAGGGTCGTGCAGGTCGATGCGCCACGGCCTGAGGCGGATGCCGTTTCTCGCGAGCGCCGGCAGCTGCATCGCCATCTGCACGAAGACGCCCAGCGGGGTGCCGACGGCGATGGCGAGCTTGGCGAACTCGGGGTTTTCCGGCGCGACGAACACGTAGACGAACATGACCGCGATGACGACGAGGTTGTTCGCTATGGGGGCGGCGGAGCTCCAGAAGTAGTCGCGCCGCGCGTTGAGCAGGCCGCCCGCAACGGCGGAGACGCCGTAGAAGAGCAGCTGGATCGCAAAGAACCGGAAGAAGTACGTGACGAGCTCGCGGTCCCCGGACGGGTTCAGGAACATCTGGGTCCAGACGACCTGGGGCGCGAACACCGCCGCGGCGAGCGACACGACGCCGAGGAACACCAGCACGATGCCCATGAGCGTCGAGGCGTAGGCGTTCGCCCGCTCCGGGCCGGACCGCTTGCGCAGCGACACGTACACCGGCAAAAACGCCGTGACGAGCATGCCGCCCATCACGAGCTCGTACAGCTGGTTGGGCAGGTTGCAGGCAACCTGGTACGAAGAGCTCAGCAGCGTCGTGCCCATGGCGAAGCCCATGGCCCAGGTGCGAATGAAACCCGTGATGCGGGATATGGCGACGCAGATGCTGATCAGGGCGGCCGAGCGGCCCACGGACGCCGAGACCTCGCCGGGGCGCTCCCCCGCCTCGGGC
>DBEYOB010000093.1:0-2811 GCA_048173955.1 Coriobacteriales bacterium
CCGCAATACCCCCCGAATGCCGCGCCGGCGCCGCCCTCGTTCCCAAACCGCGCCGAAGGGCCTACCATACGCCCCGAAAGCCCGGGGTTTCAAGGCGCTTACAGCGTTGCCCCCGTCCGCCGACCGTCCACGAAAGGTCCCCGCCATGTCCCGCCCCATCGATCGGCCCCTCGATCAGCCTTCCAGCCAGACCTCCGACCAGACCGACTCCGCCCTCTGCCCCGACCCCGGCTACGATGTCGCCCCCGGCTTCGACCTCGCGCCGGTCGAGCGCCTCTTCTGCGAGCTGGTCGCCATCGACTCGCCGTCGCTGGGCGAGCGCCGCATGGCCGACCGCGTGCGCTCCGAGCTCGAGCGCCTCGGCTTTTCGGTCGACGAGGACGAGACGTCGGGCGCAAACGACGGCATGGTCACGAGCATGACGGCGAGCGGCCGGGCGCGCCATGTCCTGCCGGGTATGGTCCCCTCCGAGCTGCGCCACATCCGCCTGCGCCATACCGGCAGCACCGCCGGCAACCTGTTCGCGACGCTGCCGGGGACGGGGGAGCCCCTGCTGTTCGTCACCCACCTCGACACGGTGCAGCCCGCCCACGGCAAGCGCGCCCAGGTCCATCCCGACGGCAGGATCACCTCGTCGGGCGACACGGTACTCGGGGCCGACTGCCTGGGCGGCGTCGCGGCGGTCGTGGCGGCCGTCGAGAACCTCGAGGCGCGCGGCGTCGCCCACCGCCCCGTGGAGCTGTGCTGCATGGTCGCCGAGGAGATCGGCAACGTCGGGGCCCGCGCGTTCGACTTCGCGCGCTGCCGCTCCTCGGTCGCCTACACGCTCGACTATTCGGGAGACCCCCACCAGTTCGCCTACCAGGCGCCCACAATCATCTACGTCACGGCCGACATCAGGGGGCGTTCGGCGCATGCCGGCTTCGAGCCCGAAAAGGGCGTGAGCGCCGTGAAGATCGCCGCCGAGGCCATCGACCACATCGACGTGGGCCGCATCGACAGCGAGACCACCGCCAACGTCGGGCTCATCTCAGGCGGCACGGGCACCAACATCGTGCCGGCGACCTGCGTGGTGCGCGGCGAGGTGCGCAGCTACGACCACGAGAAGGCCGTCGCCCAGGCCGAGCACATGAAAAGCCTGTTCGAGGCGGCGGCGCGGGCTGAGGGCGGCGAGGTGGCCGTGACGCTCAGCGAGGCCTGCCATGCCTACCGCACCCCGCTCGACGCGCCGGTGGTCCGCCACTTCGAGGCCGCCTGCCGCGCTTGCGGGCTGCCGGTCGCCCAGGGCGCCCCGACGTTCGGCGGCAGCGACAACAACGTGGCGGTGGCCTGCGGCATTTCGGGCATCGTCATGGCGAACGGCATGCGCCTGGCGCACTCGACGCGCGAGCATGTCCTGCCGGGCGACCTGCGCGCGATCCAGCGGCTCGTCGAAGCGCTGCTCACCGTCGACCTCGACGCCGAGACGGGCGCCGACGGCCTGACCGAGGCAATCGAGGCCTACTGCGCCCCCGGCAGGTAGCTCTTCCGGGTCGGACGGCCGGCCCTGCGACCAGTCGACCCGCGGGCGGCGCGGCGCAGGCAGCCGACCTGCCACCAGTCGACCTGCGGGTGGCGCAATGCGGCCGCATCGTTCAATTTCGCCCCAAATGGCTATCAAAGGTTGACACATCAGCCATTGCGGGCGATATTGAACGGTCGGTTGGGACATACAATCTGCCACGTCCGGCGGGTGTTTGCCCCTTCTCTCGGCATGCATTGCCGGTCGTCTTTCAACACCATGTCTGACCTGCACTTTCATTAGCCGCTCCCTTAACGTACTTCCAGGTGACGTACGTGAAGGGCGGCAAGGGGAGGGGTGGCGCATGCATTCGGCGGCTTGCGGGCCAGCCAATCCGTTCAATATCGTGGCTACTGGTTGTCAACTCAACATTTGATAGCCAAAAGCGGCGATATTGAACGGATCTGCCCCGCCGCCCCTCCCGCCCGCCTGCGCGCGCCGGGCGGCGTTCGCACCGCATTGCCGTCTTTCGGGAGCTGCGGTCGCCTCGGTGCGGTGGAATGGGTTAGGATGGTGCCATTCGTCCCTTGTCGCCCGCGGCACCCTGCGTCAAAGCGCCCGGGTGCCCGGCATGCCCGTTTTGGCGTGCCCATTTTGACGTGCCCGTCCCGGCAACCTTGCGGAGGTAGTCCATGGCCACGATCTTCCGTAAGAAGAGCCTCGAGCGCATTCAGTCGCCCGACCAGCTCGACGAGTACATCCACGTCGCCAACCCCGCCGTGTGGATGGTCCTCGCCGCCATCGTGCTGCTGCTCGTGGGCGGCGGCATCTGGGTGTCGGTCGGCACCATCGAGGAGACCGTGCCGGCGGCTTTGGTCGTGCGCGGGGGAGAGGCGACGTGCTACGTGGCCCAAGGTCGCTCCTCCGAGGTCGCCCCCGGCGACGCGGTCCGCGTCGAGGCGGGCACCTTCGCCGCCGACTCGCTCGGCGACGCAGCCTCGTCCGGCGTCGCCTCCGCGTCCGGTTCGTCCCAGCTCACGGTCGTGCGCCTCGACGAGACCCCCGTCGCCGCCTCCGAGGCCGTCGCGCTCGCGGGCGACGCCGCAGCGGCCGCCCTCGGCGACGACGCATGGGCCGCCACGGTCCAGGTCGACTCCGACCTGCCCGACGGCGTCTATGCCGCCGCCGTGGTGACGGACTCCTACCATCCGCTCGCCCTGCTGTTCGGGGGCAACTGATGCCCCGCCCGACCCCCGACGCCCCGCGCCCCGATGGCGCCCCCGGGCCGGCCGCCGCGCCGACTGCCACCC
>DBEYOB010000094.1:0-7068 GCA_048173955.1 Coriobacteriales bacterium
CTTTTTGGCGGCGGAGCGTGCGCGTTCGGAGGCGGAGGCCGACCGCGAGGCGGGGCGCCACATTGCGGCCGCCGACCGGGCGGAGCTCGAGCTGCGCACCCTGCGCGGCGTCTACGCCGGGGCCCTGCGGTCGCTTCCCGACGAGGACGCGGTGGGGGCGGCGGAGCAGGCGCGCGCTGAGGCGCTGGCGGCCCTCCACGCGTACCGCGCGGCGCTCGACGGGCTCTGGGCGGTCGTCGAGCGGTGCGGCAAGCGCTACGAGTGCCTGGGGCAGACCTACCTGCGCCAGGCGGGGCTGCCCGCCGCAAAGCTCGACCCCTGCGAGGCGCCCGCGCGGCTCAACGCCTGCGAGACGCGCTACGCCGCGTTCGAGAAGCTGGTGGACGGCGGCTACTTCGACCGGCACTACCGGTAGCCGGCACCATCGGAAGGCCGACGCCACCGTTCGGCAGCTTCGTCGGAAGGCCGGCGCTGCCGCCAGGCCCGCGCCGCCGCAGGCCCGCGGGCCGGCCTACCCCTCGCGGGAGACGCGGATGGCGACGGGGCACCCCGCCAGGTCGAGGACGGGAGACCCGTCGGGGCCGACGCGGTAGCGCGGGGCCGGGACCACGACGTCGCCGTCGAGCAGCTCGGGCATCTCGGCGGCCTCCAGACGCTGGCCGAGCGCCTTGCGCCCCGCGAAGCGCGCCCCGTCTTCGCCCCCTCCCTCCACGAACGCGCCGAGGCGCAGCTCGTCGAAGCCGCCGGCCTCCCTTTGGCGCAGCACGACGGTGCCGCAGGTCGACCAGTCCTCGAGGCGCACCGAAGCTCCGCGCCCGTCGCGGCGGACGTGGAGGAAGAGGTGCTCCATGCTCACGCAGCGGTCGGCGTCCCCCAGCGCCAGGCTGCGCCCGTCGCGCTCGGGGTGCCGTCCGACGGCCACGGTGTACGGCTCCCCCGGAAGCAGCGGGTAGGCGTGCCGCGCCCCCGCGGCGCCGGGGACGTAGTAGACCGCCTTGGCGGCTTCGCCCGGGGAGCCGACGGGGCCGGCCTCGACGAACCGGCCCACCTCGAGCGCGAGGGAGGGCTGGCGGGCCTCCCCTCCGCCCTCCCCGCTCGCCACGTCCCCTTGCGCGGGCTCGTCGTCGGGGGCGAGCGTCCCGAACGCCTGCTGGTAGGCGGCCGGGTCCATCGCGCAGAGGCTGTCGAGCTCCAGGGCGTACGAGCCCGGCTCGGCGATGCAGCAGCCTACGAGGTGGGTGAGGAACGCCTCGGCGAACCCCTCGCTCGAGCGCCGCCCGAGCAGCGCGCGCGACGTCGCGAGGAAGTCCTCGACCTTCTCGGCGGCGAACCCCTCGTCCGAAAACGCCGCGGCGACCTCGTCGGCGAGCCTCCGGTAGGGGGCGTCGTCGTCCCGCCTGGCGAGGTCCTTCGCGACCAGGCGGTACAGGGGGTCGTCGATCCCGGCGCGGACGCGCTCGAGCACGGCGAGCGCCGGCGGGTTCTCGGAGTCCAGCCGCAGGCCGCGCGTCGCGAGCCCGGCGCGGCTCAGGTTCGCGTAGGGGTTGGTGACGAGCGAGCTGG
This sequence comes from Coriobacteriales bacterium, assembly GCA_048173955.1. GTDB lineage: Bacteria > Actinomycetota > Coriobacteriia > Coriobacteriales > UMGS124 > CAZUFB01. Next base: position 1,564 of record DBEYOB010000094.1, read on the forward strand.
GGTTGTTGTTGCCCGCGAACTCGGGGAAGAACGGCGCGAAGTACTGCCAGCGCCCCGCCTTGTCGAGCGCCCCCTCGAGAGCCTGGGCGATCTTCTGGATGCCGACGAGCGCCGTGCGCAGCGGGTTGCCCGCCTGTCTGGCCTGCCTGTCCATGGCGCTCCTATCTGCGCACCAGCGCGTAGCCGGCCGCGGCGAGCTGTGCGACCAGGGCACGCATCGGCTCGCGGTCGTAGTCCTTGATCTCCTCGGTCAGCTCGTCGTAGGGCACCAGGTAGGGGCTCGTCTTGGCCCCCACGTCCTTGACGGGCGCCCACGTCCAGCCGTCCGCCTCGCGCTCGGCGACCCAGCGGTCGTGTTCGGCGCGGGCGAGCGTCTCGATTTGCCCTTCCGCGAGCTCCTCCACGCGCTGCGGGCCCGCCGCCCGCGGGTCGTCCGCACGGACGACGTCGCAGCCGAGGAGGGCGGCCTTGTCCCAGAACCCCAGCGCCTGCTCGATGCAAGAGCGCCGCAGCGTGGCGGGCTGGTCGTCGAAGCGCTCGTAGGCGACCGGCTTGCCGTCGCGGCGTAGGTGGTCGTTGTACGCGTCGAACAGCGCGCGGGCCATCGCCTCGACCGCGGGGCTGTCGGCCGGCGGCCGGGCGGACTCCCCGGCGCACCCGCATGCGGCGCCCGTCTCCTCGGCGGGCTTCTCCCCGGCGTCCAGCTTCTCCATGGCGTCTCCTCCCTGCGGCCGCCACGGCCGCGCTTCGACGATTGCAAAGCCCGATTCTGCCAGAAGCTGCGGCAGCCTGCGGGCGAAGGCCCGGTTCCACTCGCGCGTGGCCTCGTCGAGCCGGTAGAACGCGACGAGGTTGGGGTTGGTCTTGCGCGCGGCGTCCTTCTCGGGCGCCCAGGTCCACCCGAGCGCCTCCCGTTCGGCCCGCCAGCGCTCATGCTCGAGGACCGCGATCTGCTCGACCCGCTCCTCGTCGAGGCGGCGCACCCGCAGGGGCCTCCACGCCTTGCTGCCCGGCTCCGGGCGTCCGCCCGCCGCCGGCTCCTCCAGGCGGTCGGCAGGCACCACGTCGCAGCCGGCCTCGCGCAGCTCGGCCACGATGCCCTCGGCCTGCCGGTAGTTCGAGGCGACGAGGTCGGGAGGCTGGGCGTCGAACTCCTCGTAGGCGACCGCGCCGCCCGACGCGCGCACGTCCTCCTTGTAGAGCTCGAACAACCGGTGCGCCATGCGCTCGCGCACGGTCGCCACCAGGCACGCGGGGTCGCGCTCGACCATGTCGAGGTCGGCCCGGTCGAGGTAGCCCCCGTGGTGCACGATGCGCCGCGCGATCGCGGCGACCTCGTCGTTGGCGAAGCGGTGGTCCGCCATGCGTTCCAGGCCGACGGCGCGGGCGAGCCGGTCGAGGTCGCGCGCCTGGTCGAGCCGGCGGGCCCGCGCGTTGCCGAACCGGTCGTAGGAGAAGAGCCCTGCGCACGCCCCGCCGAAGCAGGCGGGCGGGTCGATCTCGTCGCGGCGGTCGGGCGGCATCGGCGAGCCCTCGAGCTCGAACCCGAGCAGCATGAGGTAGCCCATGTCCACCGTGAGCGCCGAGGGCGCCTCGCGGGTGTAGGGGAACAGGCGCCGGTAGTAGGCGGGGCTGCGGGCCGGGGGCTCGCCCCCGTAGACGTCGGCGGCGAGCTCGAAGTCGATGAGGGTGGCGCGGACGTCGGCCGGCCGGTCGCCGTGGCGGCGCACGCACACGTTCGCCGAGCGCGCGTCGCGGTGGTAGATGCCGCAGTCGTGCATGGCCTTGAGCTGGTACATGACGTCGAAGGCGATCTTCATGTTCTCGATGCGGCGCGCGTCCGACCCGAGGGGGGAGAGGGGCGCCTGCCCCAGGCCCGCCCTGTTGGGGAGGGGGGCGCCGTGCAGGGCGTCGAACAGCGAGACCCCCGCGTCCTCCTCGATGAGCACGGGGACGGTGCCGCCCCCGCCGCTGGGGAGGGCCCCGCCATCGGGGACGGTGCCGCCCCCATTGCCCCCGCAGCCCCCGTCGACGCGCGTGCGCGCGATCTCGGTCCAGCCGAGCACCTGCGGCCCCACACCCAGAGCGGAGAGGCGCGCCAGGCTGGTGAACTCCACGCCGAAGTCGACGGGGCTCGCCGTGAAGCAGGCGGCGACCGCCGGATGTGACCAGCCGCGGCGCACGAGGCTGCCGTGGAGGTGGCGCTTGCGATCGGAGCAGCGCAGCCAAGGCCCCCCGTCTGCGACGAACACCCATCCCGGCCCCTCGATCGCGCGGGCCCAGCGGACGGGTGCGGCGCCGCGTCCCGGGGTGCCGGCGGCCCGCGTCGCGTCGAGCGGGCAGGTCTGGGTTGGCTCGGCCGCGCAGGTCTTCCTGTCCGCCGCCTGTGCCGGATCCATGCGCGCCCTCCTTCCTCTGGCCTTCGCCCGCTTTGCCGCGGCGGCGCGGGCGGACGCCGCTATCCCACGGCGACCAGCACGACCGAGGCGTTGTCGCCGCCGCGCTCCCCCGCCGCGCGGCAGATCCGAGCGGCTGCCGCGCGCAGGCCGCCTTCGGTCGCCGGCCCGTTGCATGCCAGTATACCCGCCAGGTCGTCGCCGAGGGGCTCCCACGCCCCGTCGGTCGCCAGGACGACGATGTCGCCGGCGGCGAGCTCGGCGCGCGCGCCGCGGACGAGCGGTTTGCCGACGCCGAGGGCGCTGCGCAGCCGGGCCCCCTCCGTCCGCTCGCACGAGGTGAGCCGGCGCGCGCCGCGTTCGCCGGGGCGCACGAGCAGCACCGCCGAGTCCCCCACCCAGGCGAGCTCGGCCCCCCGGCCCCCGAGCAGCTCGACGAGCGCGAGCGTCGTCCCGCAGCCGCGCTCGCCCGCGAGGTCCTGGACGGCGAGGACGGCCCCGTTCGCACGCTCGACGGCCCCGACGGGGTCGCTGCCCGCCTCCCAGAGGCGCACGGCCTCCCGGCAGGCGACGCGGCTCAGCGCCCCCGCCAGCTGCTCCGTGCCGAACCCGTCGGCAACCGCAAACAGGGGAGGGCGCTTGACGAGCCAGTCGGCGTTGGTGCGCCGCCCGCCGCGCAGCGAGCACGACCCCGACGCGATTCGGAGCGAGCATCCGGGCGCGCGGCCTTCCCCCTGCGCCGACCCCGCCCCGTCCGCCCGCGCGACCTCGATTGGTCCCCATGCGGCGCGGGGCGCGCCCGACGCGTCCCCGACGACCTGCCACGTCGCCCTCATGACGCCCGCTCCTCGCAGACTTCGACGAGCGCCACGTCCATGCCTTGCAGCGTCGTCCTGCAGGCCTGCGCCCCGCGTTCGGCGCACGCCCTCTTTACTACCTCGCCCACGCCGGGGGCCTCGGCGCCGGCGTCGGCGCCGTAGGCGAGCGGCCCGGCGAGCTTGACCTCGAACGCGGACGTGCCGCGGGCGAGCATGCGCCCCACGAGGCGTCCCAGCTCGCCCGCACCGCCCGCGACCATGCCGAGCGACTCGAAGTACCCCAGGCCTTGCGGGCAGGCCGGGCATGCCGAGTCGATCGAGCGGCTGCGGAGGACCTGCTCGTCGGAGAGGCCGAAGTACGCCCGGCTCGGCCGGTCGCCCCGGCGCGCGGGCAGGTCGTCGGTGGGGTCGACGTGCGACCAGCGGCCCGCGACGTAGATGGCGTTCCATGCGTGGCCCCCGTCGGAGGCCCGGTCGTATCCCGTGACGAGGGCGCAGGGGATCCCCGCCCGGTCGCAGAGGAACTTGTACGCCCTGGCGATGCCGTCGCACACGGCCCGCCCCAGCACGAGCGCCCCGACCGCGTCGTGGGCGTGCGGGGCGCCCCTCTCGTAGACGCACCGCTCGAGCAGCCAGTCGTGCAGGCAGAGGGCCGTCAGGTGGTCCTGCCCCCGCGTCCTGACCCGGGTCGCGGCCAGGGCGCGGCGCGCCTGCTCCTCCATGGTGCGCAGGCGCCCGGCCGCCAGGGCGGCGTCGTCGGCATAGCCGACCTCGAGCCGGACCGCGTCCCCCGCGGAGCCGCCGCCGCGCGCCGCCCGACGCACGACCGTCAGCGAGGCGAGGTCGATTTCGGGCACTTCGTCGCGCAGCGCCCCGACGAGCTCTTCGAGCTTCTCCCGGTCGGACCCGTAGGGCGTTCCCGCCGCCGCGTCGAGGGGGACGGTCGCCTCGTGCGCGCGCAGCGCCGCGGCGATGCGGTCGTACAGGCGTCTCCCCGCCCCGTCGAGCGCCGCGCGGTAGGGGCGCCAGGGGGCGTGCGGGGTCTCGGCGACCGCCGGGCCTGCGCCCCCGGCGCCCCGCCCGCGTGCGTGTGTGTGCGGAATCATGCCAGTCTCCGTTCCTATCGTGCGGGCGGCCGCCGCGGCTCCCTTGCCCGGTCATCCTGCGCGCCCTCGCGCCGCCGCGCTTGTACAAGCGCCCCGCCGACCCCGCCGGTAAGGTGGGCTTGCGCACAGGATGCGACCACCCGCCCGCGCCGACCGGCAGCGGGGCGCGGCCGCCCGACGGAAAGGACCAACCATGGCCGAAGACAAGACCTATCCCGACTTCACGTCCGACCTCTCGACCCCGCCCGTCCCCGGCGGCGTCCCCGTGCCCCCCGACGACATCGACTGGGACCGGGCGTTCGCCGACCAGGACGGCGCGTTCGAGGCCAACGTCGACATCGTGTTCTGCTTCGACGTCACGGGTTCCATGAGCCCGGTGCTGCGCAAGAGCACCATGCTGGCCCGCGACCTCATCGGCCAGATCAACGACGGCCTGGCCGAAAAGAACCGCAGGGTCGACAAGCTGCGCGTCAAGGTGATCGCGTTCGGCGACTACTACTGCGACGACGCCCCCATGGCCGAGAGCGCCTTCTTCGAGCTGCCGGCCCAGGAGCGCGCCTTCCACGGCTATCTCGACGGTCTGTCCGCCCACGGCGGTGGGGACGCCCCCGAAAGCTCGCTCGAAGCGCTCTACAAGGCCTTCGCGAGCGACTGGTGCACGACGGGCGCCAAGCGCCGCCACATCGTGGTGCTGTTCACCGACACCTCGCCCCACCCCCTCGACGACCCGCGCCGCGACGGGTGCCCCGGCTACCCCCAGGACATGCCGCACAGCCTCGTGGAGCTCGAGGACGTGTGGAACGACGGCCAGGGCCGCCTCGGCTCGACCGAGCGCCGCATGGCGATCTTCGCGCCCGAGGACGACACGTGGACCACGATGGGCGGCACCTGGGAGCTGGTGCACCACCACCCCTGCGTCGCCGGCGAGGGCCTGGGCGACCTCGACATGCGCTTCGTGGTGAACTGGATCGCGAACTCGATCTAAGGGAAGGCTGATTCAAGGGAAGGGGGTCCGGTGGAGACGACGTCGTTTGTCAAGGTGTTCGAGCGCGTGCCGGGGCGCGGCGAGGACGCGGCGGCGTGCATCGAGTGGTCCGCCGGACCGGCCGGCGACCCCGGCGGCGCCTGCGCGTGCGCCGGGGTGTTCGACGGCCTGGGCGGGCTGGGCGCGCGTCCGGTCGAGAC
>DBEYOB010000095.1:0-16664 GCA_048173955.1 Coriobacteriales bacterium
CCTGCCGACCCGTCCGCCGACCCGGCCGACGAGCGCTTCATGCGCCTCGCGCTCGAACAGGCGGAGCTCGCCGCGCAGATCGGGGAGGTTCCCATCGGGGCCGTCGTCGTGTGCGACGGGGAGGTGGTCGCCGCCGCGCACAACCGGCGCGAGACCGACGCCGACCCGTCCGCCCATGCCGAGTTCAGCGCGCTCGTCGCCGCCGCACGTCGGCTCGGGCGCTGGCGCCTCACCGGCTGCACGGTCTACGTCACGCTCGAACCCTGCCTCATGTGCGCGGGCCTCATGGTGAACGCCCGCATCGACCGCTGCGTCTACGGGGCCCCCGACCCCAAGGGCGGGGCGCTCGGGACGCTGTACGACGTGAGCCGCGACCCGCGCCTCAACCACGCGTTCGAGGTCGTCGCGGGCGTGCTGCAGGACGAATGCGCCGAGCTGCTCCGCACGTTCTTCAAACGGAGGCGCGCCGAGGCGCGGGCGGCCAAGGCGGCCCGCACGGCCGACGGGCTCCCGCCGGACCCTATTCGCTGACGAGGCTGACCGACGTCACGACCTTCTGACCGTCGCTGTCGAACACCGCGTAGTAGGTGCCGCTGTCGTCGAACACCCAGAACAGGGCCGTCTGCACCGACTCGCCCGGCTGGACGGTCCCCACGTAGGCGGCGGCCGAGTCGGCGAACCACGGCGCCGGGTCGTCGAGACGGTAGAGCGCCGGGGCGTAGAGGCCGTACATGTCCGCCGTCAGGGTCATCGGCTCGGTGCCCCGGTTCGTGATCGCCAAACCGACGCCCACGCACCAGCGGCCGTTCCACGTGGGGTCCGCCTCGTCCCACGTCTGCGTCCACCAGTAAGTCGCCGGGTCGGCGGCGAGCTCCGCATCGCAGTCGCCGATTTTGAACACGGTGCCCGCCGGCACCGCCGCCGCCGCGTCCGCCTGGCTGAGCGAGCCCTGGGGGATCGGATGTAAGCCCGACGCGGCCGAGCTGGGCAGCTCGATCTCGAGGTCGACCTTGCCGCCGAGCAGGTCGTCGAACTCGAAGGTGTAGGTTCCCTCGCCCCTGAACAGGATGTGGACGACGCCGCTTTCGGACGTCCCCTGGTAGATGCTGCCCCGCTGCAGGATGTCGTCGGAGGTGTACTGCTGCGAGATGTCCGGCAGGACGGAGCCGTCGGGGCCGTATATCTTGCAGTACATGTTGTTGAGCACGCGGCTCGCCTCGTCGTTGTTGGTCACCGTCACCGGTATCGACACGACCAGCGAGCCGTGGTTCCCCGACGCCGGGTTGTTGACCTGGAGCCACTGCCAGGTCGACTGGTCGAGGTTCAGCGCGACGACGAGGTTGTCGAAGTCGACCGTGCCCGGCGTGGCCTGGGGCTCCTCCTCGTCGTCGGACGACGTGGGGTCCTCGATCCCCAGCAGGGCGCAGCCCGACAGCGGCGCCGCCAGGGCGAGCGCCCCGAGGGCGACCGACCCCCTCAGCAGGCTCCGGCGGTCGAGCGGCATCCCGGCGGACGGCGATGCTCCCCTGTCTTTGCGTGCTTCGTGCATAACGACGGCTCCCAACGTGTCTTGCAGCTGCAGTGCGCGGCGCGCGGCTATCCGGAAGTTTGCCCGCCCGGGCGGCGCGCGTCAACAAACGCGGCGCAAACTCCACCCGACGTCCCGGGGCGCGGCCCGGAAAGGCCTAGGTGTGGCGCCCGAACCTTCCCCCGCTCGGCCCCCGTCCCCGCCCGCGGCTCCCGCTGAACAGGCTGCGCTGCGTGCGCGTGGTCGACCGCTTGGGGTTGGGGACGATGCGCCCCTCGGCGAACGGGAAGCCCTCGGGCTCCCACAGCGGGACGAGCGCCTTGGTGAAGTACTCGATCTCGCGCAGCGGGCTCACCTCGTCGGGCGCCATGAAGGTGAAAGCGACGCCCGTGCATCCCGCACGCCCCGTACGGCCAATGCGGTGCACGTAGTCCTCGGGGTCGAGGGGGACGTCGAAGTTCACGACCCAGTCGATGCCGCTCACGTCGATGCCGCGGCTCATCACGTCGGTGGCGACCAGGGCCTCGAGCGCCCCCTCGCGGAAGCCCTTGAGCGCCTTCTCGCGGTCGCGCTGGCGGCGGTCGGCGTGCATGACGCCGACCTTGAGACCGGTGCGCTCGAGGGCGCCCGCGACCGAGTCGACGCGCTGCTTGGTGCGGCAGAACACGAGCACGCGGGTCGGCTTCTCCGCCCCGATGAGGTGGACGAGCAGCGACACCTTCTGCCCCTGCACGACCGGGACGAGGCGCTGTTCGACGGTGTCGGCAGCCTGCCCGGCGCGCGAGATCTCGACCCGCACCGGGTCCTTGAGCATGGTCGGCATGCTGTTCTGGATGTCGCCCGAGATGGTCGCCGAGAACAGCAGCGTCTGACGGTCGCGCGGCAGCGCGGCGATGATGCGGCGGACGCTCGGCCAGAACCCCATATCGAGCATGCGGTCGGCCTCGTCGAGCACGAGCACGCGCACGCGCGACAGGTCGACGTCGCCGCGCTCCATCAGGTCGAGCAGGCGGCCCGGGGTGGCGACCAGTATGTCGCACCCCCGCTTGAGGTCCTTGATCTGGCGGTCGTAGCGCGCCCCGCCGATCACCATGGCGACGCGCTGGCCGCCGATCTGGGCGACGGTCGCGGCGACGCGGTCGATCTGCTGGGCGAGCTCGCGCGTCGGCGTGACGACGAGCGCCCGCGGGGCACGGCCGTCCGAGGCGCCCCGGTCCCCCGCCGCGTCCGCCGCCTGCGGGTCGGCGCCGACAAGCTGCAGCACCGGCAGGGTGAACGCGGCTGTCTTCCCGGTGCCGGTCTGCGCCGTCGCCACGACGTCGCGGCCGGCGAGCACGGCGGGGATCGCCTGGGCCTGCACAGGGGTCGGCGCAGCGAATCCCAGCGCCTCGACGCCCTGCAGTATCTGCTCGTTAAGCCCGAGCTCGGCAAATGTCGTATCCATAAGCTCTAAGTATGCAACATTTCAGAAAACCATGCACGGGACATTTCCCGCAGCCCGCATGTGCAACTCCAGGTAGCCCGGGGTGGGCGCCCGTAAAGCGGGGAATCGGATCCGACCGCCCCGAGACACGGGACCGGCTTTCAGGGCATGCGCGAATCAGACGAACTCTGCAGCCGGCGGCATGCGCGTCCCTAAAACTCACGCGAGCAGAGCGACTTCCGGCAAGCGCGACGAATCGAATGTCTTGAGTTGGTAAGTCGACTCGAGGTTGAGCCAGAAGTCCGGCGTGGTGCCCAAGGCCCGCGAGAGCAGCCAGGCCATCTCAACTGTGATGGAGCGCCTTCCGCGAACAATCTCGGACACGGCCGACTCCGGCTTCCCAATCGCTTTGGCGAGCCGGTACTGACTGATGCCCATCGGCTCCAGAAATTCTTCTTTGAGAATCTCTCCCGGCGTTGAGATGTAATCAGTGATAGTCACAAAACTCGACCTCCCCCGCCTCGCTTCCGTCCCACGTGAAGCAAAGCCTCCACTGCTGGTTCACACGGATGCTGTACTCGAACGCAAAAAGGGCCGGGCAGCCTGAAGCGCCCGACCCTTTCTGTTTTCGCGCTGGCGGAGGGCTGGGGATTCGAACCCCAGAAGGGACTTTATGGCCCCTTACTCGCTTAGCAGGCGAGCACCTTCGGCCTCTCGGTCAGCCCTCCGCGTGCTGTGGAAGCATAGCGCAAACGCGCAGCAAAGTTCAACGGGAAGTTTGTGGCATTTTTGCCGTATGCGCAACAAAACCACGAACCCAGCGGGCCCGCGCAGCGGGCGGCCTGCGGCGCGGCGGCGCGGTACCTCAGCAGAAGAAGCTCCCCGGCACGGGGATGTCGCCGCGGTGGGCGCGCACCGCGTCCCAGCTGAACGTCTCGGCCAGCTCGGCGGCGCTCACCGGCTCCGGGGTGGGGCGCAGGCCCCCCAGGGCGGCGAGGCGGCCCAGCAGTACCTCGGGCCTCCCAAAATGGTCCCGCATGAACCCCAGGTCGCAGTCGCGCTCCCGCTTCGAGAGGCGGCGCTCCCCCGACGGGGCCATGAGCAGCGGGACGTGGGCGTAGGACGGGCGGTCGAACCCCAGCAGGGACTGCAGGTATATCTGGCGTGCGGTCGAGGGGAGCAGGTCGCAGCCCCGAACCACGCGGTTCACCCCCATGAGCGCGTCGTCGACGGTCACGGCGAGCTGGTAGGCGTACACGCTGTCGCTGCGGCGCACGATGAAGTCCCCGCACTCTCGGGCCAGGCACTCCTCGCGCGCACCGTAGACCTCGTCGACGAAGCGGACGGTCCCGGCGGGGTCGTCGGCCGGCGGCACCCTCAGGCGCACCCCGGGGTTGCGCCGCTGACGGCGCTCGGCGACCTGCTCGGGGGTCAGGTCGCGGCAGGTGCCCGCGTAGATGGGCGTCCCGTCGCTTGCATGCGGCGCCTCGGCGGCATGCAGGTCGGCATGTGAGCAGAAGCAGGGGTAGGTCAGCCCCCGCTCCACCAGGCGGTCGAGCTGGGCTGCGTAGAGCCCGGTGCGCTCGCTCTGGCGCAGAGGGCCCTCGTCCCAGTCGAGCCCCAGCCAGCGCAGGTCGTCGAGCAGGGCCTCCTCGGCGCCCGCCGGGACCTTGCGCCGGTCGAGGTCCTCGATGCGCAGGACGAGCTCGCCGCCGCGCGAGCGGATGTCGAGCCAGGCGAGCAGGGCGCACCACACGTTGCCCAGGTGCATGCGGCCCGACGGCGTGGGCGCGAACCTCCCGCGCGGCACGCGCGCCCCCGGGGCCGCGTCCGGGTCGGCGACCGCCGCAAAGGGTGCGGGTGCGGTGTCCATGAGTTCTATGCGTTCGGCAGTCTCCATGGGGGCCATGATACGCAAACGCCGCCGCCGGCGCGCGCGGCGCGGCGGGCCCGCAGGCGGGTTCCACCGCTTATGCATCCGAAACCGGCCTGCCGGGCGGCGGAAAGGCGCCGGGCGCGGACGGCCGCCCTTCCCCGCGGCCCACCTCTGCGGAATATTTGACGGCACGGCCCGGACACATCCCGGCCCAGGCAGCGGGGTACAATCCCCGCAACGAATTCGCGGAACCCCGCGGGGACGCAGCCGCGCTCGCGCGGCCCCCGCAAACGCGCGAGCACCGCCTCTCCGCCGTTCCACGAGCGCCGAGACCGTCAAGGTAAGGAGAGCCCCATGGAAGCAATCCAGCGCCGTTTCCCCCTCGCACTCCTCGCATCGGTGGCTCTCGCGGGTACCTGCCTCGCAGCACCCGGCCTCGCCCTCGCCGGCACCGCGGCCGAGCCGGACGGACAGGCGGCAGAGGCGGTCGGCTCCCTGTCGGATTCCGCCGACGAGGGGCGGGACGCCTCGGACGGTGCCACCGTCTATGCGCTCGGCGGCGTTCAGGTCGCCATCCCCGACAACTTCGAGCTCGTCGACCTCGGCTACACGGCGCTCGCCAGCAACGAAGACGGTTCTGTCGTGGTCAGCATCACCCCGTCGGACGCCGACGCCGCCGTCCCCGAAGACGACGGCCAATGGGCGTCCTACTTCTCGACGTTCTCCGACGCGTCCGCGCATGAGACGAGCGCATCGTTCTCCGGAGGCGAGATCTGCGAACTCGCCGACGGCACCCGGGCGTACGCCGTGTCCCTCGTCGCCGAGCAGAAGGGCGGCCAGGCCGCGCTCTCGCAGTGCTACGTGCCCCTCGAGGACGGGACGTTCACCCTGGTGCAGATCGCCTGCGACGCCAGCAACGAAGAGGCTGCCGCCACGGCGGAGGCCATCGGCTCCTCCATCGCCCGCGCCACCGACGACGCCCTCGTGCTCGGCCGCTCGGACCAGGGCGGCGACGTGCCCGCCGACCAGGCGTCCGCGGGCGTCCAGCCGACGCAGGCGGGCGGCCTGGCGTTCGACCTTCCCGCCGGCTACGTCGCCGACGAGAGCTCGACCGAGGACGAGCCTGCCTGGCACAGCGCCGACAACACCGTCATGGTCGGCGTGCTCCCCGGGCTGATTTCGGGCTACTCGTCCATGGACGGCGACGTGTTCGGCATGGTCGCCACTGGCATCGCGGAGAACCTCGGCGGCACGGTCGAGAGCACCGTCACCTTCTCGAACGACGGGACGGACGTCGACGTCTACGTGTTCACCTTCTCGAGCGACGGGATGGAGTTCGTGGGCGCCCTGGGCATGGTCGCCCTGCCCGACGACACGGTCACCGGCATGCTCGCCCTCAGCCCCATGAGCAACGTGGCCGGCAGCGACAGCGACGTGACCGCCCTGTTCGAGAGCATCCGTCTGGCCGAGTAGGCGCGTGCCCGGCGGCCGCCGGGCACGTGGCATAGCAGCCCATCGGGGGCGAACGACGCCGAACGGAAACGGACGACGCCATGCCCCGGTGCAACGCATCGCGAGCGGGCCCCATCTGCAAACCCGACCCATCCGAACAGGCCTCACCCTCTCCTGACAGACCCCATCCAATCGCTACCCGGCGATTTACCCGGCTCTTACAAGGCGGTCCTATCGTGCTCATTGACCGAACCCGTCATCCGGATGCGGTCGAACGAGTTGCAGGGAAGCCGAGAGAGACCTACGAGATGGAGGCACGAACCGCCATGGATCTGTCCAGGAGAGCATTCCTCAGAAACGCCGCACTGACCACCGCCGGAACCGTCGCTGCAGGCGCGGCCGCCACGCAGGCCCTGGCCGACGAGGCCGCCGAGACCGAGGAGACCGCAGCCGCCGAAGAGGCGGCCCCCGCCGCGACCGAGGAGCCGGCCGCCGAGGAGACCCCCGCCACCATGAACTACACCGAGCCCTACATGGTGACGCTCAACCCCTCCACCGAGATGAACATCATCTGGCTCGCCAAGGAGATGTGCGAGGGCTACGTCGAGTACGGCGAGACGCCCGCCCTGGGCAACCGCGTCGAGGCCGTGCCCTACCGCTTCGAGGGACTGCGCACCTCCGCCACCCCCGAGGGCTACGACGAGATTCCTGAGAACAACCCCGAGATCGAGGTCTGCCAGCTCATCGCCACGCTGCCCGACCTTACCCCCGGCTCGCTCGTGTACTACCGCGTGACCACCGTGGGCAGCCTCGGCGAGGAGACCGGCGAGCGCTACTTCTTCAAGACCGCGCCGCTGCCCGGCGAGCCCTTCACCTTCGCCCTGCTCTCCGACATGCAGATGAAGGTCCGCACCAAGGAGACCATCAAGATCCTCGGTCAGGCCGACAAGGACTTCATCATCTTCGCGGGCGACATGGGCAACACCCCCTGGAAGGTGGGCGAGTGGTTCAACGTCGAGGGCTGCTACGAGGTCCCCGGCGAGGATGACCGTAGCTTCTTCGAGTGCCTCAACCAGAGCACCGAGAACACCCACCTGCTGCAGTTCATGCCCGTCTTCCCCTGCCCGGGCAACCACGAGTTCGACGACCAGCGCGTCTGCTCCGACAAAGAGTTCGCGCTCGACGACTCCAAGTGGACATGGAAGATCTACATGCAGATGTTCCGTCCGCTCTACCCCGAGCAGGAGTACGGCGTGGGCGGCAAGCGCTGGTACAGCGTCGACTACGGCGACCTGCACCTCTGCTCGCTGTCGATCTCGCGCTGGAACGCCTGGGACGGCTTCGAGTATCCCGGCTGGATCACCAAGGACGACATCTCGCCCGACAGCCCGCAGGTCCAGTGGCTCGTCGACGACCTCAAGGACTGCGACGCGCGCTTCAAGTGGGTCACGCAGCACTGGCACATGGTCAACCGCGGCGACGACGGCTACTATCCCGTGTCGGTCGCCGTCGAGGACCCCGAGAACCCCGGCAAGGCCATCTATCCCGACGGCGACTACTGCTGGGACGTGCTGCGCCCCATCTACGAGGCGTACGGCGTCGACGCGGTGAACTTCGGCCACAGCCACGTGTACGAGCGCTACCTCATCAACGGCGTGAACTACATCGAGGCCGCCTCGATTGGCAACAACTACCGCAACACCGCCGACCCGATGCACTTCTCGGGCAACGAGCCGATCATCGAGGAGAACAACTTCCGCTCGTTCATGCGCGTCACGGTCGACGAGCGCGGCATGATCGGCGAGGGCATCCAGGCCAGCGTCGAGGTCTCCGACGTGGAGACCGAGGTGGGCTACTGCGGCCGGGTGTTCGAGACGTTCACGATCGCCGAGTAGGCGCGCCGGGCGGCGGGCGCCCGCGGGCGGGGTACTCGCGGGCGCCCGCTGGCGGGGTGGCGAGCGGGGGGGTGGCGGCTGTGCGGGCGCTCGCGGGCGGGGTGGCGAGCGGGGGTAGCGGCTGTGCGGGCTGACGGCTGGCTAATTTCTGAAAACGCCGGCCGCCAAACGGGAAAATGCCTGGTCGCAAAAATCAACCTTTGAACGCTTTCAGGTATTTTACACGTGTCAGCCCGCACAGCCGTCCGGACCGCTTGTCGCCGCGTCGACGGGCGGGCGCCTACCTGTCAGACGCCCGCCCGCGGCATCGACCGCCCGCGTTCTTCGATACCGCCGGCAAACCTGCCGCCAGGCCGAGCGCCGCCGCTCCCAACCCCGCCGCCGCAAGCAGTGCGGCAGAGCGCGCCGACGATGCCGCCGCGTCGTCGCCTGTGGTCGGGATCGTCGCGGAGCCCTGCCCCTGCGAGGGGCCCGCCTCGGACGCAGGCGCGTCAGGACCCGCAGGGGTGTCCGATTCGCCGGGCTCATCGGGGTCCCCGGGCCCCTCCGACCCCTCCTCGGTCCCGCCGGGGTTAGCGGGGTCCGTCGGCTCACCGGGGTTCTCCGGGTCCGTCGGCTCGCCAGGCCCATCAGGATTCTCCGACTCGCCGGGCTCCTCGGCCCCGCCAGGCTCACCGGGATTCTCCGGCTCCTCGGGCTCCTCGGGCTCCTCGGGCGTCTCCTCGCGGGACACCGTCAGCGCCTTGAGGCACACGTTGGTGACGTAGGAGTTCGACAGGATGGGCAGGTCGCGCCCGTATCCGGCCGGGTTCTCCCACGTCTGGCCGTCGGAGGAGACGAGGCTGACCTCGGGGTTGCCCGCGTCGTCGTAGCCCATGCTCGTCGGCACCATACCCGCAAGCTCGGGATCGGGCGTGAACGTCTCCACGGCGATGGGGTAGGGGTAGCTCGCGTTGTCAACGTAGAGCACGACCGCGAACGCATCGCCCGCCGAGAGGGCCACCGGGGCGTCGAGCGCGACGGTGTGGTAGCCCGGCCAGGTGCTCCACCCCTCCTGGCTCGCCACCAGCTCGCCCGAACGCGGGTCGGAGGCGTCGGTCGGGTTGAGATAGACCTCGGCACGCCAATACGCGTCGCGGCCCGTGGTGCAGAACATGATGCGGTCGAGCGTCTCAGGGCGCGCACTCGTGAACGTGTTCGCCAGGTAGCCGCCGGTTCCGCCGAGCGACATCGAGTTGCTCCAGCCGGTCTCGTCGAACTGGTGGATCTCCTCGTCCGACCGCGCAAGCTCGCCCTGCAGGACGTACTCGGCCATGCAGGTGTCCTCGTACGACACCCAGAAGTAGCCGTCCTCCCCCATCCAGGTGCCCCAGGAGTTTTTGACGAGCCACGCGCCGTCGCGCTCCGGCCGCATCGCCTCGTTGAAGTTCTCGCGCGGGTAGTCGTCGTCCCACCCGACGATCGCGGCGACGTGGTTGTGGTACAGCTGTGAGTCGGGCGCCGTGTAGAAGCACGAGTGCTCGGGGTTGTACGCGACGGTCGAGACGTCGGCGTTGAGCGAGACCACCACGGGGCCTTCCGTCTCGACGAGATGCTTGACGAGGTCGACCTTCTCGGCAACAGAGGGGGTCTCCCAGAACGGGACGTCGGCGTAGAGGCTGATGGATTCGGTCAGGCGCACCGTGCGCTCCTCGCGTAGGGACAGGTCGAAATAGGCGCCCCAGTCGTTGACGCCGGGAACGACCTCGGCCGCGCCCTTGCCCGCCGCGAGGCTCGCGATGAGCCGGTCGACGGCGCCGAGCGCCGTGTAGGGGTCGAGGTAGGCGTACGGGTTGCCGCCGCTCGCGAACTCCTGCTCGTCGTCGCCGTTGACCATGAAGTAGGCCGCCTGGAAGGGCGAGAGCTCGACCGAGACGCCGCTCGAGCGCAGGACGGACGACTCGAGCGAGGCCATCGACGCGAACGACCAGCAGATCCCGTAGTAGGTCTGGTCGCGCACGGGGGTGAGCAGGCCCAGGTCGCGCAGGTCGAAGAAGCTCGTGCCCTCGGGCTCATCCCCGGGCTCCTCCTGCGCCGGGGCGTCGGCAGCCGCCGCATCGGCAGCCTGGCCTGCGGCAGCCTCGGATGCGGGCGCATCGGACGGCACGGCATCCAGCGCAGGGTCGGACGCGGCGTCGGTCGTCGGATCCTCGACGGTCACCTCGCCAGGCGGGTCGATCGGGTCGATCGGGTCAACGGGGTCCGACGGATCCGCAGGACCTGACGGATCCGCGGGATCCGGTTCACCTTCGCCCGCGGATTCGGGGGATTCGGGCGCGCCTTCAGTCGCAGGGTCAACGGGCTCGGCGGACGCTTCGCCACCTGCCGCCGGAATGTCGCCCGCAGGCAGATCGTCATTCGAAGACGGCGCGCCGTCGGCGGAGGACGCATCGCTTTCGCCCTGCTCCGGGACGGCCTGCGCGATGCCCGCGTCGTCCGACGGATCGTCGGCCCGCGCCGGCACGGATGCCGTCAGCATGCACCCGACAAGCAGGCAGGCCGCCGCTCCAGCCGCAACGACACGTGCGGCCGCCGGCAGGCTGATCTCGCGATTCCTCATGATGGCCTCCTCGCACCCTCGGTCTTCACGCGCGAACGGCGTGTGCTATACAACGCTACCATCCATCGTCGGGCCGTCATCGCATGAAAACCGTAACGCTGCCGCTGCGTCCCCAACGACATCGCGCTCCCGACGACATGCCCGTAGGCGGCCTTGGGAGGCCGGGGGTCGGGCCATCCGAAAGATCGGGTCGATTTCAGAGAGGTTGGGGCAACCGTAACGGTTCTAAGTCGTTCGAATGCCAGATAACGCTGTGTCAGCCTACCTTTTTCGCCGCAGTGTACGACCGAGCGGGAAACGCGGCGACACACCATATTTCTTACTAGTTTGATTTATCGTACCTCGACGCGAAGACCTGGGGTTTTGTTGCCAGAGCAAAAGCATGCATCTCGCAGACGCGTCCATAGAAAGGACGTGCGGAGCCAAAACCCGGGTACCATTCGTACACAGCGCCGAAAAAGGTAGGGGCCTCAGGTGATATCCGTCACTCGCCTACCCTGTTATTTTTGCTATTGATTATATGGGCGCACGTTGATCCTTTCCGGTACGTTAGGGCCGTGGTACCCTCTTGCGCGACACTGCCGCGCAGGCCCGAAGGAAGCCGCCCATGCCGCCGTTTGCCTGGAACCGCACGCTGCTCATCGCCAACCCCGCCGCCCAGAGCGGGCGGGGCGCGCAAGGTGTGCGCGAGGTCGAACGCGCGCTCAGAGAAGCCTCGACCGGCAAGACCCACCTCGGCGCACCGGACCGCCCGAACGGCCCAAGCGATTTGGAAGTCATGCTCACCGAACGCCCCGGCCATGCGGTCGAGCTCGCCAAGCGGCACGGCGGCTCCTGCGACACCGTGGTCGCGCTCGGTGGCGACGGCATCATCCACGAGGTCGTGAACGGCCTCATGCGCATCCCGGAAGACCGGAGGCCCTGCCTGGCGGTGGTTCCGCTCGGGTCGGGCAACGATTTCGCCCGCACGCTCGGCATGCCGCGCAACCACCCCGATCGCACGCTGCGCGCCATCGCGCGCGGCGCGCGCAGGCAGTTCGACCTGGGGTGCGTCAACGGCACCTACTTCATGCAGACGCTCTCGTTCGGTCTCGATGCCGCCATCGCCCTCGCCACGATGGAGCGGCGCGCCAAAAACGGCGCGCACGGGACGCGGCTCTTCGCGGCGACGGGGTTCGACGTGCTCGCCCACAACCGGGAACCGTTTGCCTTCCGGGCTGAGTTCGAAACCATCGACGCGGGCGGCGTCCCCCGCACCGAGCGCGTCGACGGCGAAGAGATCGTCTTCGCGGTGCAGGTCGGCCCGACCTACGGCGGGGGCTTCCGCATCTGTCCCGACGCATCGCCGACCGACGGCCTGCTCGACGTGTGCCGCTCGGTCGAGCTGCCCTCGATCCCGCGCACGCTCGCCCTGTTCTCGCTCGCACGCCTCGGCCTGCACACCGGGTCGCGCGTCGTGCGGTTCGCGCGGGTCAAACGTCTGAACGTCGAGTTCGCGCGCGAGGTCCCCTGCCAGGTCGACGGCGAGCGGCTCGAAGGTACCCGCTTCGAAGTCGCATCGGTGCCCGCGGCGCTCGCGGTGGTGTGCGCAAGGTAGGCCATGGGCCCCGGGATTCGCGGCCCGGGGGTTTGAGGGTCGGGGGTTTGAGGCCGCGCGCACCGGATGGTCGGGTAGTGCGCGACGTGGGAAACCACGCAGTGCGCGACCTGGAAAACCGTGCGGTTCGCAGCTTCGGAGACCACGCAATGCACGACCTATGATAAAAATCCTAAAAATTTCATCTTTTTGCACCTCAAAACTGCCCGATGCGTGCAAAGCACGCTCGAGTGAACTGACCGTTTGCGACCGATTTCTCCAGCAGTCGGCCATGCACGATTAAAATTACTGCAGAATGAAAATACAGAGTACGGTTTTAGAAAGCCAATTTTCAGGTGACACGATAGCGCCGCCACCAGGATGCCAATTCTTGTCGAATGTTCTGCGTCGGGCAATGCACTCGGCGCACGTTTGCACAGATTCGCTTAACTTTAGTGTTTGATTTATTTCCGCAACCCGTCTCTTGCTCGGCCATCTCCTGATTGCCCACACTGACGCAGCCGTCCTCCCCCGCGCCCCGGCACGCCATCCGCCGCCCCCATCCCGACCCCAATCGTCTCTTCCCGCCGTGCACCCGTCACGTGCAGCCCACATGCAAAAGCGGGCGCCCCGAGCCATCCGGCCCGGAACGCCCGCTGGGAGTCGCACTTCGCACGCGCTTCGGTCATGCTTCGGTCGCGCTGCGCACGCATCCCGTCAGCGCACTCCGCACGCACTCTGCTCGCACTCCGCTCGCGCGCCGTGCGCCCGCACGTCACCGCGCGGACACCGTCGTCGGAACGTCTCCTACGCGATGCTGTCCACCGCGCCGGCGGCGTGCTTGCCGGCCACGCGGCCGCTCGTCATGGCCGTGCCCCTGTTGTTGCCGGCCGACGGGCAGTTGTAGGCGTTGCCGTAGCGCTCGCCTGCGACGTTGCCCACCGCGTACAGGCCGGGGATGACGCTGTCCTTGTTGGGGTTGAGCACGCGGAAGTAGCTGTCGGTGCACAGGCCGGCCAGCGTGTTGAGGCCCGGGCCGTAGAGCGCCGTGGTGTTCTGGGTCGCCACGTAGAACGGCGCCTCGTCGATCGGGATGAGGTTGTTGGCGGGCTTGCCGAAGTCGGTGTCCACGCCGGCGGCGCACATCTCGTTGTAGCGGTCGATCGTGGCGAGCGCGGTCTCAAGCGCCTCGCCCGACAGGCCGGCGTTGGTCAGCGCCTCCTCGGCGGTGGTGCCCACGTACACCGTGTTGCTCATCGCCATGGTGCGGTTGGCGATTTCGAGGCCGCGGACCGTGATCTCGCCCTCGGTGCCGGTGGCGGCGTCCATGCCCTGCTGGTAGTCCTCGATGCCCTCGGGGAAGCCCCAGTTGGGCGCGCCGTGGTCAAGGCCGCCGGCCTGCACGTACTGCATGTGCTTCTTGTCCATGATGGCGAAGTTGCCGGTCATGCCCTCGGCGGCGGTGGGCTGGCGCACCGACTGGGCCAGGACCAGGCCGGCGAAGCTCTCGTTCATGAAGCGCTCGCCCTTGCAGTTCATCCACAGGCAGGGCGTCGAACCCCAGGGGCCGAACGAGATGCTCGGCGCGTCGCCGGCCACGGGGCGCGGGTGGCTCTCGATGGCGCCGCCGGCCCAGCAGCCCATTTTATGGCCGCTGCCGTCGCAGTCGGTCATGCCGACGAGGCGCTCGCGGGCGACGCCGTGACGCATGGCGTTTTCGGCGCACTCGGAGCACAGCTCCCACACCATGTCGGTGTTCGCGCCGAAGTCGCCGGTGGCCAGGATGACGCCCTTGGCCGCGTCGAACTGCACGTAGGTGCCGTCCTCGGCCTGGGCGATGACGCCGGTCACCGCGCCGGACTCGTCCTGCACGCACTCGACGCCGGCGTAGCCGCAGAACCACTGGGCGCCGAGGTCCTCGGCGGCGTCGCGGCAGTAGGTCTCGAGCTCGGTCAGGCGGCTGACGCCCTCGAGCTGCGCCTTGCCGACGGGCTGCTCGTTGACGGTGCCCACGGTCTGCACGGTCGAGGCCCACATCTTGTAGCCCGAGACCTCGAGCGGGTAAGAAGAGCCGTCGGGCGTGTCGTAGGCGATCTGCACGATGCAGCCGTTCGCTCCGCCGTAGTCGAAGACGTCGGAGGTGTCGGGCACCAGGGAGGCCAGGTTGTCCATCATCTCGCCCGAGTTGTAGACGAAGCGGCGGATGACCGACGAGTTGCAGCGGCCGTTGGCGCGGCGCACGTACTCGTTCGCAATCTCGTCGAGGTCGTACGGGCCGAAGCCCCAGCCCTCGAGCAGCTGCGAGTTGTAGGAGCAGATGTCGTCGCCGCGGTAGACGATCTCGCCGTCGAGGTGCTTCTCGATGACGGCCACGGTCGCGCCGTTCTGCGCGGCGGCGAGGGCGGCCTGCGTGCCGGCGTGGCCGCCGCCGACCACGACGACGTCGAAGCTCTGGGTCTCGGCGATGTCGGCGGCGTCGATGGCGGGGGCGGTGCCGAGCCAGTCCTCGTCGCACATGTAGTTGGGGACGGGCGTGGTGGCGGCGGGGGCGGCCTCCTCAGCAGGAGCCTCCTCCTCGGCGGGAGCCTCCTCGGCCGGGGCGTCCTCGGTTTCGGCGGCCTCCTCAGCCAGCGCGACGGTCGCGCCGGCGGCGACGGCGCCGGCGGCGATGCCGGCGGAAGCGACGAAGTTGCGACGGGTCATGTCCATGGTGCACGCTCACTTTCCTGTTGGTGGGTTGCATGCGGATGCGCCGCCGAACGCCCTGCCCGGCGGCGCGGAACGACCCCATCATGGACCGGCTGCAAACCAAACACCATACGAAGAAGCGTTGACACTCTGACCTGGATAAACGTCGGCGTCTCAACGGTTACGCGTAGGCCAGCCCCATGCTCCGCGTTCGCCCCACGCGCTGCCGGTTTTCTCGCTAGCTAGCGTGCCAACCCGTCCGCCCACCCCTCGGGCATTGGGGCGCCCATGCGGCACGCGCAGGCGACCTGGGAGACGGCGTCGTACATGGCGCGCGTCCCCTCGCCGCTGCCGCTGTACGCCGCGGCGCGCTCAGCCGGGATGCCGAGCCGCCCCGCCTCGGCCGCCACGTCGATGTTCGCCCCCAAGAACAGGAACTCCCAGCCGTCTTCGCGCTGGCGCTCCTCGATCAGGTGCCTCACCCGGTCGTAGGAGTAGCGTCGGCTCGCGTTCTCGTACCCGTCGGTCGTGATGGCGACGATGGTCTTCTCGGGCAGATGCCCGGCAGGCATGTAGCGCTGCACCCGTGCGATGTGCTCGATCGTCGCACCCACCGCGTCGAGCAGCGCCGTGCAGCCGCCCGGGCGGTAGTCCCCGCGGGTCAAGGGCGCGACGCCGCGCAGGTCGACGCGGTCGTGCAGGGTTGTGCTGACCGCGTCGAACAGCACGGTGGTCAGGACCGCCTCCCCGTCGAGGCGCTGGTTGTCGGCCACGAAGGCGTTGTACCCGCCGATCGTGTCGTCGACGAGCCCCGCCATCGACCCGCTCTTGTCGATGATGAACACGAGCTCGCTCAGGCCCGGCCTGGCCCGCGCGTCGCGGTTGCGTCCCTGCGTCCCAGCAGTCGTCTTCGCCATGTCCGTCCCCTTTCCTCGGTGTTTTCGGGCGGGCGCCGTCCGCGCGCCGCACGCCCATCTGACAGCACGAAGTCTAGGAAACCGAGGCCCGGAGAAGGTCAACTGCCAGGCGACATTTCAGGGCGCTGCAGGTCTGAACCCGTACCGACCCGCGCCGGCCCGTGCCGGCCTGCATCGGCTCGCGCCGGTCCGCGGTAGCGCGCGGCGGGGTCTACGCACCGAGCAGCGCCTGATCGAAGGCGAACAACGCCTCGTTGATGAGGAACAGGTCGTGGCAGCCCCGCCCGATGAAGTACTCCACGATGACGTCGGACGCGCTGGCGTGCGACAGGGCGAACCCGGCGCGGGCCAGCAGGTCGTTCGTCTCGGGCAGTGTGAGCTCGAGCGCAACCGCGAAGGCGAGCACCGTCTGCTTGCTCGGCCGGTAGGCGCGGTCGCCGCGGATCTTCGAGAACAGCTGGCGGCTCACGTTCGCCTTGCGGTACGCCTGCGCGTCGGTCATGCCGCGCTCGTCGATGAGGCGCAGGAGCGTCTCGGAAAACGAGGCGTCGAGGTTGCCGAGCAGGTCCCCGAGCTCCCGGGGCGCCCCGTGCCCGAGGCGGCGCGGCGTCCCGGCGGGCGGCGTCCCAGCGGACGACGTCCCGGCGGGCTGGAAGGCGCGGTCGGGGGCAAGGGCGGGCGGCCCCGCGGCGGCGGGCTCTCTCGCAGCC
>DBEYOB010000096.1:0-21707 GCA_048173955.1 Coriobacteriales bacterium
GAGCAAGAGGGAGCAAGGAAACCATGGCAACCATCTGGCAAGACCGCAAGCGCACGCTGTTCGGCCTTCCGCTGTCGTTCACGACCTACCGGCTCACCGAGGACCGCCTGTTCATCGAGACGGGCTTCCTCAACAAGAAGGAGGACGAGGTGCGGCTCTACCGCATCCTCGACGTCTCGCTCAACCTGCCGCTGGGCCAGCGTATCTTCGGCGTGGGCACTGTGCAGATCGCCTCGAGCGACCAGACCAAGGGCGACTTCGCCGTCGGCCCCGTCAAGAACCCGCGCGAGGTGAAGGAACTGCTGTCCACCACGGTCGAGAAGGAGCGCCAGGAGAACGGCGTCTCCGCCCGCGAGTTCATGGAACAGGACGGCGAGGTGCTGGGATAGCACTGCGCCGAGATGGCGACGGGGTACATGGGGGGCGTACGCCTAGGCGGAGCGTCTAGGCGGGGTGCCAAGGCAGAACGCCAAGGCGGGGCGCCGGTTTCCAGAGGAGGCCGGCGCCCCTTCGTTTGCCCGGCGAGGCCGTGAGACCGCGGCGGACGGGAGGGGTCGGGGGGTCGGGGGGGTCGGGGGGGGGGTCGCGGCGGTTCGGACCGATCCGGATGCCCAAAACGTCCAGACAGCCAAAACCGGCTGGTGCCTGAAAAAATGCCCGTTGCGAACGATTTCGCCTTTCGCTCGGCCTTTCCGTAGATAGCGCTTGTAACGTGCAATTTACGAATAGGTAAATGAATGCGCCAATCTTCCGATGCCCACCCTGTCGTCGCCCCTTCCAATCGTTCGCAACGGCGATTTTTTCAGTCAACCGGCATTTTCCGGTGCGCGCGCGGCTATCTCGGCCAACCGGCGTTTCCCGGTGCATGCGGCCTGCAGACGCAGCTGGCCGCCCGCACGTGCATCCACCGGCGCGTCCTCCGCCGGTCGTTGGAACCCTACCGTCCCCGGCTCCCTTCGACCAGGTCGATAAGCTCCTGCTTGTTGTGGATACCGCACTTGGTATACACGTGGCGGACGTGGGTCTTGATCGTGTTCTCGCTCACGCAGACCTTCTCCGCGATGTAGCTCATGCTCCTCCCCTGCACGAACAGGGCCACCACCTCGGCCTCGCGCTCGGTCAGGCCGTATCTGCGTACAAAATCGCCGATGCCGTCATCGTCCGACCGCTGAAGAGGCCCTTCGACCTGCATGGTGGCGGACGTCTTGAGCAGCAGCGTCCAGAGGCGGGACCCGTACTCCGTATACACGACGAGCACTGCCATCGCAACGAGCTCCAAGACCATGAGGGCGATTGCCTCGCCCGACTCGTCGATGGCGGAAAGAGATAGCGCCAGCCCCGCAAGCGCCCCGACGCAGATTCCCAACTGCTCGGCAAACATGGTGACGCCGATGGTCTTGGCGGGCTCGTTGGCAGAGACATGCCCGTGGAAGGCGATCATCACCCACACGAGGATGTCGAACCCGCAATAGCCGATTGCAATCATCGCCCCGCTGATGTCGGCAAGGGCGGGGACAAACATGCTGAAGATGACGACCGCGAATCCCGCGACCAGGACGAAGAAGCAGATGCGGAACAGCAGCGCAATCCTGTCGCGCAGAACCGTCAGGCTCGCGGCAAAGAACACCAGCGCCGTGACGCCGCGCGCACCTACGACGAACGGTCCCATGTCAAAGGCCCGCGCCTCGGAAGGCTGGATGATCTGGTTCATATACATGAAGCCGAAAATCGTGCAGAACGCCAGTATCAGCATGAGCAACCGCACGTCGACCCCGGCCACGGTGCCGTTGCGGGGCAGGATGTCCCGCTTTGGGAACCGCTCCTGCTCGACATGCAGCAGCGGAACACCCTGCTTGAAGTGGAGCACCGCGTATACAAGACCCGAAAACATGGGAAGCGCCGCCACCAGCGCAGCCGCGACAACATCGGGCAGCATTTCGAGCGCAAGGTTGAGCGGCAGGCCGATCGACCAGGCCACGGATATATGGGCAAGCGCCTTCGCACGTCCCTGCGCGACGCAGACCAACCCCCACAAAACATTGTAGAAGGAGAAGAACGCCGCCGAAAGGAGCGATCCCACGACAAGCGCCGACGCCTCCCCCACCCCGGGCGCCAGATGGGACAAGGCGATGCAGGCGCTGCCCAAAGATCCCGCCACCATGAAGGCAAGGGCCTCGATAAGATGGGCCTGCGAGAAAATGCCCCCGTGCAGCAAGCGGGGCAAGATGAGAAGCCCGACGACGGTCCCAACGGTGATGGTCACAAACGTGAGCTGATATGCGCCACCAGCACGACCAAAGGCGCAAAGCGTGTCAGAAAACACCGCGGCGTCCATCCACAGCCAGAAGAGGGCGCTCCCGACAAGGGCAAGCGGCGAAGCCGAGCCGGAAAAGAGCGACCGCACGCCGCGTATGCCGGAATCCACGGAGACCCCCTCCCTCCTGCCCGCATCGCATAGACATTGGGAACCGATTCCCCGGGCATGTTGCCAATAGTACGGCATGACCGCGGCCTGCACCATCGCTTTTCGGCCGGTTCAAACCGCTACCCATACCAACGGATGCGCGCGTTGTCATCATCACTTTATGGTGATGCATATCTGACCTGCGGAATCATTACTTTGTTGTCTTTCTTCCAAACCTTGGCCGCCGCATGATGCAGCCAGTTCGACGGCGCGCAGGACAACGGGCGGCTGCAAATGAGAGCAACCGCGCGGCGCGCCGACCATGTCCCGTCCGCAACGCCAGGTTAGGAGAACCCATGATCGACGCAACCGTATCTCGCCGTGGATTCGTCGCAGCCGCAGCCGCCGGAGTCGTAGGCGCCGCGCTGGCAGGCCGCCAGACGGTGCGCCCCGCCCTCGCCGATGAGACCGCGGCCCCTGCAGCCGCCGACGCGGCAGAGCTGGTCGAAACCATCAACTGCTCGGGCATCGTCGTCGACCCCGGCGCCGTAACCGAGGTCATCTACACCGACGTCCTTGTCGTCGGCGGCGGCTTCTCCGGCCTCGCGGCCGCCGTCCAGGCGGGCGAGAACGGCGACAACGTCATCCTCCTCGAGGCGGCCTCGGTGCTCGGCGGCAACGGCATGGGCGTCGAGGGAACCTTCGCCGTCGACTCCAAGTTCCAGATCGAGCAGGGCGTCGAGGTCGACAAGTCCATCATCATGCAGGAGGAGCTCGGCAAGCCCCAGTGGGCCGTCGACGGCCTGTACTACAAGGACCTCATCACCAACTCGGCCGCCAACATCGAGTGGGTCGTCGAAAAGGGCGCGCAGCTGAGCGGCCTCATCGACAACTACCCCATCGGCCCGACCGCCGGCAAGGTCAACACGTTCCACTGGTGGCTCAACGGTGCCGCCGGCGAAGGCTACGTGCCCTTTATGGCGTCGGCCGCCCGCGAGTACGGCGTCGACATCCGCCTCAACAACCGCGGCCTGGAGTTCTCGTACGCCGAAGACGGCTCCGTCGACGGCGTGTACGCGCAGGACGCCTTCGGCGACATCGTCAACTACAAGGCGACGGCCATCATCTTGGCGACGGGCGGCTTCGCCAACGACGACAAGCGCCTCATCCGCCAAGGCTTCGTCCTCGAGGAGCTCGAGCGCATCGGCACGCCCGGCCACTACGGCGACGCCATCAACATGGCCATCGCCGCCGGCTGCTCCGAGTACACCGGCGTGTGCTACCTCAAGTACAACCGCATCAGCCACGACTTCGAGGTCGAGACGTTCGGCCCCTTCTGGTCGGCCTTCTGCTTCGGCGGCCCGTTCCTGTGGCTGAACGCAAACATGGAACGCTTCGTCGACGAGGCCTGCGCCCTTGAGGTCGGCAACACCATCACGCAATCCGCGCCGATCCACAACCAGGGATGCTGCTGCTACTCGATCTTCGACTCGGTCGTCTGCCAGAGCCAGATCGACGCCAACAAGGAGATGGCCGACGAGTGGGGCCACGACCTCAACGAGCAGCTCCAGAAGCAGATCGACAACGCCGACGACGTGTGGTGCGCCGACACCATCGAGGGCCTCGCCGAGGCGGCGGGCATCGACGCGGCGGGCCTCCAAACCGCGGTCGACGAGTACAACGCCGCATGCGAGGCGGGCAAGGACGAGTGGTTCGGCAAACCCGCCGAGTACCTCGCGCCCATCAGCACGCCCCCGTTCTACATGACCAAGATCCACGTCACCATGGAGGGCCCGCTCGGCGGCGTGAAGACCGACCGCACGTTCCGTCCCATGCTCGATGCCGGCGGCGTCATGGAGAACGTCTTCGTCATCGGTCTCGACGGCATCATGCTCTACCGCGATGTCTACCCCATGGACGTGCCCGGCAGCGCGAGCGCCGAGTGCCTCAACGGCGGCCGCGTGAGCGCCAACGAGGCCCACGCCCTGGTCGAGGCGGCCGGCCCCAACGTGGGCGAGGCACGCGACACCTCCGACCCCCGCACCAACGCCAAACAGGTCATCATGGCGATCAGCGACCTGCTCACCACCGTCGACCTCGGCCTTACCGACGAGGACAGCCCGGCCACCATCGCCTCGAGCGACGAGCGCTTCACCGAGTTCTACGACTCCGTGCGCGCCAGCAAGAAGATGGAGGGCCTCGAGCTCACCGACTGCTCGATCGTGGCCAACATCAACGGCGTCCTCTCCGCCACGGCCCGCGCCGACAGCCAGCAGATGAGCTACCATTACACGCTCGTCTCGGCCGACATGACCGTGAACGGCGAACATGTGACCTACGACAAGGACAACGGCATCGTCGTCGGGTAGTCGAGAACTGCCGGGTACGGCTGGCTGACAGCCGGCGACGCACGGCGGCTGGGCAGCGCACGACAGCCGGCAGCGCGGGCGGGGTCGAAAGATGGCCCCGCCCGCGTTTCTGTGTCACCGACCCGCAGCGAAGCTCCACCACGTGAAAGAAAAAGCCACCCGCATGCCCCGGGCAACCCGAACGGCTCGATTGCGCCGCAAAACCGGGGTTCGTGCTAGGGCGCAAACCCCCGTCGAAACCGCCGTGCTGACGGCGCGGGGCAGCGCAGCAGAGAAACGCCTGGTAGTGGATTGCCAAAGCAAGCCGAAAGCGCCGGCGGTCATTCCGAGCCGCCCTTCAATGCGCGGCAAGACTAGCACAAACCCCAGTTTTGCGGAAAGACCGCGCCCAAACCGAGGACGGACTGGCAATTGATGGCGGCCGCGCGCCGGCACAGCGGTCTGACAGGAGCCCGTCACATCCCAGGAAGGCAGTAACGCGTTGCGGAGGTCTTGCCCGTACGCACAAGCTCTCCCCTCGCAACCATGCCCGACAATACCTCGCGCGTCCGCGATGCCCCGAGACCCAGCACGGCAGACAGCTCCGACGCGCTTGCTGCACCGTGTTCACGCACGTATGCCATCACTGTGTCTTCCCGGCTCATCGTATATCCGAAATCTTCGCCGGTCTTCGCCGATCTTCGCCGATCTTCGCCGATTCCAAGCGAACGGCCCCCTGTGGCAAGCCGCAGAATAAGCGCTACGCGATCAGGATCATACGACTCCGTAAGCACAGGGTCGTCGACACCGGCATAACGTGCCGAGCGACGAAGCACGTCAAAACCGCTTCCCGCTTTGTCCCCCTTACCCACCAGGTTGAACATGGTCAAGAGCGTGAGGTTCCGCGGATCGGACACACCCCCGCCCTCGATGACGCTCACCGGCAGACGGAGGACACCGGGATTGGACAGCTCGATGCCCTCGTTGGTGCGCAACGCCACCAGCCCGGCCCGCCCATAGTAGTCGGCATGGACAAGCATGTTGGTAAGCGCCTCACGGACCGCCTTGTGCTGCGGCGTGTCGTCGATTCGCGTCATGCCGGAACCAAGCTCGAACGGCACCGGAAGCCCCTCGCTCAGGAGGGGATATGCCTTATACCAGAAAGCGAAGACGTTGCCGCTC
This sequence comes from Coriobacteriales bacterium, assembly GCA_048173955.1. Taxonomy (GTDB): domain Bacteria; phylum Actinomycetota; class Coriobacteriia; order Coriobacteriales; family UMGS124; genus CAZUFB01. Next base: position 5,935 of record DBEYOB010000096.1, read on the forward strand.
CAATCCCCACTCGCCGAAGTGACGCGGTTGTCCCACCGACGGTCCGAGAACACCTGCCGGCAATCGAGAAAGTACTGGGGGAACTCCTCGGTGATACGCCATGCATATCCAAACATGAGCAGACCCGCCCATGTAGGATGGAGCTCCCCATCTTCCACGGAGCGACCAACAGCCCCAAGGCGAAGAAGAAGAGCGTTGTCCCATTCCTAGCGCCGTTCTTGTCGAGCCATCTGCATATAGCAGCAGGGCCCTGTCAAAGCAATCAAAACAACGATGGCCACAACAAGGTAATTACCATCACCAGTAGCGATTGGTTCGCGAACAAAATCTACTACCTCACCCCGCCTACTTCAACGCAGGGCATTCCATCACTCCCCCACCCTCGTCACCGGATATCCCCCAATCAGCGAGCAGAACCGCTCGTAGAACCGTTGAAGCTTCTCGATGACGCGATGGCGTCGCTCGGCATAGGCGTTGTCTTTTGCAAAGCGGGACACGCGAGGCATGCATTTCTGCACAAGCGTACCGCTCTCGGGCACGCCGCCCGCATCGAACGCGTACGCCATCACAGCGCGCGTCTCCTCGGGCTTGAGCTTCTCCTCCTCGATGATGCTGTCGAGTTCCCTCTCGACCCTCTCGCTCACATAGGCGGTCCAAGCCGCGCCTATCTTGGCACGGCGCTCCGCCTCGCCGCCCTCGTCCGTCTCGCGCGAGCCCTCTTCGGTGACCCCCATGCGCTCCACGAACTCGCGGATCAGGTCCGCCTTGTCGCGCAGCTGCGGGCTCGAGGCGACGGCACGGTTAATCTTGTCGAGAGCGACCTTGTCCTCCCCGTTGCCCGAACGGGCGCGCATCACAAGATCGAGGATGTAGTCGATGTTCACCTCGACCTGCCTGATGAGCTCAATCTCGAACACAAGGTCGTCGATGATGTCGGTCTTATCCGCTTCGGCCTGCTTGCGGAACTTTTCGGCAAGACCCAGATACACGCTCTGCATATCCTGCAAAACGCGCGGACGGAGCGGGTCGTCGCCCGCAAATTCATCGAACACCGAAAGCACGTTGCGCAAGCGCAGCAGCGCGCCGAACGCCCCCACAAACCCCTTCTCGGCACTCTCGCCCACGAGGACGGGGACACCGCCCTCGCCAAGATACCGCTCCTCAATCTCGCCGAGAAGCTTCAGGTATTCAGCCAGATACTCCTTGTACGGTTTAAGGATCACGATACCGCCGGCGTCTTTGTCGCCAAAGAGTGCAAGCGCCTCGTCGACCTGCTCCGAGAGGTCGCGGAAGCACACGATGTTGCCGAACGTCTTAACCGAGTTGTAGATGCGGTTCGTACGCGAGAAGGCCTGAATCAAACCGTGCATCTTGAGGTTCTTGTCCACCCACAGCGTGTTGAGGGTCTTGGAGTCGAACCCGGTAAGGAACATGTCCACCACAATGAGCATGTCGAGCTCGCGCACCTTGAGCCGCTGCGAAACATCCTTGTAGTAGTTCTCGAACTTGCCCCCGTCCGTCGAAAACGACGTTCCGAACAGAGCGTTGTAGTCTTCGATCGCCGCATCGAGGGCCTGGCGGTCGCTGGGCTGCAGGCTGTCGGCGTCCATCGTCTCGTCGGTGATCAGACCCGACTCCTGGTCAGCGGTCACGTCGTCACCGTTCGGGGCGTAACTATAAATCAGTGCAACTTTGAGCCGACGCTTGAGCTCGCCGCGTGCCTCGCGGTCGTCTTGGACCGACTTGAACGCGGCGTAGTAGCGCTTCGCGGCGTCAATGGACTGGGTTGCGAGAATCGAGCTGAACCCCGCGCCGCAAATTTTGCGCATGGTATGTCGGTCGTAGTTGTCGAGAATGTACTCGGTGTTACCAATAATGCGCGCAAACGAGATAAGTGCCGCCTCGGTGTCGATCCCGGCCACCTGCTCGTCGGCCATGCCCTCCCTGGCACGCATGGTCTGCAGATAGCTCACCCGGAAGGGCAGCACGTTGCCGTCGTCGATGGCATTAACGATGGTATAGGAGTGCAGGCGGTCGCCGAACGCCTGCTCGGTGGTGCGCAGCGTCGGGTCGCCGCTCATATTGGCGTTCAGGGCAAAGATGGGCGTGCCCGTGAAGCCGAAGAGGTGGTAGCACTTGAACTTCCGCGTGATCTCGCGGTGCATCTTGCCGAACTGCGAGCGGTGGCACTCGTCGAAGATGAACACGACGTGCCTGCCGTAGATGGGGTGGTTCGCGTTCTTGGAGATGAGCACCGAGAGCTTCTGAATGGTGGTGACGCAGATCCGCTTGGCTTCGTCGCGCAGGTTCTCGTCGAGCGCGCGGGTGTCGGCCGAGCCGTTCACCGCGTCCTTCTGGAACTTGTTGTACTCCTTCATGGTCTGGTAGTCGAGGTCCTTGCGGTCCACGACGAACACGACCTTGTCGACGCCCTCCATCCTCGAAGCGAGCTGGGCGCACTTGGACGAGGTAAGCGTCTTGCCCGAGCCGGTGGTGTGCCATACGTAGCCGCCAGCGTCCAACGTGCCGAGCCTCCTCTTGTCGAGCTCGGAGACCAGGATGCGGTTCAGAATCCGCTCGGTGGCACAGATCTGGTAGGGACGCATGACCAGCAGCTTGGGCTCGTCCTCGGCGGTGAGCACGCAGTAGTGCGTGAGGACCATGAGCAGGGTCCCCTTGGAGAGGAACGTGCGCGCGAAGCCCTCCAGGTCGGCGATGCGGCGGTTGGCCGAGTCGGTCCACCAGCTCGTGAACTCGAACGAGGAGGCGCCCCGCGCGCCAGCCCTGGGGTGGGTGTGATCCCAGCGCACCGTGTTGGAGTAGTACTTGGTGTGCGTGCCGTTGGAAACGACGAACACCTGGGCGTACTCGTAGAGCCCCGAGCCCGACCAGAAGCTCTCTCGCCGGTAGCGCTCGATCTGGTTGAAGGCCTCGCGCAGGGCCACCCCACGCCGCTTGAGCTCGATGTGGACCAGGGGCAAGCCGTTCACGAGGATCGTCACGTCGTAGCGGTTCTTGTGCGTTCCCTCGTTTGTCTCGTACTGGCTCATCACCTGCAGGCGGTTGCGGTGAATGTGGTCGCGGTCCAGCAGGTAGACGTTCTTGAAGGTGCCGTCGTCGCGCTCGAAGGAGATGACCGGATCGTCCTGGATGCGCCGCGTCTTGTCGATGACGGAGAGCGCGGGGTTGGCAATTTCCCGTGTGAGAAAGCGCGACCACTCGGCCTCGGTAAACGAGATACCGTTGAGCCCCTCAATCTTGGCACGCAAGTTGGCAAGCAGTGCCTCCTCGGAGTCAACCTGGAGGCGGTCGTAACCCTGGGATACCAGGATGCCGACGAGACCCGCCTCGAGTTCGGCCTCGGACTGGTAGGCGTCTTCGACCGCAGGGTGAGTGGGCACCTCGGCGCACACCGTGGACTCGGGACCCTGCAGGATGAGGCCGTAGGTCGGGACGCCCAATGCGCGGTCTTTCGAGATGGGGTCGTCGACGGTCATGAGCAAGTCCTCTCGCTCTCAAGCCTGATGCGAATGTCGGTTAGCCGCTCCCCTCTGTAAGTGAAGAGGCGCGGCCCCGAGATCGCGGACGTGCTCCCCAGGAACTGCTTGGCAAGCGCCGTCAGCGAGGTCGTCACGCCTTCGTACTCAACATGGGTGTCATCAACGACGGTCGCGACCTTGGAGGGGTCGCTTGCGAAGGACACCTTCTCCCCCGGTGCGATGCCCACCATCGAGAAGCTGAATTTAGCGCGCCTCCCTGTCTCTGCGTCCCGACGGGCCTCCTACGCCTCGCGCTCTTCCTCGGCCTGCTCCCCGGTGGGGGTGACGCGGTGAAGCCTGTTCTCGGTGCCCGAAATCCGTGCGATGGCCTCGAGGATGGCGTAGGCATCCTCGTCCGACATCTCGAAAAACTCCTTGGTGCGTTTCTTCCCGTTGAACGTCTCTATGGTGCGCAGGTCGGGGTTCAGCTGGTCGATGAGCTCGTGGAGCGCTTTGTCTGTGAGCTCATGGTCGACGTCGTAGGTCGCATAGGCCCGGAACGTGTATGGGAGCGCCTCGGAGCGGTTGAGCTCGCGTAGACGGCGCTGCAGGTTGCTTGCATAGCCGATCTTCACGTACTGCGGGAAGCTCGGGTTGGTGAGGATGTAGATGACGCCCTTGCCCATGGCGCTACCCTTTTCTCGGGAAGTCGAGGATCCTGCCACGATAATACTCGTATTGCTGCCTGCGTGCCTCGATCTCGGCCGGAAGGCCGTCGGCAATCGAGGTCGTGAGCGCGTCGAAGCGGTCGAGGATGTCGACAAGCCTCTTCTGCTCTTCCATCGGAGGAACCGGAACCAAAAGAGCATCAAGTTGTCGTCGCGTTATGCCGGTGATGGTTCCCTTGGACGCAATGCGCAGCATCTCTTCCGTCATAGACTCTAGAACATAGCGAAGGAAGGTATTGAGGATGCGATCCCCACAGACAACTCCGACAAAGCGTTGATTTGAAACCAAAGGTCGCGCAGTGATTACGCATTTTCCAATCGACGCACTGCATGCAACCAAGACCGTGCCAACCGGATAGACCTTAAGTCCCATCTTATCAATCGTATTCTGCGAAACTCTTAGGCCTTCACGGGAATCTGTAATCCAGTTGCCCTCAATATCGTCCACACGGCACCAAGGGATGTCGCCGCCAAACACTTTTGGACGGTCTCGTATTGGCGATATGAACTGCGCATATAGATTCTTGAGTGGAATTCTAGGAACATCGCTGCCGAACGACAGCAACCGGTCGCGATAGTAAGCGTACTGCGCCTTGCGAGCCTCCAGCTCCGCGAAGGAGTCTAGCACTCGTACAACCTCGCGCTGAATCTCGAGAGGAGGAAATGGGGGCTCAATTCTTGCCATGCTCTCACCACTTACGCGCAACACCTTTGTGCCTGTGATATAGCGCTTTTTCTGTTCTTGGAATTGGTCGGAGCAGAACAGATACGCCACATACTTCGGGTCCTGTCCGTGTGAGAAGATGCACGCATCGCCGCTCACGGCGCATGGCTCACCGCCGAGCCATGCAACGCACTTGCAGACGTTCGTTCTCATTCTCGCTCGTCGTTGCAATTACAAGGTCGCCAGTATTGGCCTTTTTGCGACTCGCATAAAGTTCTTCGCTGATGAACGACTTTGTCTTGAACGTAGAGAGGCCGTAGTACGTATACACTTGCCCGTAGTGGATGCAAGGCCTGCCCTCGGTGACAAAATCCTTCTTCTGGATGCCCGAACCACGTGTAAACGTGCCGACTTCACCCAACTTCTTGTACTCCACCCCGTCTGGGCAGAGCTCGGCGACCATCTCTTCAATCCTGCTCATCTTCCGAGAACCTCCCTGCCCTTGTCGGTCAGCCGGTAGCGCTGCATGGGGCTTCTGGGCTTGTCAGGTATCGTGCGCTCGATGAGGCCCGCCTCGAGGGCCCGGTCGAGGTAGTTCTCCCTGAAGGTCTGTCGATGGGACATCCCCATCGCCTCCATCGCCTCGTTCGCCGTCAACTCGCCGACCGAGAGGACCTCGAGGAGAGCGACAACTTGGCCGGTAGCTTGGCCGGTAGCTTGGCCGGTCGTACTCTCCGCGTGTCCGTTCCCCGCAGCGGCAGACCGATCCTCCTCTTCCTCGCGGTAGTTCATATCCCACAGCGTCACCCGAAACGTCGTGGGCTCCGCCTCAAACCTTGGGGCAAACTGCGGTCCGTAGTTGGCCTGATGCGCCGTGAGGCGGCAGATCTTCCGCAGGCCGCTCCCGCGGCGCTCCATGTAGTTCATCCGCTGGAACAGGTCCGCCAGGACGGGGTTGCGCCTCTTGCTCTCCATCTCGTCGTTCGCCGGGTCGGCGGGAAGCCTCCCATTGTCGAACATGCCGCCCGGTGAACTGATGGCCAGGCGGTCATCGTAGATGTCGACGTGCACCTCGGAACCGAGCATGAGGTAGTCGCGGTGGATGAGCGCGTTCACCAGCGCCTCGGTGACCGCACGCTCCACGTAGCTCGGATACTCGACACGCGTCCGCGGCGCCTTGGTCCACGCCACCCGGTTATGCTTCTTGACGAAGTCCTCCCCGTTCTGCAGCAGCATGAGCAAGCTCCCCGAAAACTCGGCGTCATCGAGGGCGTCGTCCTTGTGCCTGCCGTCCCACCGCGTGCAGAAAACGCGTGAATGGCGCATGAGTGGCTCGTCGGCCAAAAGGGCACCCGCATTGGTGAGGCGGCCGTCCTTCGTGACCAGGCCGAACGAGACAAAGTCACTGTCTTGGAACTCGTGCCCTGTCACAAACTTGTACTTCGCCCTGAGGACCGTGAAGCTCGCGTCGTCCTTCGTGAAACGAGAGGGCATGCTGTCGTAGGTTTGTCCCGTCCCCTTGAGGACGAGCTCGTTTAGGATGTGCTGGGGTGCCGGCACCGACTGATCCCCCACGCGCACATAAGCCTCGCGCACGCCATCCCCCCGATAGTAGTGCGGGGTGTTAACGTCGCTCGCGACCGAGAGGACGATAACGACCCGACCCGGCTCGCGCTCCTCCGCCGCGACGGACATGTGCGGCAAGGGGTCGATGCGGTCACGGACGAGCGCCGTGATGGCCTCGACACTCTTCTGCGGGTCTTCGACACCTACGACCTCATGGCTATCATCCGCCACGCCGAACACAATACGCCCGCCGTCAGTGTTCGCAAACGCGCTCACCGTCTTGAGCCAGCTCTTGGGCTTCTTCGTTTCGACGGACTCCTTGAAGTCGACGTCGCTTCCCTCGGCCAGAAGACCGTCCATACCTCATGCCTCCAGGTCCGCCACGATGGCGTCGATCTGCTCACGCAGCTCCTGCTCGCGTGCCACGATGCCTCGGATACGCTCGTTGAGCTCGGCGATGTCGATTTCCTCTTTCACGCTGGCTTTTTCAACCCAGGTTCCCACCGAGAGATTGTAGGCACCCTCGTCGGAACCCATCTCATCGATAGACACGAGCTTGGAAAAGTGGGGCTCTTCGGTCCTCTCGTTGACCGTGCGGAACACGCGCTCGATGTTCTCGGGCATGAGCTTGTTCTTGTTACCCACATGGGAGAACTCCTCACTTGCATCGACGAACAGGACTTTGTCGTCGGCCTTGCCTTTGGAGAGCACGATGATGCACGTCGCGATGGTCACGCCAAAGAACAGGTTGGCCGGCAGTTGGATGACCGTCTCGACAAAGTTGTTATCCACCAGGTACTTGCGAATCTTCTGCTCGGCTCCGCCGCGATACAGCACGCCCGGAAACTCGACGATGGCAGCCTTGCCGTCGTTTGAGAGCCACGACAGCATGTGCATGACAAAGGCCAGGTCGGCCTTGCTTTTGGGCGCGAGCACACCGGCCGGCGCGAAGCGCGGGTCGTTGATGAGCGTCGGGTCCTCGTCGCCCACCCACTTCACCAAGTACGGCGGATTCGAGACGATGGCGTCAAAGGGCTCGTCGTCCCAGTGCTTGGGCTCGAGCAACGTGTCGCCCAAGGCGATGTCGAACTTGTCGAAATTGACCTGATGCAAAAACATGTTGATGCGGGCGAGGTTGTACGTGGTGATGTTGATCTCTTGGCCAAAGAAACCCCGCCGCACGCCCTCCTGACCCAGAATCTTCTGGAACTGGAGCAACAGCGAACCGGAACCGCACGCCGGGTCGTAGACCTTGTTCACGCCCGCCCTGTTGCCGATGACGATGCGCGCCAAGAGCTCGGACACCTCCTGCGGCGTGAAGAACTCGCCGCCCGACTTGCCCGCCGAACTCGCATACATGTTCATGAGAAACTCGTAGGCATCGCCAAACAGATCGATCTTGGCGTCGCCGACCCGACCGAAGTCGAGCCCTTCGATACCCTTGATGATGCTCACCAGGCGGCGGTTGCGTTCGGCAACACCCGACCCGAGCTTGTTCGAGTTGAGGTCAATGTCGTCGAACAGGCCGCGGAAATCCTTCTCGGAGGCCGTCCCCACGCTCGACCCCTCGACGGCGGCAAACACCGCGGCGAGCGTCTCGTTAAGGTTGGGGTCCCTGTCGCATCGGGCGGCAACGTTCTCAAAGAGCTGCGAGGGCAGGATGAAGAAACCCCTCTCGTTCACCACCGATTCGCGGGCGCCTTCGGCCTCCTCGTCGTCCATCGCGGCGTACGAGAACGACGCGTCGCCCGCCTCGTGCTCGCCCTCGTCGATGTAGCGGGCAAGCTCTTCGGAGATAAACCGGTAGAACAGAAAACCGAGCACGTACGCTTTGAAGTCCCAGCCATCCACGGCCCCGCGCACGTCGTTCGCAATCTGCCAAATCGCCTTGTGCAGCGCCGCGCGCTGGGACTCCTTTGTGCTCTCCGCCACCGTGGCCCACCCTTCCTACAAGGTTTGTCTCAGATGGACGCAATTGTAGGGCATGAAGAGGACGGCTATGTTCAGCGGATTGGAAGCTACCGTATTGTTGAGGTTTTCCCGGATGGACGGCCGCGGTCGCCGGGACCGCATCCGCACCGTCCCCACCGCGCGCCACTCATGCACCTCACAGGCCGCCAAACAAACGGGCGGGCACCCGCCAGCCAGACAGGCACCCGCCCTCCCAAAACACGCTGCGCGCACGATCCGATGGAACTTCGGAATCACCCGCCAGGCGACCCTGCTCCCTACTCCACCAAACCCGCCAGGCGCTGACCGACCATGTAGCCGAACGTCACGCAACGGCCGTGGCTCACGCCGTTGAGCTCGTGGGGGTACGTGCCGGCGAACATCGAGCCGGAGCAGTTGCCCACCGCATACAGACCGGCAATGGGCTCCTTGTCGGGGGTCAGCACGCGGGAATACTGGTCGACCAGCAAGCCGCTCGCCGTGCCCATCGGGGCGTTGGCCTCTTCGGCGGCATAGAAGGGACCTTGCGACCAATCGGTCAGATAACCGGGATTGGAACCCCACTGCAGATCCTCGCCAGCCTCGTAGCTCTCCTGCATCTCGGCGATGGTCTGCTTGAGGCCCTCGAGGTCGATGCCGGTCGCCGCGGCGAGGTCCTCGATGGTGTCGTAGGCGTCGGCGGCTGCCTCAAGCTCCTCGACGACCTTCTCGGGCTCATACTTGGCAATCGAGCCGCTCGAGGTGGTGTAGGGCACGGTGTTGACCAACGTGAGCAGATCGGGGGCAGCCCAGACCGCCCAGTCGTGGCCGCCGGGCTGGGCGCCCGTGGCATTGGCAAGGAAGTTCACCGGCACGCTCTCGTTCACAAAACGCTTGCCCGCCTCGTTCACGCGCGGCCACGGCAGGGAAAGGGCGCGCGCCATCAGATGCGTCTTCACGCTTCCGCCCGGGTCGCGCATGATGCAGTGCGGGAAGTCGTCGATGCCGGCACCGATGGCCTGAGCCATAAGCATGCCATCACCGGTGTTCTCCGTCACCGGCATGCGCCACGTCGCCGCCATGAGGTCCTGGGCGGGGATGTACTTGCGCAGCAGCTCCCAGTTGTTCTCATAGCCACCGTTGCAGAGCACCACGCCCTTGGAGGCATTCGCTTTGATGTAGGCGCCCTCCTCGTTCTTGGCGATGATGCCCGTCACGCTGCCGGCGTCGTCGGTAACGAGCTGCACGCCCGGAGTGAAGAAATAGAACTGGGCGCCGCGGGCAACGGCCTCGTTGTACATAATCTCGCCCACGGCCTCCATGCCCTCTTCGAAGCGAACCTGGTCGCGATAGTTGGTGACGCCGTACAGTTCCGACGTGCACGATCCGTCCTCGGCCAAGTTGAGGTAGGGCGTGACCTGGTCGCCCATAATCCCGAGCAGCCAGTCGACAGCAGTGCCGCAGTTGGCGATCCAAGCGCGCCACATCAGCGGGTCGCACCGATAGTGGGCGTCGTTCATGGCGGTGTTGAAGAACTGCTCTTCATCGAAGTTGCCGCCTTGCGAGGTGACGAACTCGCCGTTGATGCAACCGATTTCAGACCCGCGCGTATTGAAGCTGAAGCGCTTCTCGAACACGACGACCGAAAGCCCGGCGTCGGCGGCGGAAAGCGCCGTGGCAAGCCCCGAAATGCCCGCCCCGACGACCGCAACGTCGCAATCGATTGTCTGAGAGATGGCGTCGTCGGCAATGGGATCCGCCTCAAAGGCAACGGTGCCGGGAACCGGCTCGTAGAACGCGTACTCCTTGCCGTTCGAGATAGACTGCAGGCCTACGCCCGTTTCCGGCTCGGCAGCCTCGGAAGCCGGTTCCTCGGTCGCTGCCTCTTCGGCAACCGCAACCGTGGCAAGCGATGCAGCCGTCACGGCAGCCCCGGCCACGCCCGCACCCTTGACAAACCCGCGCCTTGTGATGTTCTCCATGCTGCACCTTCCTCGTCATCGCGGTACAGGAACAATCGGTCGAACCGACAGCCCCATTCTCCTCAAGCACACGTCGATGCGAAACGCGACCAGCAGGTGAAACGGCGCAAACCGGCCATCTCATACGCCGCGGGTGAGGCATATAGCGGGCAAAATGCTGCGGCATGTGAGAACATGGAAGCGTTGTCGTCTGCCGTTCTGGAGTCGCTTGCCGTTCTGGAGGGCCTCATGGTTTCGCTTGCCATCGAAAAAGACCGGGGCTTGCACGCAACTGCATGGATAACGCTGGCATTCACCCTCCACTGGGCATGGCAGACATGCGTTTTGTACCTGCCGACCGAAGTCCCCCAGCAGGCGGCGTCGCCGTGGTATCTTCAAAACCTCCTCGGCCTTCTCGCCTATATTGGATTCACCGCTGCGGCGCCGAGGCTGCAGTCCATCGTACGTCTTCCGGCGCCGCGCTGGATTGCAGCGGGCCTGCTCGTCTGTAGCTGCATTTTGGGGTCGGAGATGCTTGCCGACCTCCGCGCCTCGTTCGCCGGAACAATCCTCACCGGCTGTTTGACCGCTCTCGGGGGAACGCTCATAACCACGTGCCGGTTCGACATCCTTTGCCATATCGAGCACAACCGCCAACGGACCGGCGTGGTCCTCCTTGCCACCATAGGGCAGCTTCTCGTCTATCTGATTCTTCGCAGCCTTCCCCACTCCATCGCGCTCACGGGTACCTACGTCATACCGATATGCCTCGCTTTTTCGATTGGAAGGGCATACCGTGCGCTGCAGGACACCCCAAAACATATCGAACCCCCTTCGAAGTCCAAACCCCTGCCTTCGGTGCAACTGCTCGCGTTCTTCCTACTCGCGCTGTCCCTCAACTTCATGCGCGCCCTGGTTGAAACGATGGGCGGTGCTACATACGGAACCGGATACACCGTCGGCCTCACGGTTTTCATCACCATCATCTTCGTGTCACTCGAGTTGATGCTTGGAGAAAGGAACGCTGAACGTCTGGCGCCGTTTTCCATTGTTGCGTTCATGTCCGTCGCAGCGGTCACCCTTCTTGTCGGACAGGGTGGTGTCGCGCTCGCAAGCGCTTTTTCGGCGGCCGGCTTCTATGTGTTCGTCGCACTGTTTTGGCAGGCGACGTCGGGATACCCTAACGGACGGCTCGGAGGCACGGTGTTCGTCTCTTCGGCAACGCATGCCATTTACACCTCTGGACTCCTCGCTGGCCAGCTCGTATACCGGGCACTTGACCGATTCGAAACAGCAGGCCTTTTCGGACCGTTGCTCGTTATCGCCAACGTTGCCCTCGCCGCGGCCTTTGTGCTCTACATCCGCAATCTTGAGAAAAAGAGGCAGCCCGACCGTCAGCTCTATCTTGCCCCCGGTCTCATGGGAACCCTCGAGGCGGACGGCGAACTCCTGGCAAGGAAGGCGCGCCTCACCAACAAGGAAAAGCAAGCCGTCGTTGATCTGGCATCCGGCAAAAGCGTCGCCGCCATCGCGCGAGCCCAATGCGTGAGCGAGAACACCGTCAAGACGCATGTGTCCCACGCCTACCGCAAGCTGGCCGTCCACTCACGCGAAGAGCTCATGGAACTCATATGCAAAACGGATGCCGAGAGGCTCGAGAAGGCCAAAGAGCTCGAGGGTGGGAAGTCTTAAAGCCCGATGCCGCACCAGCGCACTGACTCACTGACGCAAGGGCACCGCCCGGCATAGGAGACATCGCCCTTGCGCGGTGCACGACATGCAAAACGGGCCCCGGCGGGAAACCGGGGCCCCAGGAGAGGGAGGACGTTTTTGGGTCATAGGAACCATCTTTCCGGTGCTGGTTCCCGGTGACAGCATCCATACTAGCAGCTTCGTGCTATATGTCAACTCCGGCTAACTAAATGTGTACAGCTAAGTTAGCCATTCATAACTTATCCACATCCTCCGACAGGCGCTCGCCTGCGGTGCCCTTTCCAGCAACACCGATCCCCCACCCGCCCATCCCAATCAGGCAGATGCACAGTAATCAGATCTGGCTATTCCACGATTTGGGGGGAACACTCGCCAAAAATTGCCCTTACTGTGCAAGCTCACGTCGGTCAAATTCCCCCTGTATACTTCTTTGCCCACGCTCTTCCGACAAAAGGGCAGGTCGTAAACTGACGAACACATCAGTGGGCCGAGGCATAGCATGCATCTGCCTCGTAAAGCCAACCGCACTTACCCAGCAAGGCACTTTTTTGGCAAGTCCCCCTTGAAAATCGGGAAGGCGTCCAAAGCAGCCGTCCCCATTGATTCATCTTTGCGTAAGATGTATTCAAATCGGATTTAGCCCTCGCCCCATATTCGACCCAAATTCAACCCAGAAGGCCGAACATTGCCATCAAAACGCAAACAGGCCGGACAGGATACCCCATCCGACCTGCGAATTCTCTGGTGCCCCCGGGCCGATTCGAACGGCCGACACCCGCTTTAGGAGAGCGGTGCTCTATCCCCTGAGCTACGAAGGCAGAAGATAGCACGTAAGTATAGCGCTCTTGCGGCGGTGCGTCACTAACCATCGCCGGGCCGCAGCAAGACTACACCGACTTCAGAAGAAGCCCCTCGAGCCCCTTCCGACCAAACGTGCACCCCAGCCCTCACCCCTCGTCCGGTTCTCCGTCGTCCTCAACATACTCCAGCAGATCGCCCGGCTGACAGTGCAGCTCGCGGCAGAGCGCGTCGAGCGTCGAGAACCGGATGGCGCTCACCTTGCCCGTCCTGATGCGCGATATGTTGACCTCGGAAAGACCGACGAGCTTCGACAGCTCGCGCGCCTGCAGCTTGCGGTCGGCCAGCACGCGATCGAGGCGAAGGACGATCATGACGCCCCTCCTTGCCCACGGCCCTGCACGAGTCCATCGGCAAGCCGTCGATCGCACCGACGCCTACACGAGCCCATCGTCCTGCTCCTGGAGGATACAGCCGTACTCGAACACCTTGGCAAAGGCGAACAGCAGGCAGCCGCACACCACAGGGCCATAGCTGAACAGGTTGCCCTCGTAGGCAACCGGCCATTCGGGCAGCAAGAGCGCGCCGACTTTCAGCGTCGTCCACACGAGCACACCAGGGGCAAACGACAGCACGATTGCCAGCTTGGCGATAAGCCCCAGCTCACGGGCCCGTTCACGACGGAACGCCTCGCCCGACTTGGCGATTCGGCCGAAGAACCGCGCACCCAGGAAAAGCATTGCCAGCTCGAGGCAGCCGATCGAGAGCAGTTGCACCAGATAGGGCAGCAACGCGGTCTCGGTGACGGCAAGGCCGTCGACGCGCTGCCATCCTCCCCGCCATATAGGGAACCGACCCGAGGGGGAGGGCAACGATGTTGGAGACGCGCCCGGGTTCGTCGACATACAGGCGCTCGACAATCGTCGCCCGGTCGGCCCATTCCCCGTCGGTCATCTTGACAGCATGGCCGACCTGGGTGAACACCGCCAACAACACCCCGCCGAGCAAAATGATGAAGAACGTCAGGCAGAACCCCTGCGCCAGCTCGCTCGCCTTCCTGAGCCGCTTCACGGTCTCTGCTCGGGACGCGGGGCGCGCCGTGCGGCAATCAGTCTGCGCGCGTTCGCGGCGGTTGGTCGATACGGAAGCAAATGGGTTCCTCACGACGACCCCTCCTTTGAGCCGGTAAAGCCACCAACGCCGTTCCAAAACCACGCAGATTCGCGCTATCACCGACAACACGCCGTGTGAATTAACTCTTCACGTTAAATATATAACGATTATCGTTAAATTTCAAGAAAACGACACTCCCTGAACGGATGGCGTCCTCGCTACCCTCGTCTTGGAATGTCGAAGTGCTGGGGTTCGGCCGCAACTCAGCGCCACCGAGCCCATCGCTTAAAGTTGACCTGAGGCAAAGAGGCAGCAAACCCGGGCAAACCGACAGGCAACATGATGCTTGGACGGCGCGGCGCAGGCACGGCGCGCGTCGCGTCAGGAAAATCGCGCCCCGCTGGCCAAAAAGCGCGATCGTGAAGAGCATCCGAAGCCCACAACGCCTTGGCGGCCGGCGGTGACCAGGCGTTTTGGCAACCGGCAGCAGGCGGCCAAGCGGCCCAGTCACAGCGCGTCCAAGGAAACACCTGGTCGCTTCCGCCCGAAGCTCCCCGCCGCTCTTCACGTTCGATGATTTTGGCCAGCGAGGACCCGTTTCGCTGACACGGCCGATCGCATCGCGGGGCGCAAGTCACGTCAATCGCACGATTCGTCCGCGGCATCGACTGCACTTCCACACATTGCGGCGAACTCCTTCGCCGCAGCACATGGTCGCATCAGGGCTGCCGATCGGGCGACGCCCCGCCCTCCTGCGCATATTCCTCGAACAGGTCAAGGATGTCCTGCTGGTTGTGAACGCCCAGCTTGGCGTAGATGTTGCGCTGATGGGTGCGCGCCGTGGCAACCGAGATGCAGAGCGCCTCGGCCACGCGCGTCGCGGTCCTCCCCCGCACGAGCAGGCACAGGATCTCCTCCTCGCGGCGCGTCAGGTCAAACTGGCGCGCGATGAGATGGCAGGCGTACGCAAGCTCCTCCGCGCCGGCGCCAGGCGAAGCGCCAGCCGCAGGCGCGGCGCCCATCGCAGAGGGGGCACCGGCCACGGATGCGTCGCCCCCAAGCCCCGGCCCCCGTTCCGCGTCCTGCGCCGCCTTCGCCGCAGGCCCGACACTCGCAAGCCCGACCGAAACGGCGGCTTCGCCCTCCGCAAGGACGGCCTTTTGCCCCATCCTTCGATCCGCACCCTCGTTCTCGCCGCCCGCCTCCGCGCGCACGCCAGCGCCCCCGTACAGCAGGGCGATGTCGACGATGTCGGCAACGAAAACGACCGCCAGCGCAACCGCGGCAATGATGTCCAGGCTGTCCGCCGCATAGACTCCCGACAGATAGCTCACATAGGTGCCCGCAAAGAAGCTGAAGTACGCAAGCGCCCACAACGACGTGCACTCGCTCCCGTTGCGGGCGAAGGGAAACCCGAACAGCAGCATCATGAGGAACGTGAGCTTCTGCGCGATGTTCAGCAGGACGAGATAGGCGAACACACCGCCGCTCGCCACAAACCCGCTCAGCCACAGCGCCACCAGCGCCACGGCGATCAGCAGGAGGCTCATGATGTCCTCGAGGGCCCGCCCCCAATGCAGGCGGACGAGCGCGAATGCCGCAAGACCGCAGACGATCGAGCCCGTCGACGCCCCGAACTGCACCCACAGGTCCACGGAGCCCCCGTCCTGCAGGTCGAGCCATGAGAAATGGACGTTTCCGAACACCACCGCATAGCACAGGAAGGGCGCAAGCTTGAGAAGCGACCGCACCAGCGACTCGCCCGCGTCGGAGTCCGCAGCCGAAGAGGCGGCACCCGCCGCCGCGCCGCCGCGCCCCGCGC
>DBEYOB010000097.1:0-60397 GCA_048173955.1 Coriobacteriales bacterium
GTCCGGCGTGGCCGACGCGTTCCGGCGCAGCCTGCAGTCGGTGCGCTGGGCGAACGTGGTGGGCTTCGGCCTGTGTCAGACATGGAACATCCTGTGCGTCGCGCTGCGCGACCCCGTGACCTACGGCGAGCCGTTCCTGGATCTGCGCTGGGTCTCGATCGCGACGGCGCTTGCCGTCTCGCTCGCCCTGGCGGTGGCGCACGGGCGCTGCTCCGAGCGGCTGCGCGATCGGCGGCTGTTCGCCGCGGTCGGCGTCCTGGCGGCGGCGAGCAGCATGCTCGGGCCGGCGAGCGCGGCGTTCCCTTCCGTGTCGGCGTTGCTGATTTATCTCGCCGCCATCGGGGTCGGCGTTGGGTTTTCGGTGCTCTTTATAACGTGGTACCAGCGATTTTGCGATGAGCGGGACATGGTGGGGCTTGCCTGCAGCGTGGCGGCGAGCGTCCTGTTCACCTACCCGCTCGCCAACGTTTTGGCAAGCGACCAGGTGAGCCCGTGGTTCTCCGCCGCGGTCGGCTCGGCGCTCCCGCTCGTGTCGGTCGCCCTGGGATGGCGGGGGCGCACCGGCGTGCGCAAGGCCCCGGCCGAGCCTTCCGAAGGCTCCCCGACGCCGTTCGCGTCCCTCTCGTCAGGAAAGCGCCTGCTGTGCATCCGGTTCTCGGTATGCCTGCTCGTCGTCGTCGCGGCCATCGAGGCGGTGCGCAACCTGCTGCTCGGCGGGACGGCCATAACCTTCTATGCGGGGGTCGCGAACCTCGGCGGCGTGACGCTCAAGCTCGCCTGCGCCGTTTGGCTCGTGGCGGTGTTCGGCATGCGCGACGCGCGCGGCGTCTCGCTCTCCTATCGCCTTGCGTTCCTGCTGCTGCTCGGCGTGGTGCTCTGCACGCCGTTTTTGCTGCAGGGAAACTGGTTCGCCCACATGCTGCTCGACGTCAGCTCCTTCTTCTTCCAGCTGGCCATGCTGATGGTCTCCTATCAGATATGCGTCGGCTTCAACCTTCCCTCCGTTGCGGTGTTCGGGTGCGGCAGGGCGATATGGGCGGCCGGGGCCCTCGCCGGCATTGCGGTCGAGCGCTTTCTCCGCGGCGGCGCGCCGGTCGAGACGGTGCAGCTGCTGCCCGTCGTGCTCGGCCTGGCGGTCGCCGTCTCGTTTGCGTTCGTGTTCACCGACCGCGACTGCGTGCGGGTGCT
Organism: Coriobacteriales bacterium; assembly: GCA_048173955.1. Classification (GTDB taxonomy): domain Bacteria; phylum Actinomycetota; class Coriobacteriia; order Coriobacteriales; family UMGS124; genus CAZUFB01. The sequence goes on from DBEYOB010000097.1 coordinate 1,189, forward strand.
GGCGAGCGTGCCGGTCGAGGCGTATGCCCCCCGCTTCAAGACGCAGTGCGTCCGTCTCGCCGAGCGCAACGGCGTCTCCGAACGCGAGCTCGAGGTGATGGTGCTCACGGCGAAGGGGCGCTCGGCGACGCGCATCGCCGAGGACCTCGGTGTGACGACCGCGACGGTCAACACGCACATCCACCACGTCTACCAGAAGCTCGGGGTCCATTCGCGCCAGCAGCTCATGGACCTCATCGAGCAGGAGGCGGCGGGGAGCCGGGAGGTTCGCTGATGGCGGAAGCTGCCGCTCGTGTCCGCGCCGCCTGCGGGAAGGGTTCGGGAGGCGCAGGGGAGGGCGGCGGTTAGGGGAGTGAGGGCGGCCAGGCGGAGGGCGGGCGGCAAAGGGGGCGCCGGCTAGGGGGCCGGCGGTTAGGGGAGGGCCGGCGGCTAGAGGGCGGGCGGCCAAGGTAGGGCCGGCGGCTGGTCAATATCGCTGCGAGTGCGTGTTCTGGGAAAAATAGTGGTCAAAACGCCAGCGAGTGCGTGCCGCGATGAACGATTGTCCCCGTCTTGCTTCGATCGGGAGCCGCAAAAGCCCAGGTAGCGTCGTTTTGGTTGGAAGCATTTTGCGCCGGGGGACGTTTTTGAGCATACATTCGTTGGCCGTTTGACCAACACTTTTTCGAAAACACGCATTCGGCGGCCTTTTGACCACCTTGGCCCTGACCGCCTCCGGCACTGTCCCCGACCGCCCTGTCCCCGCCGCCGCTTTTCGATTTCGCCGCCACTCGACCCCTCGCTATCCCCGATCCTCCGCCGCCACTCGACCCCTCGCTGCCCCGGTCCAGCCTCTCGCCGTCCGACCCTTCCCGCCATATGTGGCGATTTGTCCTCTGCCCTTGCCTTGGAGTCAACTTCAACCTTTAAGATGCGCTCGGGCTGCGAAGGTCCGCAGGGCGTCGCCGTGCCGGTGCCGGTGCGGACGGCCCGGGGAACAGGCGGGTGGGCGGCGCAAGGCGGCTCCCGCATCAGAGGAAGGAACGATCTCATGCCGACCGTCATAGAACAGCAGGTCCTGACCGGCGAGCGCGCCCTGTTCAAAGGGTGCGACCTCGATATCCGCTACTCGACGTTCGCCGACGGCGAGTCTCCGCTCAAGGAGAGCCGCGGCGTCAAACTCTACCGTTCGTCGTTCAAGTGGAAATACCCGCTGTGGTACTCCGAGAATGCCGAGCTTGTCGAATGCACTCTGTTTGAAATGGCACGTTCGGGCATCTGGTACACCAGGAACATCTCGATGACCGGCTGCACCATCGAGGCGCCCAAGACGTTCCGCCGCTCGAGCGGCATCGCGCTCACCGACGTCGCGATGCCCAACGCGACCGAGACGCTGTGGACGTGCAGCGACGTCCGCCTCAACAACGTGACCGCCAAGGGCGACTACTTCGGCATGAACAGCTCGAGGATCGTGATCGACGGGTTCAACCTCGTGGGCAACTACTCGTTCGACGGCGGGCGCGACATCGAGGTCCGCAACGCCCGGATGCTCTCGAAGGACGCATTTTGGAACTGCGAGAACGTCACGGTACGCGACTCGTTCATCTACGGCGAGTACCTGGGGTGGAACTCGAAGAACGTCACGTTCGAGAACTGCGTGATCGAGAGCCTGCAGGGCATGTGCTACATGGAGGGCGTCACGCTCAAGAACTGCACGGTGCTCAACACCAACCTCGCCTTCGAATACTCGACGGTCGAGGCCGATATCCTGAGTCCCGTCGACAGCGTGCTCAACCCGTGCGGCGGCACCATCAGCGCGCCGGCGATCGGCGAGGTGACGTTTGACGACCCCGAGGTCGACCCCGCCGCGACGAGGATCGTGCTCGGCGAGACGCGGGTGCAGGGGGCGGCGCGATGACGGACAAGATGGTTTGCCGGATGGCCGGGACAGGGGGCGCGCCCGGGACGATCGCGGCGGAGACGACCGCGGAGGCGACCGGCGCAGCGCCCCTCGATGCCGGCTTCGACTTCGACACCCAGGTCGACCGCAGCGGCACCGGCTCGCTCAAGTGGGACGTCGCCCCCGGCGAGCTGCCCATGTGGGTGGCCGACATGGATTTCAAGACGGCGCCGGCGGTCGCCGAGGCCCTGCGCGCCCGCGTGGGGCATGGGGTGTTCGGCTACTCGATCGTTCCCGACGCCTGGGCCGACGCCGTCTGCGGGTGGTGGCGTGAGCGGCACGGCCTCGCCATCGACCCGGCGTCGCTCGTGTTCTGCACGGGCGTGGTGCCGGCCATCTCGAGCATCGTGCGCAAGCTCACCACCACGGCCGAGAACGTGCTCATCCAGACGCCGGTGTACAACATCTTCTTCAACTCCATCCTCAACAACGGGCGCCGGGTGCTCGAGAGCCCGCTCGTCTACGACCCCGGCGCTTCCGGCGACGCCGACGGCGCATACCGCATCGACTTCGACGACCTCGAGCGCAAACTCGCCGACCCCCAGACGACCCTCATGGTCCTGTGCAACCCGCACAACCCGGTGGGCAAGATCTGGGACCGGGAGACGCTTGCCCGCATCGGCGAGCTCGCCGAGCGCCACCGCGTCACCGTGGTCTCCGACGAGATCCACTGCGACCTGACCGATCCGGGCTTTGCGTACGTGCCGTTTGCCGCCGCGTCGGAGACGTGCGCGCGCGTGAGCGTGACGTGCCTCGCTCCCACCAAGGCGTTCAACATCGCCGGCCTGCAGACGGCCGCGGTCATGGTGCCCGACCCGGCGCTGCGCCACAAGGTGTGGCGCGCCCTCAACACCGACGAGGTGGCCGAGCCCAACGCCTTTGCCATCGACGCTGCCGTCGCCGCGTTCACCCGGGGTGCTCCGTGGCTCGATGCCGTGCGCGCCTATATTGCCGAGAACAAGCGGGTCGCGCGCACGTTCCTCGAGCGGGAGATTCCCCAGGTGCGCCTGGTCGAGGGGCCTGCGACCTACCTGCTCTGGATCGACTGCCGCTCCGTTGCCGACGACTCGCTCGACCTGTGCGGGTATCTGCGCCGCTCGACCGGGCTCATCCTGTGCGAGGGGAGCGAGTACGGAGCTGCCGGAGAGGGCTTTGTGCGCATGAACGCCGCCTGCCCGCGCAGCCGCCTCGAAGACGGGCTGCGTCGCTTCGGGAAGGGAATCCGGTCGTATCGCCGCTGATGGGGCGGGGCACCGCTTGCGTTCGGGCCGACGGGCGGTTCCGCGCTGCCGGTCGGTTCGAAGGGTGCCCTCCGCACGCTCACGCCGACGCGGGGGCCGGTCCGTTCCGCTCCGGGTCAGCGTGAGCGAACGTCTGGCGGGCGCATTCCAAAAAGTCGGCGAGGCGCTCCTCGTCCGCCGCGGGGAACACCAGGCCGTAGTCGTTGGCGAGCTCGACGTCGAGGGGGACGGGGATGAGCGGCATGAAGTGCTCCCGCAGGTTGGTGGGGACGAGGTAGACCGCCTCGCCCGACTCGCAGAACCGCTGCGGGGTTATCCTGCTGTTCGGCGGCGCCTCGAGCAGCTGGATGTCGGGGCAGACCCGCTGCAGATACGCCTGCAGGTCGGTGGCCCAGGCGAGGCTGAAAACGTACACCTGCTGGCCGCGGAGGTCCTGCGGGCTGATGATCGGCTTGCGCGCGAGCGGGTTCCGTGCCGACACCAGGCAGCAGCGGCGGATGCTCCTGAGCTTCAGGAAGCCGATGTCGGGATGGTCCTCCTTGGGGCGGATGCCCTCGGCGACGTCGAACGATCCGCCGAGCAGCCCCTCGAACACGCTGTCGCGGTCAACGTCGACGTACTCGAGGTCGACGTTGGGGTGGGTGCGCAGGAAGTCGGGCAGGAACAGGTTGAACAGCCCCATCGAGTAGTCGCGCCCCATGCCCAGGCGTATGGTGAGCCGCATGTCGCCCCCGAGGATGCGGCACGTCTCGACGAGCGCCTCGATGGAACGCCCGATGTCGAGGCATCCCCGGTAGAACGCCTGGCCCGCCTCGGTGGGAACGACACCTTGGGGTTTGCGCTCGAGCAGGTCGACCCCCACCTCCGCCTCGAGCTTGCGGATCTGCTGCGACATCGACTGCGGTGTGACGAACCCCTCGGCCGCGGCCTTGGAGAAGCTGCCCGCGTCCACCACGTTGACGAACAGTTTGCGCTGCCGGTCGTTCATGCGGTCCCCTTGTCCCCTTGTGCGGCCGGGCCCTTGGTGCCGCGGCGCCTGCACCCTATTATGCGCCAAGACGCTCGATGAGTTCGTCCTTCGAGTGCACATCGAGCTTGCGATAGGCGTTTTTGACGTGGCTCTGCGCCGTGCTCTTGGTGATGCCGAGCTCCTGGGCGACCTTCCCCAGGCTGTAGCCGTGGGCGTACCGCACGACGACCGACGCCTCGCGATAGGTGAGGCGGTCCCGCTCGATGAGCAGGTCGACCAGGCCGTCCTGCCGCTGTGCGCCGCTACCCGCCGCCGCAGCGGCCGGTTCATCCGGGGCTTCCGGGGCGGTTGCCCTGGGTCGCGAATCGCTGCCCAACATCAGATAGGCGCCGAAGACGACGAGAGCGCAGGCGAAGATGCCGAACATGACCGCGAGGACGAACGTGGACGGTGCGAGCGCACCAGGCTCTCCGGCGTCGGCGACGACCCGAGGCACCAGGCCGTAGCTGAGCAACCACGAAACGATTTCGACGGACATGCCCCAAACGATAAACAGCGGGGTCGACGGCGTGCGGCGCTTGCTGGCGAGGTTGCACAGCAGCACCCACAGCACGAATTCCATGACGGTGCGGGCGACGATGACGACATGGCCGCCGAACTCGCTCTGGACGGGCAGGAGAAAGGCGAGCAGCATGCCCATGAACAGGAGCGACAGCGCAATCCAGCAGACGAGCGAGAACCGGTTGGCCGCCGAGAAGAACCGTGCCCTGCGGCCGTCGCTTTCGACCGTGGCGCGACGGGTTTGGCTGCGCTGCACCCGGTGGAACGCGATGCAGCCCAGCGCGAGCAGGGCCGAGATGACGAGCGAGATGCCCCGGCGTGCATCCCCCTCTGCGGAATGCAGGTCGATGATGCCGCGCACGGCGGCGCCGACGACGAGGAAGGCGGCGACCGCGAGTATCGGGAGGCTGCCCGGTTGGCGCAGGCGGAAGGCCGCATCGCTCGGCCGAGCAGCCTCGGTCGAGGCGGCGCCCGCTTTGCGCGAGAGCAGCCAGGCGAGTCCCGTGCCGATCGGCATGACGACGGTGCCGACGGAGCCGTCGAGCACGCCCCCGATGAGCCCGCCGTGGGAGAACAGCACGTAGCTGGCGAAGAACGACGCCCCGAGGACCGCGATGTCCGCGGAGCTGAAGGAATGGGAGAAAAACGACGCCCAGGCAAGGTAGGCGGCGAGGAACCCCGTGGCCGCGCAGACGGCCGACGCCCACAGCCAGCCTTCGGGCAGGAAGCCGTCATTGACGGCGAGCGCGAGCACCGCGCCGACCGCCGCCAGGCAGACCAGGCAGGCGACGGCCGGCCGCCGCCGTGCGAGCAGCCGTTCGATCTGCCGCCAGCAGCCAAAGGCGGCGCACGAGAGCACGGCGAGCGCGAACAGGCAGACGATGTGCACCGTCAGGTGCCCGCCCCCGATGGAAACGTCGCTTGCGGCGGGGTAGAGCACCATGAAGAACGAGACGTAGCGGAAGAGCGGCCAGAACATCGACATGCCGAGTGCGGGCAGCACCATGCTGCGGACGACATCCCATCCTCGCATGGACACCTTCATGCTCGCCCCCCCAACATTGCGGCAAAGTTGCCGGTATGCGACGCAATACCCACTTTTATGGCTACGCTATCCTATCAGCTCGCAAAGCTGCTCCCCTCGATTATGGCAGATGTTCCATAGATCGCTCACTACCATAAAACCGTTCTGCGCCGGCACAGGGGGTGCTGGCGCGCATCCAACCGAAAGGGGAACGCGATATGGAACAGCGCAACGTGAGCCGCCGCAACTTCGTCAAGAGCGCCGCTCTGGGCACCGTTGCCATGGGCGCCATCGCCGGCACCGCGCTTGCCGACGAGGCCGCCCCGGCCGAGGAGGCGACCGCTGCGAGCGACATCGCCTGGGACGGCGAGTACGACGTCGTGGTCATGGGCATGGGCGCCGCCGGCTGCAACGCCGCCGTCGCCGCCTACGAGGAGGGCGTCAAGGTCCTGCTCGTCGAGAAGGCCCCCGAGGGCTCCGCTCCCTGCAACTCCAACGCCGCCGGCCAGAACGTCATCGCCACCGACGACGCCGACGCCCTCTACACCTACTTCTCGCTGCTCATGGGCAACTTCGAGAACTGGGACGAGGAGGCGCTGCGCGCCCTGTGCGACGGTGCCGCCGGCAACTGGGACTGGGCGGTCAACGTGCTCGGCATGGATGCCGACGTGGCCTGCCCCGCCGAGGTCGAGGGCGACCGCGTGGGCCCCTGCACCTGGGTCTACAGCGAGGACGCCTGGGGCATGGGCCGTCCGGGCTACATGCCGCTGTGGAACGAGTTCCCCGAGCTCGAGGGCAACGACCACTGCTACAACATCCTCGTGGGCGCCGCCACGTTCGACTCCGCCTACTACAACCTGTGCGTCGACGCGGTGAACGCCCGCGTTGACGGCGAGAACCTCACCGTGTGGTACTCCAGCCCCGGCAAGGACCTCATCCTCGACGACAACGGCGCCGTCATCGGCTGCGTGGTGGAGCACGAGGGCGAGCTCCTCAACATCAAAGCCAACGGCGGCGTGTGCCTGTGTACCGGCAGCTTCGAGGCCAACCCCGACATGATCGCCGACTACACGCAGCAGCCCTACGTGTACCTGCAGGCCGGCACCACCAACACCGGCGACGGCATCCTCATGGCGCAGAAGGCCGGCGCGCAGCTCTGGCACATGAGCAACGTCTCGGGCTGGCTGTGGGGCTTCCAGAACCCCGCGCTGTCGACCTGCAACCGCATGAGCTCGATGAAGTCCGGCATCATGGCCGGCTGCAGCGGCGCCCGCTTCCAGAACGAGGACACCACCAACCGCCACGGCCGCATCAACATCGGCGGTCGTTGGATTATGACCCCCATGCCCCTGCCCACGTACTACATCGTCGACTCCGCGCAGATCGGCGAGAAGCTCGTCTCGACCTTCAGCGAGGGCAACGCCGATGAGATCGAGAGCGGCCTGGTCATCAGCGGCGAGACCATCGAGGAGCTCTCCCAGAAGATCCGCGACCTGGGCAAGGCTCCCGACTTCAACGCCAACGGCGAGCTCGACGCCGCCCTGGCGAGCTACAACGCCCACTGCCATGCCAACGACGGCGCCGGCGAGCTCGACGACTTCGGCCGCACCTGCACCGTGCCCGTGGAGACCGGCCCGTTCTACGCCATCGAGCTCGGCCCCACGATGTTCAACACCCAGGGCGGCCCGCGCCACAACGGCCTCGCCCAGGTCATTGGCCTCGACGGCTACCCCATCGAGGGCCTGTTCGAGGGCGGCGAGATGGGTTCCGTCTTCTCCGACATGTACAACGGCGGCGGCAACCTGTCCGAGACCATGGTCTTCGGCCGCTACGCCGGCCAGAACGCGGCCAAGCGCGCCAAGGGCGAGTTCCAGGGCGCGACCGAGAAGGCTATGACGCACCACGAGAAGCTCGCCGCCGAGGCCGCCGAGGCCGAGGCCGCCAGCGCCGTGGACGTCACCGCCGTGCCCGACGGCACCTACGAGGGCACCGGCCAGGGCTACGGCGGCAAGCTCACCCTGTCGGTGACCGTCGAGGGCGGCGCCATTACCGCCGTCGAGGTCGTCGAGTCCTCCGAAACCGAGACCATCGGCGGCCAGGCCCTGCCCGTCTACTGCGAGCAGGTCGTCGAGACCCAGGACCCGAACGCGCTCGACGTCGCCTCTGGTGCCTCGAACACCCTGCGTGGTTTCCAGGCCGCCGTCGAGGACGCGCTGGCAAACGCATAGCGCAGGACTGACGCGGCTTGCGTGCGCGGCCCAAGCTGGCGCAGGCTGACATAGATGTGTGGCGGAGGGGTTCCGGTTTTCCGGGCCCCTCCGCCGTTTTTCGACTTGCTTCCGATGGGTCCTGGCTAACGGAAGTGAATCGCATTTCACTTCCGTTAAGGGCGCAGTGGTGGAAGTGAAGACCCGATGGAAGGAGATGCGGGATATGCTGTGGCCCGCCATTGCGTACGAGGAGCTGCCGTGGATCAGCGCTTCAACCTCACGGTTTAACCCCCTTCGCTTTTTTGGTACTTCCGCATCGGGTCCGAGGCGTCTTAAATAGGCCACGGTACGCGGTGCGCCAAGGGGGTGTGCCGCCCGCACATTGTGAAAGGGGATTTTGCAATGGCTCAGCTTACGCGCAGGAACTTCGTCAAGGGTGCCGCTCTGGGCGCCGTCGCCGCCGGTGCCATGAGCGCCGCCACCGCTTGGGCCGAGGAGGCCGCGAGCGCCGACGACGTCGCTTGGGACGGCGAGTACGACGTCGTGGTCCTGGGCCTGGGTGGCGCCGGCGCCAACGCTGCCGTGGCCGCCTACGAGGAGGGCGCCAAGGTCCTCGTCTGCGAGAAGGCTCCCGAGGGCCAGGAGCCCTGCAACACCAAGGCTTCCGGCCAGTTCGTGATCGCAACCGACGACGCCGAGGCCCTGTACGGCTACTTCTCGCAGCTCATGGGCAGCTTCCACAACTGGGACGAGGAGGCGCTGCGCGGCATGTGCGAGGGCGCTGCCGGCAACTGGGAGTGGATGACCGGCCCCATGGGCGGCGACCCCGACGTCATCTGCCCGCCCGAGGGCGAGAACCCCGTCGACAAGTTCCCGATGGAGGCCGGCCAGGCCGCCAGCTGGCACCTCGTCGACGACGCCTGGGGCCTGGGCCGCAAGGGCTACATCTACAACTGGAACGAGTTCCCCGAGATCCCCGAGTCGGCCCACTGCCTGTGCCTCTCCGCTTCGGGCACGCGCTTTGACGCCAGCTACTACAACCTCTGCATGGCCGCCGTCAACGCCCGCGTCGACGACGACAAGCTGACCGTGTGGAAGGGCTGCCCCGGCAAGCGCCTCATCACCGACGCCGAGGGCACCGTCATCGGCTGCGTCGTGGAGAAGGACGGCGCCGAGCTCAAGATCAAGGCCAACGGCGGCGTGTGCCTGTGCACCGGCGGCTTCGAGGCCAACAAGGACATGATCTCGGACTACACGCAGCTGCCCTACACCTACCTGCAGGCCGGCACCACCAACACCGGCGACGGCATCCTCATGGCCCAGCAGGTCGGCGCCCAGCTCTGGCACATGAGCAACGTCTCGGGCTACATGTGGACCTATCAGAACCCGAACCTCACCACCACCAAGTTCGGCGGCGCCAGCGCCACCAACGGCATCTACGCCGGCCTCGACGGCTCGCGCTTCCAGAACGAGCAGGCTGAGACCCGCCACGGCCGCATCAAGATCGGCGGCCGCTGGATCATCACCCCGATGCCCCTGCCCGCCTACCTCATCATCGACTCCACGCACATCGCCGACGGCCCCATGACCAACGGCTTCAGCGAGGACAACTCCGAGGAGATCGCGAGCGGCCTCATCATCTCCGGCGAGACCATCGAGGAGCTCTCGCAGGCCATCCGCGACCAGGGCGAGGCCCCGGACTTCAACCTCAACGGAGAGCTCGACAAGGCGCTCGAGAAGTACAACGCCCACTGCCACGCCAACGACGGCGCCGGCGAGGAGGACGACTTCGGCCGCATGTGCACCGTGCCCGTGGAGACCGGCCCCTTCTATGCCCTGAAGATCGGCCCCACGATGTTCAACACCCAGGGCGGCCCGCGCCGCAACCAGTACGCCCAGGTCATCGGCACCGACGGCTACCCGATCCAGGGCCTGTTCGAGGGCGGCGAGATGGGCTCCGTGTTCGCCGACATGTACAACGGCGGCGGCAACCTGTCCGAGACCATGGTCTTCGGCCGCTTCGCCGGCCAGAACGCGGCCAAGCGCGCCAAGGGCGAGTTCGAGGGCGCTACTGAGAAGGCCGTGACGCACCAGGAGAAGCTCGACGCCGAGGCTGCCGCTGCGGCCGCCGAGAGCGCCGTGGACGTCACCGCCGTCGCCGACGGCACCTACGAGGGCTCTGGCCAGGGCTACGGTGGCAAGATCACCGTCAGCGTGACCGTCGAGGGCGGCGCCATCACCTCCTGCGAGGTCGTCGAGTCCTCCGAGACCGCGACCATCGGCGAGCTGGCCCTGCCGGTCTACTGCGAGGAGATCGTCGAGACCCAGGACGTCAACGCCATCGACATCGCCTCGGGCGCTTCCAACACCCTGCGCGGCTTCCAGGCCGCCGTCGAGGACGCCCTGGCCCAGGCGTAAGGCTTGGCCCTAAAGCGTGGGGCTGTCCCTGCGACGAAGGGTTCGGATCGGCACGGCTTGCCCGACGGCAAGCTTGCCAGCTCGATATGCTTGCAACGAAGGACCTCGCCCATCGCGGCGGGGTCCTTTTTTGCATGACAGGCGGAAAACGGCGTTCGAGGCTGGCGATCGGGGGCAACGATCGAGGCGCCGCGATCGGTGGTGCAGGACTTTCGACCGAATTTGGCCATCGCGTAGCAAATCGGTCGGGTATGCATGGTGCGAAACGGCGCAGCTAAGGGTCGCGAGATATACTACAGTTGTAGCTACCTGCGGTGATACTGGGATGGGAAAGGTATCCCCATCCAAGTTTCCCCTTGCGGTCCCGTTTGCGTCGCGCATACCCGATCGATTTGCTACGTCGGCCCCGATTTCCGTCGGAAAAGAGCTTCGCTGGGAATGGCGGGCTTCTGTCGGGCTGCCGGATCTTGCGCATCGACGGAATCGCGAAGCTTTGCAGGCCCTCGCCTTGCGCAGCCGCCCCCAGGCCCACGTGCAAAGTCCTTGCCCGGGCTTGCCGCTCTCAACGCATGGAACCTCAACGCATGGAACCTCAACGCATGGAGCGCAGGCACTCGATGAGCTCGTCTTTGGTGTGGATACCGAGCTTGCGATAGGCGCCCTTGATGTGGCTTTGCGCGGTGCTCTTGGTGATGCAGAGCGTCTCGGCGACCTTGCCGAGGCTGAAGCCCTGCGCGAAGTACAGGGCGACCGACGCCTCCCGCTCGGTGAGCCCTCGCGCGCAGAGGAGCGCGAGGGTCGGGGCCGTCCGGAGGTCGTCCGACTGCGCAGGGTCGTCTGCTGCATATGCCGGGGTTCCCGGCAATCGCTCGGGTGCGGAGTGCGGCGCAGGCATCCAGTCGTCGGACGCGATGAGGGCCTGCCGTCTGCCCCGGGCGATGAACAGCGCACCGAAGCCGAGCGTGACCGCGCATGTGAGGGCGAGGACGGTGATGAGGATGAACAATGTCGGGTCGAGGTCGTTGCCGGACACCGCGCCTGGCGGGAGGGCGAGGGGGATGGCGACGTAGCTGATTGCCCACGAGGCGATTTCGACAAACGCCCCGCACACCAGAAAGAGCGGGGTCGATGGCACGTCGCGGCGGCTAGCGAGGTCGCAGAGGAGAATCCAGAACGCGAGCTCGAGCATCGACCGGGCGATGACGATCACGTTACCCGCCATGCTTGCGTTGTCGAGGGCGAGGAAAACGGTGCCCGAGAGAAACATCGCCGAAAAGGCCACCCAGCAGGCGAGCGCGAACTGGGGCATCGTGAAGCGCTTCGCGGCGCTCTCTTCGCCGTGCGGAGGCCTGTGCGCGTAGATTGCATAGGCCAGGCAGGCGGCAACCAGGGCAGCGGTGACGGGCAGCGAGAGCGTGAACCGGCCGGGGGAAGGGGGCAGCACCGCGTCGACCATGCCGCGCACGGCGCTTCCGGCGAGCAGAAACGCGATGAACAACCCGATCGGCGGGGCGAAGAGGAATCGGAGGTCGGCGGAGTCGCCGCCCCCGTTCAATCCCGTGCGTTTCAAAGTGCCTGCAAGCAGCAGTCCCAGCCCCGACCCTGCGGGGATGAGGGCGATGGCGACGAGACCTGCCACATCGCCCGTCCGGGCCAACCAGGAGTTTTTGAACACGATGAGGCTGAGCAGATAGGACGCGGTCAGAACGAGGAGGAGGCGGGTGCCGAACCCCTCCGAGAGATAGCGCGCCCAGCCGAGCAGCAAGACGAGGAAGCCGCTGGCGACGAGCACGGCGGAAGCCCATACCAGTCCTGAAGGCAGGGGGCCTTCCTGGTGGAACAGGACGAGCGCCGCTCCCGCCGACCCGAGGCACGCGACGGCGAACGCGGATGCGGGATGCCGCCCGACAAGGCGGTCGACGGTGCGCCATCGGGCGAGGCTCGCCAGCGACAGGGCCGTCAGGGCGACGAGGAATACCCCGTGGGCCGGCAGGCCGAACGGGGCGACGGAGACGTCTTGCGGATAGAGGTACATGAAAAAGTTCTGGTAACGGAAGAACGCCCAAAAGCAGGCGAGCCCCGCGAGGGAGAAGGCCGTTTCCCCCGCAGTTCGAAAGATGTTGGCATTGCTGGGCATCCGTGGCTCCGCCCCCTGCATTCTCCGGTGCTGAACAGCGCAAACAACACGTCGCCATATATTATGGCCGACGTCGGGCGCGCCGGGACCCACAAGTTCACACGATTTATGGCGCGCGGCGAATCGGTGGTTCCTACGATGGGGTCGTCGCGCGCGGCCCGGTGCAATCGGGGCGCGGGCGCACGGGTATCGGAAGGATGAGAAAAGGGGTACAGATGAGTCTTTCCCGTAGGAGCTTCCTCAAGGGTGCCGCCATGGGCGCTGCCACCGTGGGTGCCATGGGCGCCGTCGTCGCGCAGGCCGACGAGGCCGTCACCACGACGGTCGCCGCCGAGGACATCGCCTGGGACGGCGAGTACGACGTCGTGATCCTGGGTCTCGGCGGCGCCGGCGCCAACGCCGCCGTGGCCGCGTACGAAGAGGGCGTCAAGGTTCTCGTGTGCGAAAAGGCCCCCGAGGGCCAGGAGCCTTGCAACACCAAGGCGTCGGGCCAGTTCGTCATGGCCACCGACGACGCCGAACAGCTCTACATCTACCTGTCGCAGCTCATGGGCAAGTTCAACAACTGGGACGAAGAGGCTCTCATGGGCTTCTGCGAGGGTTGCGCCGGCAACTGGGAGTGGATGACGGGCGTCCTGGGCGGAGACCCCGACATCATGTGCCCCGTCGACGTCCCCGAGGCCGAGGCCATGATGGCCGACAGCTGGATCCTCACCGAGAACGCCTGGGGTCTGGGCCGCGAGGGCCGCATCTACTGCTGGAACGAATTCCCCGAGATCCCCGAGTCGTCCCACTGCCTGTGCCTCACGGCTACCGGTACCCGCTTTGACGCCGGCTACTACAACCTGTGCATGGCCGCCGTCAACGCCCGCGTCGATGACGACAGGCTCACCGTCTGGAAGGGCTGCCCGGGCAAGCGCCTCATCACCGACACCACCGGTGCCGTCATCGGCTGCGTCGTCGAGAAGGACGGCGAGCTCCTTAACATCAAGGCCAACGGCGGCGTGTGCCTGTGCACCGGCGGCCTCGAGGCCAACCGCGACATGATGGCCAGCTACACCCAGATTCCCTACTGCTACCTGCAGGCCGGCACCACCAACACCGGCGACGGCATCAAGATGGCCATGGAGGTCGGCGCCGACCTGTGGCACATGAGCAACGTCTCCGGCTTCAACTGGGCCTATCAGAGCCCCTACCTCACCACCTCCAGCTCGATCGGCGGCCTGGCGAGCAAGGGCATCTATGCCGGCATCAGCGGCAAGCGCTTCATGGACGAGACGGCGGGCACCCGTCACGGCCGTATCGACATCGGTGGCCGCTGGATCTCGACCCCCATGCCCCTGCCGACGTACTGCATCGTCGACTCCGCCCAGATTGCCGAGCCTCTGATCGGCTCCTTCAGCGAGGGCAACGTCGACGAGCTGGCTGACGGCCAGATCATCATGGGCGAGACCATCGCCGAGCTTTCCGAGAACATCCGCGCCGTCGGCGAGGCCCCCGACTTCAACGCCAACGGCGAGCTCGACGAGGCCCTGGAGCGCTACAACGCCCACTGCCATGCCAACGACGGTGAGGGCGAGAAGGACGACTGGGGTCGCATGTGCACCGTGCCCGTGGAGACCGGCCCGTTCTACGCGCTCAAGATCGGCCCCACGATGTACAACACCCAGGGCGGCCCGCGCCGCAACCAGTACGCCCAGGTCATCAACACCGAAGGCTACCCGATCCCCGGCCTGTTCGAGGGCGGCGAGATGGGCTCCGTGTTCGCCGACATGTACAACGGCTCGGGCAACCTCGGAGAGACCATGGTCTTCGGCCGTTACGCCGGTCAGAACGCGGCCAAGCGCGCCAAGGGCGAGTTCGAGGGCGCGACCGAGCGCGCGATGACGCACCAGGAGAAGCTCGACGCCGAGGCCGCTGCGGCTGCCGCCGAGGGCGCCGTGGATATCACCGCTGTTCCCGATGGCACCTATGAGGGCACCGGCCAGGGCTACGGCGGCGCCATGACCCTCTCCGTGACCGTAGAGGGCGGCGCCATCACCTCCGTCGAGGTCATCGACAACGCCGAGACCCCCGAAATCGGCGGCCAGGCCCTGCCCGTCTACTGCGAGCAGATCGTTGAGACCCAGGATCCGGACGCGCTCGACGTCGCCTCGGGCGCTTCCAACACCCTGCGCGGCTTCCAGTCCGCCGTCGAGGACGCCCTGGCCCAAGCGTAAGGCTTAGCCTGGCCCCAAGGTGCTGGATAGCGAGATAGAAGCCTGAAGATAGAAGCTTGAACTTGAGGGACCCCGGCTGGCGCCGGGGTCCCTTTTGCATGGCGGAGCGAGCTATTGGGCCACATGTTTTGGCGACTCCGCATCGCTGCGGTCAAAACTCAAGCGAGTGCGCTTTCTCGAAGCGGCTGTCTGGGGTTGCTGCCAAAAATGGAGCCTAACTTGTCCAAAACCTGGCCTATTCAGTGGATTGGAGGTTGCGCGGAGTCAGTTTCGTGTTGCACAGCGCCTGTTTTTGATTGATGGGCAGTTGAGCCCCGAGAGCCGACCTGCGGGTTTGTTGCCGGGTGCAGCGCTGGAGACGGCATTCCACATACTATCAAAACTAAAAATTACTGAATAGGCGCGATTTGGGACAAGATACGGCCGAAAACTGTCGACAGCACGCTAGTTATTTCTTATATTTATATAAATTTCCAAAGTCAAGCCCCGCCGCGCAATACCTGTACGTCATTGATTTATCTGTCCGCATCGGGGGTCACTGCCCCCTCGACCCGACTTGGAGCCAGAGGGACGATTGAACCCGCGTCGCCCACCCTTCCCTCGATCAGGTCAATTAGCTCCTGGCGGGAATGGACGTCGAACTTGCGGTAAATGCGCTTCATATGCCCGCGCGTCGTGTTCTCCGAGATGAACAGCTTCCGCGAGATGGCGGCGAGGGTGTTGCCCTTGAGGAGCAGGTCGACCACCTCGCGCTCGCGCGCCGAAAGCCCCGACCCCTCGAGGGCGCCCGAGGCCGGCGACGGGTCGGGCGTGCCGCTTGACGTGACCGCCGACGCACCCACCGGCGCACCGGATACCTCCGCGTCGG
Source organism: Coriobacteriales bacterium (assembly GCA_048173955.1). Classification (GTDB taxonomy): domain Bacteria; phylum Actinomycetota; class Coriobacteriia; order Coriobacteriales; family UMGS124; genus CAZUFB01. Next base: position 16,776 of record DBEYOB010000097.1, read on the forward strand.
GTGCGGCAGCCCCTGCCGCGGTGGCCTCCGCCGTTGCGCCGGCGGGGTTGATGAGCAGCGTGTCGTCCGCGGGTTCCGCCAAGCTTCGCGGCCTCTTCCCGAGCGACACGAGGGCGAGCGCCGCGAAGCAGACCACCAGGCAGATGACCGGGATGCGGATTGCCGTCATATAGGGGATGTTCTGGGCGACCATGAGAAAGCCGACCGAATCGCCCACGAGGCCCGCCGCATGGAGCGGGTAGGCGCATGCGAGGTAGACCGCAACGGGCGAGAACTGGGTCCGCGCCGCGTACGACGCGCACAGGATGAGGGTGAGGATCGTCATGATGCGCGCCCCGAACGTGAGCGTCCCCACCATGAAGGGCATCCACTGGCCTCCGAGGAGAAGGGGGACGAACAGCACGATGCCGATGAGGGGGAACATCGCCTTGAACGCGCTGTGGGTCCCAAAATCATGCGTCGACCCGACGCCCACGACGGCGACGAAGAGGCAGGCGGCTCCAAGCCCGACCAGCATGGAGAGAACGAGGCTGTCGTCGTAGAGCGCCGGAAGGTGGCCCGACAGGGTCTGGACGAAGCACACCACCGCCGCGCACAGGACGGGTTTCCACAGGTCCGCCGCGACGCTGGGGAGATGGGCGCGCATGGGCCGGGCTTCGACCGGCTCCATGGCGCGTGCGCTGCACCAGAGGGCGTACGTGCTCGAAAACGGCAGTATTACGGTGAGGCAGAGCGACACGAGGGGGCGCGGGCAGGCAAAGAGCACGAGGCAGATGACAACGGTGAGCACCGATGCGGCGGGGAGGTAGATGGCCGAGCGCGTCTGGCCCTCGCTCGCATAGACGCTGTTCCACAGCAGGTAAAACGCCGAGCACGCGATGGCGAGGACGGCGCTCGTGCAGATGCTGAGGGCGGGCGTGCTGTAGCCCAGCGTGAAGCAGTGGGTATAGAGGAAGCCCGCACACGCCAGGGTCCCGCCGATGAGGAAGAGCAGCGGCGTCGAGGGCTTGGCGACCTTCTTGCGCAGCAGCAGCCTGGCGCATAGCGGAATCCCAAGGACCAGGAACAGCTGGTTGGCCCAGACGAACGCAAGCCAGTCCGAGCTGGGCGCGGAGATGCCCGGAAGCCCGAGCAGCATGGCAAACGGTATCGACCAAAACAGGCCGAACCCAAGGCAGTTCGGCTGTAGGGTCTTGAGCAGGCGAACTTGCATCGGCGGCCCCCTAAACGCCCATCTTAGTGTGCTGCTTCCTGCCTGTCTTCACCAGACATGAAATTGGTCTATTTGCCATAGTAGCAGGTTGATGCACATGTTCTATGTCTAGCGCACGTGCAACCTGTCTGTGATGCTAAACCGTAGCGCGTCTGGGCCGCGAGGGGATGCCCGGCGCGGGTCCGGCTCTGGGAGCTGGGAGACAACGACAAGGAGGATGCATATGGGCGAGAAGGTTTCGGCGCTTGACCGCAGGGCGTTTTTGACAGCCGTCGGCCTCGGGGTTGCCGGCACCGGGATGCTGGGCGCCCGGGCTGCCCGTGCCGAGGAAGCGGAAGGGGAGGCGCCCGCCGACGAAGGGCCCAGTGAGGACGCGGTCGAGGCGGCCGCTCCCGCCGAAGAGTATCCGCGCCCGACTAAGCCGTTCGAGTCCGGCGACTGGCTCGGCGAGCCGCCCGTCGTGAGCGACGCCGACTGCGCGTCGGTCGAGACGGCCGACGTGGTCGTGGTCGGCGCCGGCATCGCCGGCATCGCCGCCGCGCGCGCCGCCGCCGAGGCAGGGGCCAGCGTGACCGTGATCGAGCAGGCGGAGACCATCACGGTGCGCGGCCTGGTGTTCGGGGCCCTCAACTCGAGCTACCAGCAGGAGCTGGGCGCCGTCTACGACGCGAACGAGGTCGTCAACGAGATCTGCCGCGGGATGGGCAACCGACCCAACCAGCGCCTGTGGCACAAGTGGGCCGACGAGAGCGGTGCGGCGTTCGACTGGTTCGCCGAGGTCCTCGACGAATCGGACACCTACTTCCTCGAGTTCTGGCCCAACCCCGAAAGCTACGATAACGCCAACGAGCTGCGCAAGCAGTACTGCACGGGCATCGAGTTCGTCGACTGGGTCGCCGCGGTGACCAAGCAGTACCAGAAGTCGGTCGACGAAGGCGCCCATTACGTGTTCTCGACGAAGGCGGTCCTTCTCGCCCAGGACGAGGCCGGCGCGGTGACGGGCGTCTATGCGCAGACGGCCGACGGCGCGTACGTCAAGTACGAGGCGACGGGCGGCGTCGTCCTCGCGACGGGCGACTACGGCCACAACATCGAGATGGTGAAGGCCCTGTGCCCGGAGTTCTACTGGAACTGCGGCGGGCAGCCGGTCGCCATCGAGACCTCCAACGGCGACGGGCACAAGATGGCCATCTGGGCCGGCGGCATGATGGAACCCGCCCCGCACGCCCACATGGACCACACCTTCGCCGACATGATGGGCATCGGCAACACCACGACGCTGAGCCTGAACGCCAAGGGCGAGCGCTACATGAACGAGGACTGCGACGGGCAGTCCCTCACCAACCAGATCGTCCGCCAGCCCGGCAAGGTCGCCTACCAGATCTTCGACGCGACGTGGCCCGAGATGGTCAAGAACCAGCCCATCAGCCACGGCATGCCCAACCCCAACACGATGGACCAGGAGGCGATGCAGGCGACGCTCGACGGCGCCAAGGAGGCCCCGAGCGCGTTCCTTGCAGGTTTTGACACGCTCGAGGAGCTGTTCGAGTTCCTCGGCCTGCCGGTGGACGCGGCGATGGCGAGCGTCGAGCGCTACAACGAGCTGTGCGCTGCGGGCGTCGACGAGGACTTCGGCAAACGCGCCGACCGCATGTACCCCATCGCGACCCCTCCGTTCTACGGGGCGTCGAGCATGATCGCGACCGGCCTGATGACCGCCGGCGTCATGGTCGACGAGAGCCTGCGCGTGGTGGACGCCAACTTCGACCCGATCCCCCATCTGTGGGCTGCGGGCAACGTCGCCGGCGGCAGGTACGCCAACGAGTACCCCGTCTACCCGGTGGTCGCGACCTCGCACGGCACGGCGTTCACGTTCGGGCGCTCCTGCGGCCTTCAGGCGGCGGGCGTCCAGTAACCCGGCTGATTCGGCGGTCTGGCGGGTGCGTCGGGCGAAGGGCCCGGCAAGCCTGCCGGGCCGGCACAAAGGGCAGACAGGCGCCGCGGCCCCGAAAGACGGCGCGGCGCGACGAGAAAGGACGGACGTTATGGACAGCATGTTCGAGCGCGACGTTACCCGCAGGTCGGCCCTGGTGGCGGGAGGTGCCCTGGCCGCAGCGGCCATCGCCGGTGGGACCTCGCCCCGCACCGCCCGTGCGGACGAGGCGGAAGGTCTGGCGTGGGACTACGAAGCCGACGTCGTCGTGTGCGGCTGCGGGACCGGCGGCGTGGCGGCTGCCGTGGCCGCGGCGGACGGCGGGGCGGAGGTCATCGTCATCGAGAAGAAGGACTGGCTCGGCGGCCAGCTCCGACGCTGCGGCGGCGGCGTGGCGGCGGCCGGCTCGCAGGTGCAGAAGGCGCTGGGCGTCGAGGACAACGCCGACGACTTCTATGCCTACTGGATGGCCATGCAGGACGACCTGTGCGACGCCGACCTGGTCCGGGACATCTGCGACAACTCCGCCGCCATCATCGACTGGCTCATCGACGACCTGGGCGGCCAGCCGCTCGACCAGTGGGGCTTCAGCGAGGGCATCGAGGGCGGCCTGACCTATTCGCCCGAGCCCGGTCTCAACATCGGCACCCAGCCGGAGAACTTCGAGGCCCACGGCATGACACCCGTCGCGCGGTGCCACTGGTTCAGTCCCAACCCCGACGACCCGATCATCGGCGAAGCGGACAAGCAGGTGTGCCCCAACCCCGGCGGCACCGGCCTCTGGAAGATCTTCAGCGACGCGTTCGAGGAGCGCGGCGTGCAGACCATGACCGAGACCTCGCTCGTGAGCCTCGTCACCCAGCCCGGGTCCAACGAGGTCCTCGGCATCGTCGCCGACCAGGGCGGCACCGAGATCAAGATCAAGGCGCGCAAGGGCGTCGTGGTGTGCACCGGAAACTTCTGCAGCAACCACGAGATGTTCTTCAACTACACGAACTACGACTTCACGGCGGAGGAGGGCTGCGGCAACGGCCCCACCATCGACCTGCCCGACGACAACGACGGCGCCGGCATCAGGGCGGTCCTCGCCCTGGGCGGCGAGCTCGTGTTCCCGGCCAACGGCGTCACGGTCAACGAGGACGGGACGGCGTTCGGCTACTCGTTCATGACGGGCGGCATGCGGGTCGACACCCAGGCCCGCGCCATCGACGTCTTCGGCAACCCCATCCCGCGCCTCTACCTGTCGAGCAACACGGCGGGTGGGCAGATCATCAAGTCCTACCACTGCTGCGGCGTCAACGTGCTCAGGCACCTCTATCTGGGCAAGGTGGCCGGCGAGCAGGCCTCGGCCCTGGATTCGTGGGAAGCATAGCGTCTCTGGCGGACGTCCCCGCTCGACGAGGGGCCTCGGCTGACGCCGGGGTCCCTTTTGCGTGGCGACGGCATGTAAGCGGGGCTTGCCGCGGCCGCCGGCATCGAATTCGGGCACGTGCGGCATACAATGGAACGGGCCGCATGTCGGTTCGGCCATCTCTGCCCGCAATCTGCGAAGGGAGCTCGACATGGTATTGGGCGCGCGCAAAGTCGGCATCGTCGGGGTCGGTCACGTGGGGGCGCACGTCGCCAACAGCATCCTGATGCAGGGGCTGGCCGACGAGCTGTACCTGTGCGACATCGATGCGCAAAAGACCGCCTCCGAAAAGCAGGACCTTTCTGACGCGATGATGTTCTGCCCCTACAACGCCCAGGTTTTCGACTGTCAGGACCGCTACGAGGAGCTGGCGGGATGCGACATCGTCGTGAACGCGGCGGGCAAGGTCGCGCTCGCCGCCGAGAGCCGCGACGGCGAGCTGTTCTTCACCACCGACGCCTGCCGCTCGTTTGCCAACCGCATCGTCGACGCGGGGTTCGAGGGCGTTTGGGTCACGATAGCCAACCCCTGCGACGTGGTCGCCACGGCGTTCTGGAAGCTCACCGGCTACGACCCGTCCCGCATTATCGGCACGGGGACGGCGCTCGATTCGGCGCGCCTGCGCTACCAGATCGCCAACGCGGCGCGGATCGATCCCAAGTCGGTCGACGCCTACATGATCGGAGAGCACGGCTTCTCGGGGCTCTCTGCCTGGTCGTGCGCCTCAATCGCCGGCAAGCCGCTTTCTCAGCTTGCGTTGGAGGATCCGGAGCGCTTTGGGTTCGACCAGGCCGACCTCGGCCAGAAAGCGCTCTACGGCGGCTACGTCACGCTTGCCGGGAAGGGGTGCACCGAGTATGCCGTCGCCAACGCGGCGGCGCGCATCGTGGCGGCCGTGCTGCACGACGAACACTCCGTGATGGGCGCTTCCACGCTCATGCGCGGCCAGTATGGCGAGGAGGGGATCTTCACCTCGCTGCCGTGCATCATCGGGCGCGCGGGTGTCGAGCAGGTGCTGACGCTCAACCTGGACGATGAGGAGCTGGCGCGCTTCCACGCCTCGTGCGCCCACATTCGCGACAACATCGCCAAGCTTTCCTGGTGGCCGCGCGAGGCATGATGACCGGCACCGGTCGAATGCCGGCAAGTTTGTAGACATTGCCGCCCGTTTGATTTCGGCGTGCCGTCTGCGGGAAACTATACGTTTACGAATGGCGGTACGGGCCATCGGCAGCGTGCGATGGCGCAGGCCGACGATATAGGCGAGCGATGGAAAAGGGCAGCGTTGGACGAGGGTGCAAACAAGGTCGAGACGGGCAGGGACGAGGGCGCGTCGCGGGTCGATACCCCTGGCGGCTTCGCCCCCGCTGCTGACGGCTGGTTTGGCGGCAAGGGCGAGCCGGAGGGTTCTCATGCCGCTTCGCGCGGGGTCCCGCACGCTGCGACCCCTGCCGCCGTTCCCGTGCCCGAGGTGCTCGCATTCCCCCGACCCGCCCGTGCCCCTTTGACCGCCGGCGCTTCCAGCGATGCAGGCCCCGGGGCGGCTTCTGCGGCCGATGGGGGAGAAGAGGGGGCCGCGTCCGATGGCGTGCCGTCGGCAGCCGCGAGTTCCGTCACGGCTGCCCCGGGCGCCGCCGCATGCGGCGGCAGCTCACCGTCGCCGTCTCGCCGCCGGAAAGGCGTCGTGGCGCGCCTGGCGGCATTGCTGGGCAGGGGGGCGTCCGGCGGCCGCGAGGCCGCTGAGGGCCCGCGCCGTCAAGGCGCCGCGTCGCCCTCGGACGGGTCCGCCAGCATGTGCGCCTCCTCCGCCGACGTTTCCGCGGTCCCTGGCGGCGCATGCCCGTGCGGAACATGCGGCGATGCCCTTTCCCAGGATCCGTCCGTCCCTGCTTGCGCCGTCCTTCCCGACGGCAGCGTGTCGCTTCCGCAGGGGGCGTCCGTCGAGGTCCTTCCGAGCCTCGTCGCCCCCCGGGGGGACGGGGACGGTCGCGAGGTCGAGGCTGCGACCTACGCGCTGCTGAGGCGGGGTCTGCCCCTGCCGCCGGGCGGCGGCGCCTACCTGCTCGAAATAGCCCGGCCTTCGGCTGATCCGGCGCCCGCCGCGGAAAAGACGGCGACCATAGTCGCCTACATCGATGCGTACGGCCGCGCGTTCTCGGCTGGCGGCGTGCAGACGATGCCCCCCGCCCGCACGCCGGACGTCCGGCTCGTGGGTTTCGCGAAGGCGACTCCGGGTGCGGGCTTCGTTGAGGTCGCGCTGTCGAGGACCAAGACCGCGCGCGTCGTCGAGTATTCCGAGGCCCCCCACGGCACCCTCTCCTTCACGGGCGTCCGCGAAGGCCTGGGCCTCGAGTCCGCCGGTCTTGATCCAACCGCCGCGTGCGCCGTCGCCTTTCTGGCGTTCTGGTTGTTTCCGCGGCGCGCGGGCGTCTCCCTGAGCTCGGTCAACGTCAAGGACCTGCTCGGGCGGCTGCAGTCGTCCGACCTGTTCGAGACGGTGGACCTGTTCGTGGCAGACGCCCGCAAGGCGGAGGCGCACCCGCTGCTCGTGCCCCCGGGCATCGTCGGCTACACGGCCCGGTGTCTGAGCGCGGCGGGGCTCGAGCACCTCAGGGCGTCCGACCTCGCCCCGCTCTCCGAAGACGAGCCGGGCGGCGACGGCGCGGGGGCGTCGGTGTTCAGGGTCGCCCCCGTCGATGCCGCCGACCTCCCCACCTTCTCCGACGCAGGGGAAGGCGCTTCCGACGGCAGGGAGGGGAGTCGCGACGACCATGTCGCCCGCGACGGCAGCGACCTGCTCGCCTCGATCCAGCGTGCGCTCGAGGAGTCGGGCATCCCCGGCCTGACCCTCATCAGCGCGACCGGCCCCGACGGGAAGCGGGTCATGGCTCCCCCCGCCGTGCGCATGGTGCGCACGGTCGCCTACGCGCGGCTGTTCTACATCGCGTTCGACCGCGGCCAGGTGAGCGCCGACGGCGCGTTCAAGCTGCTCGCCGCCGAGTCAATCCTCAATCGCTTCCTGCTGATGGCGGAGCGTCTCGACCAGCTCGGCATGGCGCAGTCCGCCTCGTTCGGCCAGGTCGCCGAGCTCGACTCCTGGCTGGCCGACCGCATTTCGGACTTGGCAGCGCCCTATCTCGACGACACGGTGGCGGGCATCGAACGGTCGGAGACGGGCAGCGTCGACCTCGACGCACGGATCTCGTTCGCGCGGGGGTGCGAGGGGCTGCGCCTGCCCTACCGGCTCGAGTACGGGTTCCGCTTCGATGCGGTGGCCGGCGATCTGGTGGTGGACGTGGAATGCCCTTCCTCGGGCCTGATGCCGGACGTCGTGCGGCTGGCGGGCGGGGGCGGCGGCGCCTGGCGCGAGCGCACCTACGCCGAGCGCGAGGGGTTGGCGTCGCGCTATGCCCTGCACCTCGCCGCGCTGGTCGCCGCGGTCGGCTTCTGGGCGTCGGGCCAGGTCGAGCGCGTGACGGTGAACTGCTGGCACGGCATGGGCAGCGCGCGGGGGGTCGACGAGCTCGCCCCGCTCGGGGGCGGCCTGGTGCGCGGCCCGGTCATGGGGGAGCCGGCGTGCGTCGCGACGGTGCAGTTCGGCCGCGCTTGGTTCGCTCGGTCCCTGGCGACCCCCGACCAGCGTGCGGCCCTGGCGGACGACCCGTTCGCGTTCATCGCGCCGGTGCATCACAGCTATGCGCTCGACGCCGACGGCCACCTGGGATGCGTTCGGCCGCTCTACGACGCCGACGATCCCCGCCTGCACCCGCAGGGAACGGACGTGCAGCCCGAGTTCGACGACCGGCCTCTGACCGTGCGGGGATCGGAGCTTCTGCGCGCCTCGTTCGTGAGCGACCTTGCGATTTACGAGAACGCGGCGCGGCGCCGGGCCGCCGAGGAGGTGACCGAGGCGTTTGCCGCCCACGGTACGGAAGGCGCGCTCGCGGCCCTCAAGGACGTCCACGACCGCATCGAGAACCCCCTGTTCCGCGAGGCGTGCATGCGCGTGCGCCAGGGGATCGAGGACGGCTCCTTCACCGCGGGGTCCAAAGGCGCCATCGTCGAGGCGCTCGGCGACATCTACGGCCTGCAGGCGGGTTCGCGCAACGCCTACCGTCTGCTCCACAAGGACCCGGAGGGCACCCGCAGGCGGGTCGAGGCGATGATTGACGGGATCGACGAGCGCGTCCTGTTCGCCGACACGGCGACGCGGCGCTACCGCTACTTCGACTCGTATGCCTCGCGCGCGCTGTATGCCGCGCGCTGCGATGAGGCGGACGACGGCCGCGAGCTGCGCCTGTGCGCCGACGAGTACTACCTGTGCCACTATCGGCTCGCGTCGCTTCTCGCCGACTCGCTCGACCACGGGGAGGACGCCATCGCCCACGCCCGCCGCTGCGTGGAGCTCGCACCGTCGGTGGCGGCGGGGTACCTGCGCCTGGCGCGCTGCTACTTCTGCGTCTTCGACTACCTGAGCGAGATTGACACACTCAAGCAGATGCTGCGCATCGCGTGGAGCCCCACCGACGTCGGCCTCGCGCTCTACTGGCTGGGGTACGCGTTCTGCCTGACCGACCGGCGCGACGTGGGGCTCGCCTGCTACCAGCGCTGCGTCGAGTACGACCGCTCGCTGACCGAGATAGCCGCGACCGAGGCGGTCGACTTCCTGCAGCGCTACGGCGAGAAGCCGCGGGCGCTGGGCGACCGCGAGGTCGAGGCGCTGCTGGCGCGCGAGGGCATCGACCTGGGGCAGGTCGGGCGCAACGCCGATTTTCTCGTGCAGGCCGCCGGGGCGCTGACAGATGTGGGGGCCTACGGGTTCGCGCGCAACCTGCTCGGAGCGGCGGAGGCGACGCTGCGCGACGACGCGATGCCCCCGGTGTTCGAGTCCCTCGAGGAGTAAGCCCGTCCCGCACGGGACGGGCGGCGGTGCGTGCGGGACGGGCGCGCGTGCACGGGTAGGCGCGCGTGGTGGTGCGCGCGCGGGGTGGCGCGCTTGCGTGCGTGGTGGCGCGCGGGACGGGCACGCGTGCGAGGCGGCGCGCGTGGGTTGGCGCGCGTGCAGAAAGGGCGGTTGTCTGAAAATCTGCGCGTTGCGAACGGTGCGGAAGCGACCGCGGCGTTCCAAAATGGCACAATACGAAAAGTAATTTGCTAAAACGTAATATTGGATTGACTATCGAGGATGCTGGCGCCGACTTGCCCCTCTCCCAATCGTTCGCAACGTGCATTTTTTCAGACAACGCGGCCGAGACGACCGGCGCAGCCAAGACGACCGGCGCGGCGGGCATGGTCGAGACGACCGGCGCGGCAGGCATGGCCGGCGCGACTGTCCGCCAGTTTGCCCGCTGGCCCGCCAGTTGCCTGCCTGCCCGCCAGTTTGCCCGCCAACCTGCCAGCTGCCCACCGGCCCGCCGTTTTCCCCACCAACCCGCTTGACAACACGAATAAGACACCTGTATTATCAAAGCGTATCAGACAAATGTCTTATCGGAGCAAGCGCCCCATGGGCGCATACGGTCGCGCCAATATGGTTTCGCCCATACGGTTTTGCCCATCCGACTTGCTCTCCGGGACCGTCTCGAGGAGGTCGTCCATGGACGTTAAGCTCAACGATTCCGAGCTCAAGGTGATGAACGTCCTGTGGCGCCGGGACGAGACGCTTGCGCGCGACGTGGCGGCCGAGCTCACCGAGGCGTTCGGCTGGAACGCCAACACGACGTACACCCTCATCAAGCGGCTCGTCAAGAAAGGCGCGGTGGAGCGCCGCGAGCCCGGGTTCGCCTGCCGGCCGCTTGTCCCGAAGGAGCAGGTGCAGCGCGCCGAGACCGACGGCCTCATCGAAAAGCTCTACGACGGATCGGTCGACAAGCTCTTTGCGGCGCTGCTGGGCGGCAGAAGGGTTTCCCGCGACGAGATCGAGCGCCTTCGGGAGATGATCGACGCGTACGACGACTGAGCGCGGCCCAAGGTGGAACCGGCCGCCGGCAGCCGGGGGTCGGCGTTTGAGCGTGACGGATGACGGTCGCACCGGGCGGCGGGCGGCACGGGGGGAAAGGGCGGACATGGGCGAGGTTGCGCAGGTCTTGGTCCAGCTGAGCGCGGCAGGCGCCGTCATGGCGCTCGCGGTGGTCGCCGTGCGCGCCTTGCTGTTCGGGCAGCTCCCCAAATGCGCCTTCGTGGTCCTGTGGGCGCTTGTCGCGTTGCGCCTGCTTGTTCCGCTGTGGGTCCCGTCGCCGACCATCGCCTGAGGTTGCGCCGCCTGCGCGTGGTGGCGTCGTCGGATGTCGTTGCGCCGCTTGCCCGCGGAATCGTCCGCCCCGCCATCGTCGTCCCAAACTCGTTTGACTGGTCTGACGAGGAGCGAGCGCGCTGCGTGCTCGCCCACGAGCTCGCCCACATTCGTCGGTTCGACGTCGCAGCGAAGCTGTTGTTCGTGGCGGCCGTATGCGCGCACTGGTTCAACCCGCTCGCCTGGGTGACGCTCGTGCTCGCCAACCGCGACATCGAGTTCGCCTGCGACGGGGAGGCCGTGCGAAGCCTGGGCGTGCAGTCGCGCGCCGGCTATGCGCACGCCCTGCTCGACATGGAGGAGGCGCGCGGTGCCTTGGCGGCGCTGTACAGCGGTTTCGGCAAAACCGGCATCGAGAAGAGGATAGGAGCCATCATGGACGTCAAGAGGACATCGGCGGCCGCCCTCGTCGCATCGGTCGTGCTGGCGGTTGCCATCCCAGTCGCCTTCGCCACGTCGGCGGTCGACGCCCCGGCGGCGGGCACGTCGGCAAACGACGATTCGGCAGCGGACGGTGCGGTGACAGGCGCCCCGGCGGTGGTCGTCCGTGCCGACGATGTCCCCTCCGACGATGCGGAGCCCTATATCGCGACCGCCGGGACGGGCGATGCGGCCGTCCGGCTCAGCATCGACTGCACGGCGGAGGAATGGGAGGAGCTGTCCGCGTTTCTGCGCGACCAGCTTGCGGCGCCGCCCTATGGCGAGAACCACACGACCGTCGCGCAGTTCCGCGCCGATGCGCTCGAGCGGTTCGGCATCCCCGAGGGCGGCAATCTGGGCGCCAACGACCTGCTCTCCCGGCTCGCCGCCGACCCCGACCTGTGCACGCTGGCGCGGGGCCGCATTCCGTGGACGACGGTGTCCGACACCGACTCCGCCGTCGCGGCGTTCGCCTATTACGGGCTGCTGCCGCTGCTGTCGGACGATTGGGAGGCGCACGCGTTTACCGGCTCTATCCCCATGCCGGGGGCCGAGGGCGAGACGCTTTCCTACCAGATGACCGTGCGCGTCGAAGACCCGGAGGTCACCTACGTGACGCACGTCGTCGACAACGCGCTGGCGTTCGAGCAGCAGGCCAGCGATTTGCTTGAGTGCGCGTTGGAGTTTGATCCCGCCGACGCGAACGAGCTGCTCCAGTCGTTCGGCATCGAGTTCAGAAACGAGTTCGCCATGCGGGTTCGTTTGTACTCCGACGTATCGCTACAGCTGAACTATTCCGTGCTCGACGACCAGGGGGCCGAGCTGGCCAGCGGCGAATGCGAGCTCGCCGTTACCTACGAGAACCTGGAGCAGCGTCGGATCACGGTGCGCCAGGCCGCCGCGGCCGACCTGTTCGTGGCGCTTGAGCCGTTCGGGGTGACCTACGAGTGGGCCGACGCTGGGCCTGAGGGCTTCGGTGGTCTGCCCTACTACGCGGTGGACTACGACGGCACGCCCGTGGCGCGCATATACGACCCGCAGAGCGGCTCCATCGTGACCGACCTTGTCCAGCCCCGCCCTGACATCGCCTACGAGCAGGTCGGACCCGACGCGGTCGACCTCGTCGTTGAATACGATGGCGACGGCGAGCTTGCCGGCGTGCGCGTCGCCGAGGAGGGCGAGGTCGAGGAGCTGTGGGCCGCCGCGGCGGCGGAGGCTGACAGGTCACGGTGGGGTTCCGACCCTGCGGCGGAGGCGGCGGACGTCGACGCGTCTCCCGAAACCTCGACCGCGGAGTCGAGGGAAGTTGCCGGGTATATGGTTCCCGAGACGAGCAACAGCTACACCGACGCCCAATGGGAGCGGGTGATCGACCTGTGGCTTCAGGTCGACGGCAACGAGGCACTCACCATCGCCGACTTTATGACCCTGTACGAAGAGGCCGGGTTTGAGACTCCTGGAGGTCAGGCTCTGGTGGGGAGGCTTGCATCTGACGGCAAGTTGCAGGAGGTCCGCACGACGGACAAGCTTGCATCGTTTGTCTGCGACGTCTTGACGCTGCTTCCGTATTGCGATTTGTTCTTGGGCAATCCCATCGACGCTTTGGCGACGCGTGCGGATGGGTCCGGCATGTTCCAGTATTCGGTCATCGCCACCATCGACGGCGACCCTGCCGACATCTCCGCCCTCGGATGGCAGCGCACGTTGGAAGACACGATAACCTGCATCGAGGGTGTCCTTGAGCAGGTCGATGCCGACGATTTGAACGACACCCAGCTCATGGGCTACATGTTGGGCGACCTGATCGCCTCGGAAGTCGAGCTGCACACGGAGGGCATAAGCCTGACCGGTCGTGGACACGATGGTGACAGGCTAGGATGAGGCGCTGCAGCGGAATGTCCGGCAGGGTGATCCGTGTTCCCGCGTGGCAGGGTATACAATGCCGAAAGGCGGCTCTGGGGCCGCACGTTCCGGCGCCGCATTCATACGCTCGGTTGGAGGTGGACGATGGCCATACCGCAGGAGGCCCCTGCCACAGCGGCGGATTATTGGGGATTGCCCGAAGGGCGCAGGGCGGAACTGGTCGAAGGCGAGCTGTACGACATGGCGCCTCCGAGCATCGCTCATCAAAAGGTTGTCGGCGGCCTGTTCCGTGCATTGGCCAATCATGTGGAGGCGCAACGGGGGGATTGCCTGGTCTTGCAAGCCCCAGTTGCCGTCGACCTTGCTGCAGATGAATCGACATGGGTCGAGCCCGACGTGCTTGTGGTGTGCGATTCTTCCAAGGTGACCGAGCGCGCCGTCGTCGGCGCTCCCGATTTCGTTGCCGAGGTCGTTTCTCCTTCCAGCATGCGAATGGATTACTACAAGAAGCTCGACCTTTACGAACGCGCCGGTGTGGGGGAATACTGGATCGTCGATCCGGCCCATCGGCGCACGACCGTGTACCGGTTCGAGCACGAAGGCATTCCGGTGGTCTACCCCTTCGGCGTCGCGGTACCGGTGAGCATCTGGGGCGACGAACCGTCAATCGAGGTGGGCGCGCTTTTGTAGGTCGCCCGTTTGCGCGGGCTTTGCGCGGTGTCGCCGCCGTGCGCCTGCCGTCCGTTCGCGCATGCTACACTGGCGGTCGAACGACGCGCGCCGCCACTGACGGGTAATCGTGGAGCACCACGGGGAAGCGGCGCGCAGCACGCCATAGCCGACCGTCTGGGCAAGTCCATCTCGCGCACCCGCATGCGCCGAGGTCGGCTTGCCCTTTTTCGTTTGCGCGGCCTCCGCCCGTGTGTTTGCCCGGGCGGCCGCACGCGAGCGCGGCGGACGGCCCTGGCGGCGAGACGGCGGTGGCGGGCCGCGCTCGACGGCCCCGACGGAAAGGACGCGCGCATGCAAGACCTGCTCGAGCTCGTTCGCACCAACCCCTACCCCGGCCGCGGCATCGTGGTGGGCAAGGACCGCGTGTACTACTGGATCATGGGCCGCAGCGCCAACAGCCGCAACCGCGTGTTCGCGGCGACCGAGGACGGCATCCGCACCGAGGCGCACGACCCGGCCCTGCTCGAGGACCCGAGCCTCATCATCTACCACCCGGTGCGCACCATGGGCGACAGGCTCGTGGTCACCAACGGCGACCAGACCGACACCATCGTGGAGAAGGGCGACTTCTTCGCCGGCTGCATGGCCCGCGAGTACGAGCCCGACGCCCCCAACTTCACCCCGCGCATCTCGGCCGTCGTCAACCCCGACGGCTCGTTCCAGATGAGCATCCTCAAGCACGCCTCCGGCCGCTGCCTGCGCGAGTTCTTCTGCTACGAGGGCTGCGACGAGGGTGTGGGCTACTTCATCAGCACCTACCAGGGCGACGGCAACCCCCTGCCCACCTTTGCCGGCGAGCCCGTCGAGGTCAAGATGCCCGAGCCCGACGAGCTGTGGGGCGCCCTCAACGCCGACAACAAGGTCTCGCTCTATGCGAACGTCGACGGCGCGGTAAAGCTCTACAACAAGAATCTCGGCGACTAGCGACCCGTTTGGCCTGCGCCCCCGCAAGAGAGGAGTCCCCATGAACGAACTCGAGCTCAAGTACGGCTGCAACCCCAACCAGAAGCCCTCGCGCATCTTCATGAAAGACGGGTTCGACCTGCCGATCGAGGTGCTCAACGGCAAGCCCGGCTACATCAACTTCCTCGACGCCTTCAACTCCTGGCAGCTCGTCAAGGAGCTCAAGGAGGCCACGGGCCTGCCGGCGGCCGCGTCGTTCAAGCACGTGAGTCCGGCCGGCGCCGCCGTGGGTCTGCCGCTGTCCGAGGTCGACCGTCAGATCTACTTCGTGGACGAACCCGGCGAGCTGAGCCCCATCGCCTGCGCGTACATCCGCGCTCGCGGCGCCGACCGCCTGTGCTCCTACGGCGACTGGGCGGCCCTGTCCGACGTGTGCGACGCCGACACGGCCCGTTACCTCAAGGGCGAGGTGTCCGACGGCATCATCGCCCCCGGCTACACCGACGAGGCGCTCGAGATCCTCAAGACCAAGAAGAAGGGCGGCTACAACGTCGTGCGCATCGACCCCGCCTATGTGCCCGCCGAGCAGGAGTGCAAGGACGTGTTCGGCATCACCTTCGAGCAGGGGCACAACGACTTCCGCATCGACGAGGGCCTGCTCGGCAACGTTGTGACTGCCAACAAGGAGCTGCCCGAGGCCGCCAAGCGCGACATGATTGTGGCGCTCATCACCCTCAAGTACACGCAGTCCAACTCGGTGTGCTACGTCAAGGACGGCCAGGCCATCGGCGTGGGCGCCGGCCAGCAGAGCCGCATCCACTGCACGCGCCTCGCCGGCAACAAGGCCGACAACTGGTATTTGCGCCAGCACCCCAAGGTGCTCGGCCTGCAGTTCGTCGACGGCATCCGTCGCCCCAACCGCGACAACGCCATCGACGTCTACATCTCCGACGAGTACGAAGACGTGCTGCGCGAGGGCGCGTGGCAGGAGGTCTTCAAGGTGAAGCCCGAGCCGCTCACCGCCGAGGAGAAGAAGGCCTGGATCGCCACGCAGACCGGCGTGACCGTGGGCTCCGACGCGTTCTTCCCCTTTGGCGACAACGTGGAGCGCGCGCGCAAGTCGGGCGTGTGCTACATCGTGGAGCCGGGCGGCTCGATCCGCGACGACAACGTGATCGAGACGGCCGACCGCTACGGTATCGCCATGGCGTTCACCGGGATGCGCCTGTTCCACCACTAAGGCGGTCTCCGCGGCCCGAAAAGCGCCGCGGCCGCGTTCCGCCTGACCCTGGGCCGGGCCGTCGCCTCGCATGCGGCGGCCCGGTTTCCTGTGCGGCCCAAAGCCGAGAGAGGATGCGTTCGCATGGACGACGGATTGACGCCTGGCACAACCGTTCGGGAAGCCGACGACGGGGCCGTGCCGCAGCGGCTCGACCTGCATTTTGCAAAGGTGTTCGACCTGGCGCGCGGGTCCGCCCCCGGCCGCGCCGCGGCGCTCTACCGCTTCGACGGCGCTTGCCCCGATTTCGGCCCCTCCGGTCCCTCGGTTGCCGCCGCGCGCCGGGTCAACGGGGCGGCTCCCTCGTGGGAGACGCTGCTCGACGCAGCGGCCGCATGGGGTGCGGTGCGCCTGTTCGACGGTCCCGCGTTCGCGGCGTTCGCACGCGGCATCCCCTGTGCGGCCGCCGTGGCGCCGACGCCCATCTCCGCCTGCGACGCCGCCCTGGCGTGCGGGTTTGTCCCCGATGCGGCGCGCTGCGGCGTCGCCGGGGCGGTTGTGGCCGTCAACCGTCCGGTGATCCCTGCCTTCGTCGAGCGGCTGTTTGCGCCGGGTTGGCCGATTGCGGGGCTGGTCGCCCCCTCGTTCAAACCGGACGCCCTGCTCATGCTGGGCACGCATCGCGACGTGTGCGCGCTGGCGACGGGCGTGGGGCAGGGCGTCGGCCCCGGCCTCGCCCTGCATCCGCTCGATGGGGGGATGGTCGTGGAGCGCACCCGCACCGATGCGTCCGGCGGGATGGGGCCGCACAGCGGCTGCCCCACCGCACGCATGCCGTCCGAAGGGGAGGCGTCCGACGCGCGCTTCGCCGCGCGGATCGTCTCGACCGCCCGGTCGAACGCCGTCGCCGTGGTGAGGGATGGGGCCCTGTTCGGCATGGGTGCGGGGCAGCTCGACGTCGCCGACGCCGCGCGCGTCGCGCTGCGCCACGCCGCGGACGCGTGCGCGCGCTCCGGCATCGTTCCCGACGGCCTGGTTTGCGCATGCGACGCCGTGTGCCCACCTCCCGACGTCGTGGAGGTGCTTGCGGCTGGCGGCGTCGCCTGCATCGCGGTCCCGACCTGCGCGCACACCGCGCTCCAGGCGGCGGCGCGCGCGTGCGATGCGTGCGGCGCCGCTTTGGCGGTGCTCGAGGGCACCGGAGTGCTCCGTTAGGATGCCCTGCGCGTGGGCATATACTCCCGTGAACGGTTCCGGACGACACGGGGGTGCATCGTGGGATTTGCCGACAGGCTCAAAAAGGTCGCCTCGAACGCCGCGTACACGGTAGGCTACGGCGTTGGCAAGGCGAGCAAGGCGCTGCAGGACGCGGCGGAGGACCCGCGGACCAAAAACGCGCTCGCCAACGCCCGCTCCGCCGTGAACCGGGCCGCCGACGCCACCGAGGCGTTCGCCGACCGCATGAGCCCCAAGCTGCGCGAGTTCGCCGACAAGGCGGCGCCGGTGCTCCAGGACGTCGCGGACCGGGCGGTCTCGGCGGCGAAAGATGCCGCGCAGAAAGCCGCGCCTGCGGTGCGAGAGGCGGCCGAGGGCGCGGGTGCCAAGGCGTCGGATGCCGCGCGCAGGGCGGGCGAGGCGGCCAAAAAGGCCGGGACGGCGGCGGCGGGGTCGGTCCGCACCGCCGCCGCCAAGGCCGCGGTCAAAAACGCCGCCGGCATGCGCGAGGCCGACGCGCGCCCCCACACGGTGACCGACCCGCAGACGGGGCAGCGGGTCGTCGTCGAGGCCTATGTGAAGACCCCGGGCGGTTGGCGCGACTACGACGCGGTCTACCCGAAGGGGGCGATGCGCGACTTCGGGCCGCTGGGCAACAAGGCGGTCGGCATGCTGCTCGTCATGGCGGGCGTGCCGATGCTCGTGCTGCCGGGCCCCGGTGCCGCGGCCATCGCCGCCGGGCTGTACTTCCTGCGCAAGGGCGGCGACGCCGGCGCGGCGGACGGCGCGGGAGATCCCGCCGGAGGCGCCGCGTCCGGGCGGCGTCCCTCGGACGACGTCGTCCCCGCAACGGGGGTCGTGGTGAGCGACGCCCCCGACGCGGACGCTCCGTCCGAGGGGTCCGGCGACCCTGCCCGGTAGTGCGATTCTTCCGGACTCTCCCGGTCCGCGCGCGACCGACGCCTCGGGCGGCTACAATGGCGTGCGGCACACACCGCCGCCCTGCATGCCCGGGCCGGCTTGGCAGAAAGGCGTCATCCGCATGTCAGAATTCATCCCCGAAGACCTGTTCGTCGGCGAGCCCGTTCTCACCATGCGCTGGCGGCTCCACAACCGGGCGCTGCCCCTCAAGAACCGCCACCTGCGCGCGTTTACCCAGGCGGGCGTGAGCAACGGCCTGGCGTCGTGGGCGCGCCAGCACATCGAGTGGACGCTGGCGGAGGGTTCGGGCGACCATCCCGACGGCGTCCTCTCCCTCGCGGTCGACGACCAGGGCCGCGCCGTCATGGCGACCGAGGCGTACGAGCCGCTGCCGCCGCTGACCGTGCGCGGGCTGTGCGACCGGGTGCGCGCGGCGGGCGAGCGTCCGGTGGAGGGCGAGGTCGTCTGGATCGCGCGCGAAGGCGGCTTCGACGCCCTGACCTCCGCGGAAAAACCCCTCTCGGGAGCCAACTCCCTGGTCGCAGACCTGGCAAAGACGCTGGGCAGGGCGGTCTCGTTCGCCCCGCGGGGGCTTGGGGACGACCTTGCGCTGTCCGACGGCGACGAGGTGCTGCTCGTGTCCGACGAGCACGGTGTCGTGGGGGCGGCCGACGCGTCGGGTCCGCTTGCGGCCCAGTTCCAGGCGTACTACGAGCGCCTGGTCATGATGGCCAAGCCCGACGACTTCGACCGCGCCAACCTGGGCATGCTCTAAAGCCGGCGGTGTGTAATATCCATGTCTGCGCACGATGCGCGGAAGACGACCACATTTGCTCCGCATGCAAGGGACACCATTGTTGAGCATACACGCCGGACGTCGGGTCCGCGCGTTCGTCGGGTAGCAGGCTGGAGGGGTGCATGAGGACCGGATACAAGGTTGCCGCCGCCGGTTTGGTCATCGTCCTCGGCTGCTCCATTGCGGCGTTCGCCCCGTTCGGTTCCTCGCATCCGGCTGAGTCCACCGACGGCCAGAGCATGGTCCAGAGCGCCGCCCAAAACGACGCGGCCCAGGACGGCGGGGCGGCGTCCGGCCAGCCTGGCGAGGAGTCCGGGTCCCGCGGTATCGTGGGCTCGGCGGAGGCTCTCGAGGACGACGGCGCCGAGCGGGACGGCGACGGTGGCGACACCCAGTTCGAAGACGAGGTGCCGGTCTATGCCGACGGCGTCTACCGCGCATCCTCCGCTGGCAAGGTCGGCCAGGTTCCGGTCACGGTGACTATCGAGGACGGCGTCATCGCTGACATCCGCGTCGGGCAGAACTCCGAGGTCGCTGCCATGGCGGAGAAGGCCCAGCGCTACGTGATCCCCCAGATACTCGAGCTTCAGACCACCGAGGGCGTCGATGCCGCCTCGGGGGCGACGCTGACCTCCGACGCCATCATCGACGCGGTGGCGCAGGCGCTCGAGCGCGCCTCCGAATAGGAAGCATACACTGCGGGGACGGGCGGCGCGGGTCGCGACCGAGGCTACCCGGCGCCGTCTACCTTTCCGCCGCCCGGGGCCCGTTAGAGTCCGTTCACGATGCAGGTCGGCCGCTCGCCGCGCTCGATGCGGGCGACGTTGTCCCACATGTGCGCCTGGCCGCGGCGCATGCTGCCCGTCGTGATGCCGCCGACGTGGGGCGAGAACAGGATGCGCCCCGCCGCCTCGGGCGGCAGGTTGAGCAGGACGTTGTCGGTCGTGACCGGTTCGGGGAAGACGGTGTCGAGCCCCGCCCCCGCGATGGTCCCCGCGACGAGCGCGCGTGCGAGCGCGTCGTTGTCGACGATCTCGCCCCGCGCGGTGTTGACGAGATATGCGTCGGGGCGCATCCGGGCGAGGAAGGTGTCGTCGACCATCCCCGTCGTCTGCGGGGTGACCGCGCAGTGGATGCTCACGAAGTCGCACTGCGGGAGCATTTCGTCGAGCTCGACGTACGAGACCCCCAGCTCGGCCTCGAGCGCGGGGTCCTTGCGCGTGCGGCCGGTGTAGACGACGCGCGTTCCGAACGCCCTGAGGCGCTCGGCCGTCGCCCGCCCGATGCAGCCCAGGCCGACGATACCGACCGTGCAGTCCGCCAAGTCGGCGATGCCGTCGCGCATCCCGCGCATTTTGACCTCCATCTGGCGCCCCGCGCGGACGGCGGCATCGCCGGGGACCACGCCGCGCAGCAGGCCGAGCATGAGCAGGATCGTCTGCTCGGCGACGGCGCCGGCGTTCATGCCCTGGTTGTTGCAGACGTACACGCCGTGCGCGGCGGCGCATGCCAGGTCGATCTTGTCGAACGCGACCCCTTCCGAGTTGACGAGCCTGAGCTTGGGGAGCCGCTCGATTAGGTTCGCCGTGACGGGTGTGATGGCGTCGACGAGCAGGACCTCGGCGTCGGGCATGGCGGCGACGACCTCGTCGTCCGTGGCGTCATGCCCCAGGAACAGGCAGCTATCGCCTGCGAGATAGGGGTTGTCGGGCAGGATGCGCTCGTAATAGGCCTTCTCGCCGAGAACGCAGATCTTGACGGGCATGCGGTGCCTCCTTGGGCGGTGGCGGGGGGGCGGGCGGATGCCGCGGCGCGGATGCGGCGGCGCGCCGGTGCGGTTGTCTGCGGGTCAGCATAGCACCCGCCAGGGTCTGCCGGCGCGCAGGGAAGGCGTCAGGTCGGGAAAAAGGAGCCTTGCTGGCCAAAAAGGCCGATCGTGTAGAGTATGCGACCGCCCGGATGGGGCCGCGACGGTTGCTTCCGGACGAGAACGACGCGCGGAACCCGTCGGCGCGGTGCCGTGCTGCAGGAAAACACCTGGATGCACGATTTATCAAACAAGCAAGGCTTTTCACGATCGCCGTTTTTGGCCACCTGACGGCGGATTTCTTGACGCGCCCTCTCCCGCGGCGGCCCTCACGCCCGCGAGAACGCCCACAGGTTGCGGCACTGGCTCAGGATGACGTCCAAATCCCAGGTCACGGCGCTGCGCTCGGCGCTGTTGGGGTCGAACACCCGCGCGCGGCCCTCGTCATCGAGCCCGCAGAGCACGATGAAGTGCCCCGTCTTGGTAAAGTCGCCCGGTGCCATGCTGCAGATGACGGGGAGGCCCGAGGACAGGACGTTGGCCAGGCTCGACGCGTCGGCAGGCAGCTCTTCGCCGACGAGGCCGAGCAGGGCGGCGCCGTCGGTCATGAGGCGCCAGGCCGTCAGGCCGTCTTCTACGAAGCCGTTCTCCTCGCTGAACAGGCACATCGAGGCGGGGTCGCGGTCCTTGTTGCCGGTGAGGTAGACGTAGACCATGGTGAGGCAGGTCGGCCCGCAGCCGCTTTCGCCGACGGTCGCGCCGGCGTAGGGCTCGTCCGCCCAGGCGGGGTCGGTCTGCAGCAGCAGCGGCATCGACCCGGCGCGCCAGTCCGAAACGGGCGTGCTGAGCGTTCCGGAGCGGACGGCGACGGGCAAGACGTCGAGGTTTCCCGCGGTGCACGCCCGCACGGTCAAGCCGATGCCGATTGCGGCCGCGACCAGCGCGACCGCACCGACGGCGACGATCGCCCTGCGGTTGCGCCGCCGGGGTTTCCGGTACGGGCATGCCGCGTCGGCGAAGCGCGACGGGCTTCGCCCGCCGATTGCGTCCCTGCCGAAGGTTCCGCCGCGGTCTGCGGGGAATTGCGCGGGTGTGGTTGCTCGGTAGTCCATCGTGTCCTCCTGCGGTCTTCCGTTCGTGTCAGCGTCAACGATAGTCACGCAGGGGAGGGGGTCCCTTGCCGGCCCCATGCGGGAAGCTTGCGAGTTTCTTGCGGTGCCGACGGCCGTTAAGAGCCGCGGGCGCCACGGGGGTTGTGGGCATCGCGAAGGTTGCGGACGTCGCACGGTGATTCCGATTGCTCTAGACACCCCACCCCAGGGGGGTATATACTCCACCACAACCCGGGCATCCGGGAGGTGGCGGACGCGGGGAGGTCCCATGGCGCATCAAAAGTTCGATGTTGGAGGCATGACCTGCGCCGCCTGCCAGGCGCATGTCGAGAAGGCGGTCGCCAAGCTCGCCGGCGTCGAGGGGGTTGCGGTCAACCTTCTGTCGGGCTCGATGGCCGTCGACTACGACGAGGCGTCCCTCTCGGCGGACGACATCTGCACCGCGGTCGATCGGGCGGGCTACTCCGCCAGCCTCCAGGCCGGCCAGGGTGCCGGCGGGCAGGGCGGGGCGGCCGCGGCGGGAGCCTCCGCGCGCCCGATGTGGCTCGAGAGCCCCACCAAAAAGCTCGAGGCGGCGGCCCGCAAGATGCGCGCGCGGCTCGTCGTCTCCGTCGCGTTCCTGATACCGCTGTTCTATATCGGCATGGGGCACATGTTCGGATGGCCCCTGCCGGCCCTTTTCACCGACCAGGCCGGCGCGATGAACCTGTGCCTGGCGGAAATCCTGCTGCTCGTTCCCATCGTCTACGCGAACGGCGCCTATTTCGAAAACGGCTTCAAGTCGCTGGCCCACGGCTCTCCCAACATGGACACCCTGGTGGCGATTGGTGCGGCGGCCTCCATCGCCTATTCGGTCTACGCCGCGTTCCAGGTGAGCCTTGCGCTGGGGGCCGGCGACCACGAGGCGGCCCACGGCTGGGTGATGGACAACCTGTACTTCGAGAGCGCGGGCATGATCCTGTCGCTCGTCACGGTCGGCAAGTATCTCGAGACGCGCAGCAAGTCGAAGACGGGCGGGGCGATCGAGCATCTCGTCAACCTGGCCCCCAAGACGGCGACGCGCCTGGTCGACGGCGAGGAGCAAACGGTCGCGGCGGACGCCATCGTGCCCGGTGACCTCGTCGTCGTCCGTCCCGGCGAGGCGGTGCCCGTCGACGGGGTCGTCGTGGAGGGGTCGTCGTCGGTCGACGAGTCGGCGCTCACCGGCGAGTCGCTGTCCGTGGAGAAGGCGGCGGGCGACACGGTGAGCGCGGCGACCGTCAACCGGACCGGGTCGTTCACGTTCCGCGCGACGCGCGTGGGCGCCGACACGAGCCTGGCGCGCATCATCCAGCTGGTCGAGGACGCCAACGCCACCAAGGCCCCCATCGCGCGCATGGCCGACAAGGTGGCCGGCGTGTTCGTGCCCGTCGTGCTCGGCATCGCGCTGGTGACGTTCATCGTCTGGATGGTCGCGACCGGGGCCGACGTATCCCGCGCCCTCACGGCCGCCGTTGCCGTGGTGGTCATCTCGTGCCCGTGCGCGCTCGGCCTGGCGACGCCCGTCGCCATCATGGTGTCCACGGGCAGGGGCGCCGAGATGGGCATCCTCTTCAAGAGCGCCGAGGCGCTCGAGACGCTGCACAAGGTGGGCACCGTGGTGCTCGACAAGACGGGGACGATCACCCGGGGCGCCCCCAGCGTGACCGACGTGCTCCCGGCCGAGGGCGTGTCGGAGAAGGGGCTGCTCAAGCTCGCGGCCGCGCTCGAGTCGAAAAGCGAGCACCCGCTCGCGGAGGCCGTCGTCGCCCATGCCAAGGAGCGGGGCGTCGTCCCCCGGCAGGTGTCCGGCTTCGAGGCGCTGCCCGGCCGCGGCGTGACGGCGCGCGAGGGGGCCAACGCGGTGGCCGCCGGGAACGGCCGCTATATGGCGGAGTTGGGGGTCGATGTGCCCGAGGGGGTGTGCGAGCGCCTCGCCGCGGAGGGCAAGACGCCGCTGCTCTTTGCCAAGAACGGGACGTACCAGGGGGCGATCGCCGTGGCCGACACGGTGAAGCCCACGAGCGCCCGGGCGGTCGGGGCGCTGCGGCGGCTGGGCGTCCGCACGGTCATGCTGACCGGCGACAACGGGCTCACCGCGCGCGCCATCGCCGACCAGGTCGGGATCGACGAGGTGCATGCCGACGTGCTCCCGCAGGACAAGGAGCGCCATGTGCGCGAGCTGCAGGGGAAGGGGCAGGCGGTCGCCATGGTGGGCGACGGCGTGAACGACGCCCCGGCGCTCGCGCGCGCCGATGTGGGCATCGCCATCGGGGCGGGAACCGACGTCGCGGCGGAGAGCGCCGACGTCATCCTGATGCGCAGCGACCTGCTCGACGTGGCGCGCGCCATCGAGCTGTCCCGCGCGACGATGCGCAACATCAAGCAGGACCTGTTCTGGGCGCTGTTCTACAACGCCGTCGGCATCCCCCTGGCGGCGGGCGCGTTCTATCCGCTGCTCGGCTGGCAGCTGTCCCCCATGTTCGGTGCGGCGGCGATGAGCCTGAGCTCGATCTGCGTGGTGTCGAACGCGCTGAGGCTGCGCGGGTTCCGCCCGAAGGTCGCCCCTCGGGAGGGATGACGGTCGAGGACCGGCGAGGGCGGCCGCATCAAAGGCGTGCGTATGGGTAAAATCGGCGGGAGACCGCCGCGAGAGAAAGGACCGGCTCCATGAGGTATGTCATCAAGACCGCGGGTTTGATGTGCGGGCACTGCGAGGCCAACGTCGAGACGCACCTGCTCGAGGTGCCGGGCGTGACCGACGCCGAGGCCGACCACGAGACCAACACCGTCGAGGTCGTGTGCTCCGACGACGTGACGCCCGAGCAGCTGCGCGCCGCGGTCGTCGCTGCGAGCGAGAAATACCAGGTTCTCGAGATTGCGGCAGCCTAAGATGATGGCCGACCATGCCGAGGTCCTGCGCTACCTGCGCACGGCCCGCGGCCAGATAGACGGCATCATCAAGATGGTCGAGGACGACCGCTACTGCATCGACGTGTCGAACCAGCTCATGGCGACCGAGAAGCTGCTGGCCAAAACCAACGCGACCGTGCTCAAGGCGCACATCGAGCACTGCGTGCGCACGGCCGCCGAGAGCGGCTCCGACGCCGAGCGCGACGAGAAGTTCGCGGAGATCGAGTCGGTCATCGACAAGCTGGCGCGGTAGGCTCCCGGCTTTGGGAGCCCGTCGCCAATTGTCCGGACGGGCTTCCGAATGCGCTCAGTTCAGTTGATCGACGCCCTATAGGCGCGTGGGCTCATTGCCTGTACCGGTGAGCTTGCAAAAGCGGCGGCATCCACTCGAAGCAGGAGCTTATCGACCTCGCCCATGGAGCGCGGGACGAGAGGGGTGCGCCGTAGCGTCCAGGGCATCCGGGACGAGGGTCGCCCCAACGCAAACGGGGCGCGGGGGATTTGCTCCCTCGCGCCCCGTTTGCAGACGCACGCCCTGTTGAGGGCGGCGCACCTCCTGCGGTGTTTTACAGCGGGCTGCCGCCGCCGCAGAACCCGTCGCAGAAGTACAGGTCGCGCACCTGGACGCCGCCGTTGGGAATCGAGTCGATGATGTAGCCGCCGCCGATGTAGATGCCCACGTGGTAGATGGCGCCGCCGCGCGCGTAGAACACCAGGTTGCCGGGGACGAGCCCGCCGGCGCCGACCAGGTTGCCCTTGCTCACGACCGTGTTGTACTGCACGCCCGACTGGTGGTAGATCGAATAGCCGCAGTCGGCGTAGGCGGCCGAGGTCAGGCCCGAGCAGTCGAGCACGCTGTAGGGCGTTCCGATGTAGTTGTAGGCCGCCGAGACGACGCTTGCCGGCTGATAGCCGCTGCCGCCGCCGCTCGAGCTTCCGCCCGAGCCTCCGGTCGAACCGCTGTCGGAGCCGCCGTCGGAAGACCCCGCGTCACCGCCGCTGCCGCCAGAATCCCCACCGGAGGTCCCGGTGTCGCTGCTGCCGCCCGTCCAACCGTCCGGGGAGCTGCCCGCCGCCAAGGCCTCTTCGGCCTGGCGCTGGGCTTCCTGTTCGGCGGCGATGCGGGCGGCTTCGGCTGCGGCGGCGATCTCAGCGTCGCGCTGCGCGATGAGCGCCTGCACCTCGCCGTCGAGGCTCGCGGCATACGATTCGGCCTCGGCGACCTGGGAGTTTAGGACCTCGATCTGAGCTGCCTGCTCCGCCTGCAGCTGCTCCTGCTGGGCGCGCTGCTCCTGCAGGGCGGCCTGGTCGGCCTCGAGCGACGCCTTGATGTCCTTGACGTTCTGAATCGCCTGGGCGTCTGAATCGGAGACTTTGTTGGCGTAGTAGACGCGGCTGATGAAGTCGTTGAAGTCGGTTGCGCCGAGCAGGATGTCGATCATGCTCGAGGTGCCGGCGCGGTAGCTCGCCGACACGCGCTCGGCGAGGACGTTCTGGGCCTCTTCGAGCTCGGCCTGCTTTTGCTCGATGGAGGCCTGGAGCTCCTCGATCTGGGCGATGGTCGCGTTGAGCTGGTCGGTGATCTCGGTGTAGCGGGCCTCGGCTTCGAAGACCTGGCCGTTGAGGTAGTCGATCTGGGCAAGCGCGCTTTGGTAGCGGGCCTGGGCGTCGGCAAGCGCGGCCTCGGTCTCGGCGGACGCCGAGAAGCCCTCGTCGCCCCGCGCAGGAGCCGTCTGACCAAACATCGCGCCGAGCGCGGCAAGCGAAAGGGTCGCCGCAGCGGCCACGAAGCCCCTTCGCGAAAGCCCGCGCGTGCGCATATTCGTGTCTGTCTGTGCCATACCCGTCCTTACTGTGTGCTGAATCACGGTGGACCGCGACAGGTTCAGCGGGTATTGTACCAACCTTTGCGCAAAGGCTTGCCCCGTTCGACCGAAGCCTATGCAATGGGCAGATATGCAAAAGGGCACGGTGCGGGCGAATCTCCACATGTCGGTAGGGTGCGGAGATTCGCCCGCTCAGACAAGATGCTCCGCGTTTTTGTGTTCTATAGCGCAGGAGGGAATCGACGGGTCCATTCGAATCTGCCCGAACAAAAGAAACCCCGGTCGCAATGACCGGGGTTTCCGTCGGACGGCTATCGGCGTTCGGCGTTAACGGCCGCACGCTGCAGGCTTATGCGTCCCAGTTCTCCAGGCTGGAGGCGTGACGGGCGCAGATGCGGCCCCACACCATGTTCTCGGCGTTGTTGCCGCCGGTGATGCCGTAGGAGTGGTCCTGGAAGTTGCCGAAGCAGCCGGCCGCGTACAGGCGCGGGATGGGGTTGCCGGCGGGGTCGAGCACCTGGCCGTTGACGTTCTTCTCGGGGCCGCCCAGCGTGGAGCAGCTGCCGGGATAGATCGCGTAGGCGTAGTAGGGACCCTCTTCGGCGATGGGCTCGAGCGTCATGTCGGGACGGTCGAAGCGCGCGTCCTTGCCGTCGGCGCAGAACTGGTTGTACTCGGCGACCGTCTCCTTGAGGGTCTCAGCGTCCATCCAGGAGTCCCACTCCTTCATCTGGGCGGCGAGGTCGTCGAGCGTGTCGGCCTTGATGATCCAGCCCTTGTCGACCTCGCCCTGGTTGTCCTGGCTCCAGCCGTCCCAGTCGCGCAGCTCTTCGGGAAGGTCGCTCGCGAAGTTGCCGCACTCGAAGAAGTCGCCCTGGCTCGTGCCCATCTTGCCGGCCTCGAAGCAGGTCTGGTCAAAGACGCACCAGGTGGGGATGCGGTCGAAGTCGCAGATCGTGTCGTTGAACGACATGAGGGTGTGCCAGCCGTTGTGGGGCGAGCCGGTGTTCTTCTCGCTCACGAAGCGCTTGCCCAGGCGGTTGACCCAGATGTAGGAGTTGCCCATGGGCGAGGCGAGGATCGAGAAGTCGTTCTCGGGGTCGCGGGTGTACATGGAGGTCATCGAGATGACGTTGTCCATGTGCCACAGGTTGGCGCCGACCTCCTGCACCATGTAGATGCCGTCACCGGTGTTGTAGCGCCAGCCCTCGAACTTGAAGGGGTAGATCTTGAGGTACTTGTTCTTGAGCTCCTCGTTGAACTCGAAGCCGCCGCACGTCATGATGACGCCCTTGCGGGCCTTGACGGCCTTGGGGGTCTCGTCGTCGCCGATGAGGGTGTAGGCGCCCACGATCTCCTTGGTGGCCGGGTTCTGGATGAGGTGCTCGTCATGGCAGTCGAACAGGATTTCGGCGCCCAGCTCGGCGCGCTTCGCGTCGAGCTCGCGGAACGTCTTCATGCCGAAGCCCTCGACCGAGGAGAGGCGGCAGCAGCCGGCGAACTTCTCCTCGTCGAGCTTGTAGTACTCGGGGATGGCGCCGGCGAGGGCCTCGTCGACGATGGTGTAGGTCATGCCGTACTTGTCGGCGTACTCGGTGTTGCGGGCGGCTTCGTCGACCCATGCCTGGGCCATCTCCTCGGGGATGGCGCCCTTGGAGAACGTGACCAGGTACTCCTTGAAGGTGTCCTTCTTGTCCTCGGGGATGATGGTCCACTCGCCGTTGTTGATGCGGGAGTTGCCGCCGCCCTCGATGGGGGCCTTCTCAAGAATCAGCACCTGCTGGGCGCACTCGTCGGCGCCGATGAGCGAAGCCCACATACCGGCTCCGCCGTAGCCGATGACGAGCAGGTCGCACTCGTAGTCCCAGGCCTCGGGCATCCAGCTGGTGTCCTCGGCGGCGGCCTCGTCGGCCATCGCCATGGAGGCGCCGGCCAGGGCGGCCACGCCTGCGGCGGCGCCCGCACCCTTCACGAAGTTGCGACGCGACATCTCGTTGCTCATGGAACTGCTCCTTCCCTTTCACGGCGGTCGGTCCCCTAATCGCCGACCGCCCTCTTTGGGCGTGGTAACGGGCGACCCGGCGTGCAGGGGGCGTGGCGAAACGTGGGGGCGGATGCCATCGCCGTGCACGCCGGGCGCAAGCACCATTCAACGACCCGGCGGTCGCCGAATCATCGGGTGAGACCTCGTATCTTGGCCGCTTCTGCATCAGATGCTCAATCTTAGACTCCCATGACCTGCGGAAACGCCGTTTCCGGGGTTCTTGCGACCGGTCGGGCGTCCATGCCGTGTGCCACGCGCGTCGTTCAGTGGCATAATGGTCGCCGTGGGAACGGTCCGGGCGGTCGTCCGTGGGGGCGGGCGGCGCCGGGGCCTGGGCGGATGTGCGGCGCGGACGCGCCGTGCCCTGCGGGCGGCCGTTCCCGTCGGACAGCATGGAACCGTCGACGCAGAGGGGTGCGCCTGTGTTGGACCAGAGGTTTGCCGCGGAAGGTGAGCCGCGGGGTGCGGGGTCGGCCGCCTCGCCCGTTTCGTCTCCGTTCGCTGTGCCCCTTTTCGAGCTTGTGGTGCTGTCCCTCGGCTTTGGGCTGTGCCGGGCCTGGGTCATCAGCAGCCTTGGGCTGGCGGGCGTCTACCCCCTGTTCGACGGCGGCCTGTTCCAGTACGACCAGCTGTATCTGCTCGCCGGCGCTGTTGCGACCTGCGTCGTCGCCCTGTGCGCCCCGCGCCTGTTCTCATCGAAGGTCGGGTTGGGGCGCCTCAACGCCGTCGCCCTCGCGCTCGTGGCGGTCTCGCTGCTGAGCATGGCCGCGGCGCAGGCGAGCGCGTCGAGGGCGCTGCTTGTCGCCGGGTTCTGCCTCGCGGGCGCGGCGTCGGCGCTTTTGCAGGTGATGTGGGGCGAGCGCTTCGTCCGCCACAGCATGCGCCTCGCCCTGCTCGCGGCCCCCGCGGCCGCCATCGCGACGTCGCTCATCATGATGGCCCTGCCCGGTTCGATGACGACGGGCTGCTTCTATATTGCACCCCTCCTCTCACTTGTGCTGCTGTGCGCCAACCGCGGCGAGGCGGGGTCGCTCGTGCTCAACCTGCTGCCCCAGCCCGACGATGCGGCCGCCCTCGAGGGGGTGTCCGAGGAGCGAGGGGCGCCCGTTCCCCTTGGGACGCTCGTGCGCCTCATGGCGTCGATCGCGGTGTTCTCGCTCATCGGCCGCTGCCTCGACTCGTTCCCGATCGGTTCCGACGAGGAAGTCCCCGCCTTCATCGCGCAGAACTACCCGTTCTTGGCCATCCTCGTGGTCGGGGTGCTCTTCATCGCGCTCGTGCTTGCGTTGGGGAAACGCTTTGACACGCTGTTCGTCTACCGTCTGTCGCTGCCGCTGATGGTGGCGGGCTTCGTCATCCTCACGCTGTTCATGGACCGGTTCACGGTCGTGTCGATCATCGTGGTGACGGTCGGCTACGAGTTCTTCGACGTCCTGTTCTGGGCGGTGCTCGTGGGGGTCGTGCGCCAGGGCGGGCACCGGCCGGTGCCGGTGTTCGGCTGGGGCGTGGCGGCCACCTACGTCGGCATGGCGTTCGGCATCATGGCGAGCCGCGCCGTGGTGTACGGCAGGGTCGACATCACCGCCCTGGCGCTCGTGAGCATCCTGGTGCTCGTGGTGCTCGTGGTGCTCGTGCTTCCCGAGGGCACGCTGTCCAAGGTCGGGTCGACCGGGCGCCTCAAGAAATCGCATGCGAGCGAGGACGTGCTCGAGCGGCGCTGCGCGGTCGTCGCCCGCCGCTGCGAGCTAACCCCGCGCGAGCGCGACGTCCTGAAGCTGCTGGCGCGCGGCCGCACGCTGGGCGTGGTGGCGCGCGAGCTCAGCATCGCCGAGGGCACGGCGCGCACGCACATGGGGCACATCTACGCGAAGCTCGGCGTCCACAAGCAGCAGGAGCTGATCGACCTGGTCGAAGCGGCGGACGGGGACGAGGACTAGGCCTGTGGGACGCGCTGGCGCCAGCGCCGGCAGGCTGTGGGCGTGCCGGCGGTTGTGGGCTCTCGTTGACAGTGCGTTGTCGGGCGAAAGCGACGGTTTGGCCGGCGAAAACGTAGCTTTCGCCCGACAACAGGGTGTCAACGGCCGTCAAAGCATGCAGACGGCGCCGTTTTGGCCGGGGAACCTGCCGCATAGGGACCCTTGACTTAAAGCTGACTTTAAAAGATACCTTTCCCTTGTATAGATTCATGCCGGCAGATGCATACGAGCGTGCCTGCCCGCATGAGACGAAGCGACGGGAGGGCCAAACCATGGAATATCGCACGCTGCCGCACGGCGGGGAACAGATCAGCATCATCAGCATGGGGACGAGTTCGGTGGGGATGGCCGGCGTTGCGGCGGCGACCGAGACGTTCGCCCACGCCATCGAGCGCGGCGTGAACTACTTCGACTTCGCCTCGGCCGACGCGGTCCCGTTCTCCGCGATGGGCGCTGCGGCGCAAGGCGTGCGCGACAGACTCTATTACCAGGTGCATTTCGGTGCCACCTATGAAACGGGAGCCTACGGTTGGACCTGCGACCTCGAGACGATCAGGCGTTCGGTCGACTGGCAGCTCGGCGAACTCAGAACCGACTACATCGACTTCGGGTTCATCCACTGCATCGACGAGGAGGCCGATCTCGAAAAGGTCGTCGAGTCGGGCGTGGTCGACCACATCAAGGGGCTCAAGGCGCAGGGTGTGGTGCGCCACATCGGCCTGTCCACGCACGCTCCGGCTATTGCGAACGCCGTGCTCGATATGGGCATCATCGACCTGCTGATGTTCAGCATCAATGCGGCATATGACTATACGCAGGGTGAGTATGCCAACGGTACGGTCGACGAGCGTGCGGCACTCTACCGTCGCTGCGAGGCCGAGGGCGTGGGCATCTCCGTCATGAAGGCGTTTGCCGGCGGTCAGCTGCTCGATGCCAAGACATCGCCGTTCGGTGCGGCGCTCACTGAGTACCAGTGCCTGCAGTACGTGCTCGACAAGCCAGGCGTGGTCACCGTGCTGCCCGGTGTGCGCGACGCCGCCGACCTCGACCGCGTGCTCGGTTTCTTCGATGTTGCGCCTGAGGAGCGCGACTACGCCGTGCTCTCGTCGTTTGTCCCGCAGGACGCGCGCGGAATCTGCGTGTACTGCAACCACTGCCAACCCTGCCCGCAAGGCATCAACGTGGGCCTCGTCAACAAGTACTACGACCTCGCCAAGGCCGGCGATGGCCTGGCGCGCGACCACTACGCCCACCTCGAGCGCAAGGCGTCGGCGTGTGTGGCGTGTGGCCACTGCAACCGCCGTTGCCCGTTCGACGTGGACCAGGTCTCGCGTATGCGCGAGATTGCGGGGTACTTCGGGGGGTAGCCTCGGTATCTGCGCGGGTCGGCGATATGCCGCAGGTCGGTGGGAGGAAAACTTCATCCCTATTGTATAGAACAAATGTTCGTATTTGTGCTATACTTGCGCCACACTACACAAAGGGGCTGATGGTGATGGGCGCATGCTGGGGTGACGGGGAGCGGCTGACGAACGCGGGGGCGTTGCTTGCCGACGAGGCGCTGGTCAATGCGCTCATCCACCGGTCGTATCTTGAACTGGGGGCCGAGGTGCATGTCGACGTATACGACGATTGCCTCACCATCAGCTCGCCGGGGGAGATGATGAAGGGTCCCTTGCCCGAGGACGTGGTGGAGACGCGCGTGGAGAGCAAGCGGCGCAACCCGGTGATAGCCGACGTGTTTTCGCGCCCGCATCTGATGGAGCGACGCGGCTCCGGCTTGCGGGAGATTTGTCTGGCAACGGCGGCGGAGGATGCTTACCGTCCCGAGTTCAAGCCGCGGTTCGAAAACGGGTACGGAACCTTCCGCGTCATATTGCCTAATATGAAATACGGGGAGTCTCCCCAAGTCACCGACCAAGTCACCGACCAAGTCGGGGCTCTTCTTAATGCCCTTGGCAACGAAGAGCTTTCCGGGCTCGAGCTGATGGGTAGGCTAGGGCTGAGCCACCGACCGACATTTCGCCAAAACTATCTCGCCCCTGCGCTCGAAGCGGGGGTTGTTGAACGTACCATTCCCGATAAGCCCACAAGCAGATCGCAAAAGTATCGCCTTACCAGAAATGTTGCCCTAAGCGCGGTCCACAATCGGAATGATGCAACTTCCTGATGCCGCCTCGATGGAAGTCGCAAGATAAGGAGGCCACCCCCATGCCGTTCGACTTCAAGAAGGAATACCGCGACCTGTATGTTCCCAAGGCCAGTCCGGCACTCGTCGACGTGCCTGCCATGACGTTCGCTGCCGTAGCCGGCACGGGCGACCCGAACGAGGAAGGCGGTGCATATAGTGACGCGCTCTCGCTGCTCTACGGGTTTTCGTACGCAGTGAAGATGCTCAAGATGGGCGACTGGCAGCCCGAAGGGTACTTCGACTACGTGGTGCCTCCGCTCGAGGGTTTGTGGTGGGCCGGGGAGGGCGCGTTCGACGGGGCGTCCATTGCAGACAAAGGCGCCCTGTCCTGGGTTTCACTCATCCGCCAGCCCGATTTTGTAACGCGCGAGGTGTTCGAGGTTGTCTGCGAACGGCTTGCCGGCAAGAAGCCGGAGCTTGCGCCGACGCTCGAGCGCGGTGATCTCCGGCTCATACGCTTCGCCGAAGGACCGTGCGCCCAGGTCATGCATGTGGGGCCGTACGACGACGAGCCGGCCTCCCTTGCCAAACTTGCAGAGTTCATCGACGGCTGCGGCATGCGTCCGGACATCGCGGAAGGAGGGGAGTCCCCTGCGGGCCACGCCGCCACCGCCGCGTTCGATGCCGAGGCGGTGCTGGGTGCCCTCGATGCGGATGTCGGGGTGCCGACGATCCGCCTCCACCATGAAATCTATCTCGGCGACCCGCGCCGCACCAAGCCCGAGAACCTCAAGACCGTCATCCGGCATCCGGTGCGGACGCGCGATGTGGAGGACGGCTAAAGCGCTTGCGATATTCCGGGGACTTCCAGAAGGGCGTTTGGGCGCATAATCGGCCATTTGGGCGCGGCGGGCGCGCCCCGCCGCCTTCTGGGTATGCTGGGAGACGTTCCAGATGCCATTGCGACGTACGAAAGGACGGTTCCCATGACTGGACAGGAAGCCCTCGACCGCCGGAACGCATGCGCCACGGTGCAGGATGTCGTCGATTTGGCGGGGGAGGCCGGGTTCGAGATCACCGAGGACCGGGCGCGCACCCTTCTCGAC
The DNA here is from genome assembly GCA_048173955.1 of Coriobacteriales bacterium. GTDB lineage: Bacteria > Actinomycetota > Coriobacteriia > Coriobacteriales > UMGS124 > CAZUFB01. Next base: position 50,627 of record DBEYOB010000097.1, read on the forward strand.
AAGAAGACCGAGCTGGCCGACGCCGCCCTGGCCGGCGTGTCGGGCGGCTTCCATGCGCTCGGCGACCGCGCAGCGGCCCAGCCCACTTCGCTCGACGAACTCACACCCCAGCTTCTCTTTGGAACCGCCGAGCCCTGTTTCGGCTAACCGTTCTGTCCGGTGCCGCCCGGTCGGGCTCCCGTCCGCTAACTAACGTCTCCCAAAGCGCACTTCGCTGCCGAATGGCATGAGGGCGAGTTTGGCGAACTTGAAGCTCTGGATGCCCGCCGGAATACCGACGATGGTGATGCAGCACAGCACGCCGGCGACCAAGCCGACGAGGCACAGCTCGATTCCGCCGAGGAAGATCCAGACGACGTTGACGACGAACGAGCCGAGCCCTCCGCCGTATTCGATGCGGCCGCCGAACGGCGTGAGCGCGAGGCGTGCGACCTTGAAGCACTGGACGCCCACCGGGATGCCGATGATGGTGATGCACCAAAGCAGACCGACCACCGCCTATGCGATGGCGAGCCAGATACCGGCAAGCACGAACCAGATGATGTTGCTCAGAAACCGAACGATGCCCATGGGGCCTCCTCATGTAGCGGACCGGGCGGGCGCCATGCGTGCGCTGCCCTGCATTCAGGATACCCGGGTTGCCCGTAGCCTTGCATGAACGGCGGATTACGGTTTCCTTACGATATGCAACGGGGAGGCGTCTGGGCAGGTCTGGGCAGTCATGCTCCGAACTGCCCCGGCCGGGGAACCTTTCTGATTGCCGAAAAAACGCCGCGCCCGCGGGGCAGATAGAGCCTCGCGGGCGCACTGGTTTCGGGCAGAGTGATTTTGGCGAGAGGCGGCTCCTTGCGGCGACTCCCTGCGTCAGCCTGCAAAAAACTACGCCTCGACGGCAAACTCCGCCTCGCCCACGAGCGTCTCCTTGCCGAAGGCGTTCACGGCGTAGGCTGCGAGCGTGTACTCGCCCGCGGCAAGCTCGGCGCCGAAGAGCGGGCGGGTGAACTCCGCCTCGCGGTTGGCCGCCGCCTTGTAGTAGTCGCTCATGTAGAGGGCGTCGAACACGGGGTTCTCGGCGTCGTCGGCCGGCGCCACCGTCACCCGGTAGGAGACGACCACGTCGTTGGCGAGGGCGTCGGTGTCGGCGGCCACCTTGTCGGCGGAGAGGGTGAAGCTCTCGCCGTCGCAGGTCACCGTGGCGTCGTCGGCCACGACGGGCGCCTGGCTGGCCTCCTCCATGGCGGCGGTGGTGTACTTGAATCCCTCGACGCCCTCGGAAGGCACGATGGTCCAGGGCTCGCCGAGCACCGCCCCCTCGCGGAAGTCGAGGCGGTACACGGTCACCGCGTTGGTGGCGGTGTCGATCTCTACGAGCTCGCACTGGTTGGCGTCCTGACCGGCGTCGGGGTGGCCGCCCTCGTCGCCCGCCTCGTCGAAGCCGTCGCCCGACATCCAGAAGTTGTTGGCGAACGTGGCGGTCTGGATGAGCGTGAACCCGTCGTCCTGGTAGATGGAACGCGGGTCGACCATGGGGATGTGCGTGTGGCCCGAGAAGTGGATGAGCTGCGGGTAGGCGGCGGCGAGCTCCAGGTAGAACTCGTTGTCGTCGCTCGTGTCGTCGGTCTCGTCGAGCCCGAACTGGCCGGTCCAGCTGCCGCCCACGCTGTACCACACCGTGTTGCCGAAGGGATGGTGCGTGAACAGGAAGATGGGCTTGTCGGGGCCTTCGGCCGCCGCGGCCTCGAGGCGCTCGCGGATCCAGTCCTGGCGGTCTCCGTACCAGCTGTTGTCGTAGCCGCCCACGTGCGGGGCGAGGGCGATCACATGGTAGCCGCTGCCCTCGGTGCCGTCGCCGCCCACCACGAAGTCGCAGTCGAGCTCGCCCTCGTTGGGGCCGCCCGGAATCTGGAACGAGCCCTCGACGGCGAGCTTGGAGCCGAGGAACTCGGAGAATGCGGCCTGCGCGGCATCCTGGTCGCCGTCCCAGTTGTAGTACTCGTGGTTGCCCATCACGATGCCCACGGGCGCCTTGGCGTTGGTGTTGAGCAGCTCGGCCAGCTCGTCGTACTGCTCGGGCGCGCCGGTGTCGGCCGAGTCGCCCACGAAGAAGTGCGCCGCGACGCCCGGCGCCATGCTGTAGATCGAGGAGAACGCGAACGGGATCTTGTCCACGTAGTTGTTCTCGGCTCCGGCGCCCACGTGCGTGTCGCTGTGCACGGTGAAGCGCACCTTGCCCTCGCCGTCGCTCAAGTCGGGCCAGCTGGCCTGGTCCGGCTCGGTGAACGCGGCCTGCGCCTGCCTGGCCTGCGGGAAGACGAGCGCGCCGCCTGCGGCGGTGATGCCGGCGGCTGCGGCGAGCTTGACGAACGTGCGGCGCGACACGCCGAACGTGCCGCGGTCGTAGGCGGTTTCGAGCGGGTTCGGGTAGTCCATTTCGGTCCGATCCTTTCGCTGTCCCTCTGCTTTTCCTGGGTTTCCGGACGCCTGGCGGGTGTCTCCGTTCTGGAGGCGCGGCTATCGGTGGGATGGCCGGCCCTCGGGGCGGCTGTCAGGGGCGGCCGTTGGAAGCGACCGCCATCGAAAAATGGTAGAGACGCCAGATGCCCGGGGACGAAAAGAATCGGTGCCGATATTGCAAACCTTGGTACGGGTTGCGTAAGGAGGCCCGTCGAACGGGTGCGGCCGGCCGGCAACAAGAGTGCACGGCCTTCAAGCGTGCATGGACCGGGACTCCTCGCAGGAGGCGCCCCGGTCCGCGGTCGGATCTCGCTGCCTACTTCTCGGCTATGCCATGACCTTCAGCTCGACGGGCGCGGGAGCCTCTTTGGGCGTTGCCGCGTTGGCGCCAGCGCAGCGGCCGGTGTAGACGGTCTCGGCGATGTTGCCGCCGCAGGGGTAGGGACCCGCCCAGAAGGACCCGAGCTCGCCGGCGGAGTACAGGTTGGGGATCACGTTGTCCTCGGTGTCCAGGACCTCGCAGTTGATGTTGCGCTTGGGCCCGCCCTGGCAGTTCACGCACGAGGGGTACAGACGGCAGGCGTAGAACGGTGCGGTCTCGATGGGGGCCATCCACTTCGCGGGGCGGCCGAAGCGGGGGTCGTCGGCGCCGGCGGCGCAGAGGTCGTTGTACTCGGCGACCGTTGCCGCGACCGTCTCGGGGTCGAGGCCGATCATCTCGGCAAGCTCCTCGATGCTGTCGGCGATGCACATGTCCTCGTCCATGACCAGGGAGACGTCGCCGCCGCTGTTGCGGGCGGTGTCGTCCATGATGGCCCAGACCACGTCGGGAACGATTTGGCTCATCCAGGTGCCGCCGTAGTTGACGTGGCCGTGTTTGCAGGAGCCGGACTCGTTCATGAAGCGCTTGCCGTCGCCGCCCACGTTGATGCAGCCGAAGCCGGTGGTGATGCGCTGGCTGTGGTGGTCGATCGAGAAGCAGCGCTCCTGGCCGTGCAGCTTCGGCGAGATCCAGGGGCCCGAAAGGGCGTCCATGTGCCAGAGCTGGGCGCCCACCTCGATGCCCATGTTGATGCCGTCGCCCGTGTTGTAGACGGAGCCGTGCGGGTAGGCGACGGGGTACTGGGCGTAGGTCTCGAACATCTCCTGGCTGGCCTCGTAGCTGCCGCAAGCGAGGACGACGCCGTTGAGGGCGCGGACGTTCAGCAGCTCGCCGTCGTGCTCGATCTGCACGCCGAGAATCGTCTTGGTGAAGGGGTCCTGGATGAGGTGCTTGGCGGGGGACTCGACCCAGCGCTCGAAGTTGTCCTCTTCGGCGAGGGCCTCGATATTGTTGAAGCAGATGATGTTCCAGTACTTCTTCTCCCCGTTATCGGGGGCGTCGACCATGTACGAGATGTCCGTGCGGCCGCCGTCGACGGTGCCGTCGCACCAGATGGGATACTCGGTCATGCCGATGGTGCCGTCGCTCTTCTCGACGTACCAGTCGCCGTTCTCGGCATCGGCGAACATGTCGAGCGAGATGTCGCCCATGGCGCCCAGGGCCATCTCGACATAGGACGAGAAGGTCGTGGCCCCGTGCGCGAGCACCCACTCGGCGATCTCCTGGGTCCCGCGCGACATGAAGTCGGCGATCTCGGGCGTCATGCTGTCGAAGCCCGTCGACATGGCGGTGTAGTAGGCGACGCCGGTCTCGTAGCTGTCGGGCATGAACATGTACTGCTCGGCGTAGCGGGTGTTGCCGCCGACATCGCTCAACGGCGCCTTGTCGGTGATGAGCACCTTGGCACCAGCCTCGTGGGCGGTGATGGCGGCCACGGAGCCCGCGCCGCCGTAGCCGATGACGACGACGTCGTACTCGTCGTCCCAGTCGATGGCGTCGACGTGGGAGTACATGACGGTCGATCCCGCCTCGTCGGCCGACGCGCCACCGGCGGCGAGGCCCAGGGCGACCGCGCCTCCGGCGGCCCCCACGAAGCTCCTGCGGCTCAGAGTGCCCGTGTTCGATGACTGCATGGTGCATTCCCCTTTCTGTCTCGCGGCCCCTCGCAAGCGTCCCTTTTCGCAAGCGGGGTTGCAGGCGGGCCGTTCCATGCGCACGGTTCCGGCTATCCGTCTCTCTGCTTGCGAGACGGCCGACGCCATGCGCGGGACGGTTCCATCTTTGCCCCATCGGTTTGACGGCGCATCCGAAAAACCGGATGATGATGTCGTGCGGCTGTTTTGAACGGCGAATCATCCGGATTGCTTATGGGTGGCATACCGGGTGGTATGGTACGGTATCTGAATCTACGCCTCGTTTCGACGGGGGCCGAGACGTCCGAACCGGCGTGCGACCGATGCCGGGGTGGGCGGGGAGGGGGAGTCTGTGGGCGCGAGTTGGCAGCTTGTGTTCGGCGCTGCCCTGCACTGGGCGTCCCTGCTCTACCAGGGCGTGGAGTTCTCGCCCTCTCTGGGATCTCCCGTCGATGCCTCGCGCGCCATCACGCCGCTTTCCGCTTGCGTGGCGATCGCCCTGTCGTTGGGTTTCCGCTGCCTGGAGAACCGTCGCGTGCGTACGGCGATCGCCACCGCCTGCGTGGCTTCAGGGGCGGCATGCCTGGCCTTGACCGTTTTCGCCCCAGATTCCGGATCGGTCTGGCACGGGGCCTACTATGCCGTTTTCAGGCTGCTTGCCGCCGTGAACATCGTCATACCGATTTTGCTGTGGGGATACGCGTTTGCATCGCTCGATAAGCGGACGGCCGGCCACAACGTCGTCTATACGGCGCTCGTTTCGTTTATCTTCGCAATGGTTATCTCTCTGGTTTCCCTGAAGCTGGATGGCGCAAACGGGTTTCTGAACATTCTCGCCCGCTGTGTCTCGGGCGTCATACTGATGCGGGGAGGCGTCTATTTCTCGGAATCCGACCGGCTGCCGGTTTCCGATGTCGACCGGTCCCGCATGGTGCGCTTCTACGGGGGGAGGGCCTTCATAGGGGTGGCGATAGGGGCGCTGTATGCCACCGTGCGCGGGGATGCGGCCTCTCCCTGGCTTATGGGTATCGAGATCGTCGTCTGCCTGGCGCTCCTGTGCTTTTTGAACACGAAGGGCCGAGATCTCATCTGCGAGATCGTCCCTGTGGTCCCCGTGATGCTTGCCGTCTTGCTGTGGCTCCCGTTTGCCGGCGCGCAGGATGGCGTGTTCCGTGCGACGGGGTTCCTCGTCATCTGGCTCTCGTGGCTGTCCGTGTCGTCGTTTCAGCTTTCGGGGCTCAAGGAGTCCCTGGGTGTGAGCGGCGCCTTTCTGAGCGCAAGCGAGAAGGCGGTTCTCCTCGTCGGCTGGACCGTCGGTCTGTACGCGGGGAGGTTGGTCGTGTCTCCCGAGTCTGCAGGGGTGCTTTCGTTCGTCGCGGTGGCGGCCACGCTGGTCTGGGCCACGGCGTCGAGCCTGCGGACGTCTCTCAGCCGTCAAGAAGACGAGTTTGCCGACCGGGCGAACCGCGAACGCGCCGAGTACGAGGCGCGCGTGCTGTCCGAGCTTCGGGAACGGTTCGACCTCACCGCCCGCGAGGCCGAGATCGCGCTCATGCTTTCGCGGGGGCATTCGCGCCCGGGGATATGCAGCCAGCTGGGCATTTCGGACGGCACGGTGCGGGCGCACTCTTCGCACATCTACACCAAGCTCGGCGTCCATCGGCGCGACGAGCTGATCCTCGCGGTTCAGGAGGTCGAGAAGGGGCTTGACGGTCGCTAATCGCGGGCTGTGTGCCGCCTCGCCGCCCGCCCCGTCCCCGCCTCGTCTGCCTGCCGCCGGCTACCCTTGCGCCTGCGCGCCCGCCGCCCTCTGCAGGTGGATGCGCGCCGGCAGGTCGCAGACGTGCTCGGTGTTGGCCAAAAGCTCGCTGAGCAGCCCCATCGTGTGCGCCAGGTTGGAGCGCGGGTGCTTGATGGCCACCTCGAGCGGCACGCCGGTGCGGTTGATGCAGCACAGGTGGCTCACGCCGGCCTCGACGGCGCTCGGCACCACGGTGTCGTCGATGACGCCGGCCACCGCGATGAGGGGCTTGCCGGCCTTCTTGCAGCGGTCGCCGACGCCGACCACGACCTTGCCGTGCAGCGACTGGCCGTCGAAGCACCCCTCGCCCGAGAACACGACGTCCGCCTCCTTCACGAGCTCGTCGAAGCAGGCGGTGTCGAGCACGGTCTGGATGCCCATCTGCAGCGGGGAGCCGAAGTACGCCACCATGCCGGCGCCCATGCCGCCGGCCGCGCCGCCGCCCGCGATGCCGAGCACGTCGACCCCCAGGTCGCGCTGAATGACCTCCGCCATGTGGGCGAGGCCCGCGTCGAGCATGGCGACCTGGGCCGGCGCGGCACCCTTCTGGGGGCCGAACACCGCCGCCGCGCCGGTCGTTCCGCACAGGGGGTTGTCGATGTCGCACATCGTGACGATCTCGGTGCGCCCGAGGCGCCTGTCGAGGCCGCTCACGTCGATGCGCGCGATGTCTGCGAGCGTCTCGCCGACCGGCACGAACTCGCGGCCGTCGGCGTCGAGGAACCGCACACCGCAGGCGGCCGCCATGCCGCAGCCGCCGTCGTTGGTCGCGCTGCCGCCCAGGCCCATGATCACCTTGTGGGCGCCGCGGTCGAGGGCGTCGAGCAAAAGCTGCCCTACGCCGTAGGTCGTGGTCTTCTCGGCGTGGCGGTTCTCGCCGACCAGGGGGAGGCCGGCGGCCGCGGCCATCTCGATGACGGCGGTTCCGTCGTTGAGCAGGCCGTAGTAGCCCGCGACCGGTTCCCGATACGGCCCGTCGACGGTCAGCTCGACGCGTTCGCCGGGGATGGCGGCCAGAAACGCGTCGACCGAGCCCTCGCCCCCATCGGCGACCGGGATGGTGTTGATGGTCGCCTTGGGGAAGCGCTCCTGCAGCGTCTCCGCCATGATGCGGCAGACGTCGATCGCGCTCATGGTGCCCTTGAACGAGTCGGGCACGATGAGGAAGTTCGAGTACTCCGAGGAATACACGGCGGGTTCCCTTCGCTCGCGGGCCCCTGCGGGCCCTTCCTGCGATCCGGCGACCGCAGGGATGACGGTCCTTGAAAGGGTAGCAGTCCCGGCGGTTAGAAAAAAGCCCCCGGGCCCTGCGGGCTGCCGGGGGCGGACGGTGCCGGGGTTCGGCTGCTGCCGAGACGGCCGCTTAGCCGATGGCGCCTGCGATCATGTAGATGACCCAGATGCCGACGATCGAGGCGACGCCCAGGATGCCCGTCGCGATCGTCTGCGTCTTGTAGCCCTGCTCGGGCTGCATGGCGCCGAAGTTGGTGACGACCCAGAAGTAGGAGTCGTTGGCGTGCGAGACGGTCATGGCGCCGGCGCCGATGGCCATGACGACCAGGGCGGCGTCGAGCTCGGTGCTGAAGCCGAGCGTGCCCATGAGCGGCGCGAGCATGCCGGCCGTCGTGGTGATGGCGACGGTCGAGGAGCCCTGCGCGGTCTTGAGGATGGCGGCGAGCAGGAACGGGAAGAAGATGCCGAGCGCCTGCAGCGTGCCGGCCTGGGACTCGATGAACTCGACCATGCTCGTGGAGGAGATGACCTTGCCCAGGACGCCGCCGGCCGCGGTGATGAACAGGATGGGGCCGACGGTCTTGAGGGTGTCCTCGCACAGGCTGTAGAACTTGTCGAGCTGCTGCACCGAGATGAGCTGGATCACGCCGAAGAGCACGCCCACGCCCAGGGCGACCATCGGGGTGCCGAAGAACGCGCACAGATCATAGACGATGCCGGTCCAGCCGGCCATGGAGGCGATGGAGCCGAGCGCCATGAGCACGATGGGCACCACGATGGGGGCGAGCGTCAAAAAGCCGCCCGGGAGCTTGCCGTAGCTCGCGACGATCTCCTCGTAGGTCTGGGATACGATCGAGGGGTCGGCCTCATCCTCGGACTTGACGCGCTTGCCGATGAAGCGCGCGTAGAAGAAGCCGGCGATGAGCGGGAAGATCGACGCGAGCGCGCCCACGCCCATGACGAGCAGCAGGTTGTTCTCAAGGCCGAGCGAGCCGGCGGCCGCGATGGGGCCGGGGGTCGGCGGGATGAACACGTGCGAGATGTACAGGCCGCAGGAGAGGGCCACCGTGAGCATGACGCTCGAGGCGGCGGTGCGCTGCACGAGCGCCTTGCGGATGGGGTTCAGGATGACGAAGCCCGAGTCGCAGAACACCGGGATCGAGACGATCCAGCCCATGAGCTCCATGGCTGCCTCGGGGTGCTTCTTGCCCACGAGCTTGACCACCATGTCGGCTAGCTTGAACGCGCCGCCGGTGGCCTCGAGGATGGCGCCCACGAGCGCGCCGAGGATGATCACGATGCCGATGCTCGTGAAGGTGCCCGAGAAGCCGGCGCCGATCACCGTGGCGATGCCCTGCGTGGTGGTGCCGTCGGCGTTGGTGGTGTCGACGAGCGGTATGCCCGCGATCAGGCCGAACGCGAGCGACACGAGCATGATGGAGATGAACGGGTGGACCTTGAACTTCGAGATGAGCAGAATCATCACCACGATGGCGATGACGAACGCAATGATGAGCGCGATGCCGTCCATTGCGGCTCCACTCCCTTCCTTTGCCGGGCAGGCCCGTTGCCGACGCGTCGTGCGTCTTTCCCAGCGGCCCTGCATCCTCCGTGTGTGCAGACCGAGCCCCGGCACGAGGCTCGGCTACCAAGTGTAGCCGTGTACGGTCGAAACGGCGCCCCCTATGGCGCCGCTCGCGGTTCTACCGTCGCTGAACGTAGCGAAATCGGCCATGGGCGTACCGTGGTGCCGGACGGATTGACGTAAAGTCAGCAAGGCGGACGGGCAGGTGCCGACGGTCGTGAGCGTGGGAGGCGGAGGGGGCAGCGCAGGTCGTCTTGCGGACGGCGCGCAAGAAAAAGGGCCCCGGGCCGAAGCCCGGAGCCCTTATCGGATGCCGTTTTTTGGCGCTTGCGTCAGCCGTTCGCCTTACTCGCCGCCGCGGTCGCCCGGCTTGCGGTGGCGCGACATGCCGTACTCCTTCGGCGACATGCCGCCCTTGGCCTTGGGATAGCCGCCCTGGGGCTTGCCGCTGCGATAGCCGCGGTCGTCGCCGTAGCTGCGGTGGCCGTCGCGGCGCTCGGAGCGGTCGTCGCCGCGGTAGCCGCGGTCGCTGCCGTACCCGCGGTCGTCTCGGCGGTCAGCGCGGTAGCCCCCGCGCTCGCCGCGGTCGCGGCCGTACGTGCGCTCGCGGTCGCCGCCGCGATAGCCGCCCCCGCGGTTGCCGTAGCGGTCTCCGCCGCGCTCGCCGTACCCGCGGTCGTCG
>DBEYOB010000098.1:0-7411 GCA_048173955.1 Coriobacteriales bacterium
GGCCTCCCCCGCGACCCAGCCGCCGCGCGAGCGGGCGGCGAGGTCGTCGAGCGCGCCCACGTGGTCGAAGTGGGCGTGGGTGACGAGCACCAGGGAGACGGGCCGGCCGCCGAGGGCGGCGGCAATCGCCGCCGCGTCCCCGCCCGGGTCGACCACCGCGCAGGCGCCCGCGCCGTCGTCGACGACGTAGCAGTTCGTCTGCAGCGGGCCGACGGCGAGGACCTCGACGCCGGCCGCCGGCACGCCGCGCACCGCGATGCCCATGGCCCGCCCCCTATCCGCGACGGCGCTTGGACGAGCCCTCGTTGGGCAGGGCGCGCCGCGCGTCGAGGACGCCGTCGACATGGGCGATGAGCTGGAGCAGCGCGTCGAGCCGGCCGACCTCGCCGAGCTCGACGAGGAAGCGCAGGGTCGCGATGCCGGTGCGGTCGATGCGCGTGCCCGACGAGACGATGTTGCATCCCGAGTTGCTGATGACGCCGGAGACGTCGACGAGCAGGCCGGTGCGGTCGACCGCCTCGACGACGATCTCGACCTGGAAGAGCGACGACTGCCCGGTGTCCCAGCTTACGCCGATCATGCGGCCTTCGCTCTTGCGCAGCTCGGCGACGTTGGGGCAGTCGGCGCGGTGGACGCTCACGCCGCGCCCGCGGGTGATGAAGCCGACGATGTCGTCGCCGACCACGGGGTTGCAGCAGTGCGCGAGGCGCACGAGCATGTCGTCGTCCGCCCCCTCAACGACGACGCCCGTCTTGCCCGAGGAGCGCTTCTTGCGGTCGACGGAGTTCTGCGCCGCGCGCGAGAGGCGGGGCGGGGTCGCGGCCTTGGCGGTGGTTAGGCTCGCGAGGGCGCGCTTCTCCGCCTCGGCCTGCGAGTCCGAGGCCCCGTCGAGGATCGTCTTGACCTTCGCGGCCACCATGCGCGCCGACGACTTGCCGTTGGCGACCGCCACGAACAGGTCCTCGGGGGTCGCGAAGCCCAGGTCGGGCGCGACCTTGGAGAGGGCGCGCACCGTGCGCGGGGTCGAGATGCCCAGGCCGACCTTGCGCATCTCGCGCGCAAGCAAGTCGCGGCCGCGCGCCGAGTCGTCCGCCTTCGTCATCTTGCTGAAGTAGCTGCGGATCTTCGCGCGGGCGCTCGGGGTCTTCACGAGCGAGAGCCAGTCGCGGCGCGGGTGGGCGTTGTTCTGCGTCAGGATCTCGACCCGGTCGCCCATCTGGAGCTCGTAGGAGAGCGGGACGACCGTGCCGTTCACCTTCGCGCCCACGCAGTGGTTGCCGACCTCGGTGTGGACGGCGTAGGCGAAGTCGAGCGGCGTCGAGCCGGCGCGCAGGATCTGCACCTCGCCCTTGGGGGTGAAGACGAACACCTCGCTGTCGAACAGGTCGATCTTGAGCGCGTCGAGGAACTCCTGCGGGTCGGACAGGTCGTCCTGCTGCGTCCAGTCAAGCGTGCGGCCGAGCCAGGCGAGCTGGTTGTCGAGGCGCTGGGCCTCGCTCTCCTTGTTGCCCTCGGAGTTGCCCGCCTGCTTGTAGAGCCAGTGGGCAGCGATGCCGTACTCGGCCTGGCGGTGCATCTCCTCGGTGCGGATCTGAATCTCGAGCGGCCGGCCCGCCGGGCCGATGACCGTGGTGTGCAGCGACTGGTACATGTTGAACTTGGGCGTCGCGATGTAGTCCTTGAAGCGGCCCGGCATCGGCGTCCACAGCGCGTGCACCGCGCCGAGCACGCCGTAGCAGTCGCGGTAGTTCTCGGTGATGACGCGCAGCGCGATGAGGTCGTAGATGTCGCTGAAGTCCTTGCCCTTGTTCTTCATCTTCATGTAGATGGAGTAGAGGTGCTTCGGGCGGCCGGCGATGCGATAGCCCTTGATGTTGGCCCGGTCGAGTTCGGTGCGCAGGATCCCGATGACCTGGTCGAGGTAGCGCTCCCGCTCCTCGCGCGACTCGGCGACCATCCGGGCGATTTGGCGGTACTTCGCGGGCTCGAGGTAGAAGAACGAGAGGTCCTCGAGCTCCCATTTGATGGAGCTGATGCCCAGGCGGTTCGCCAGCGGCGCGTAGATCTCCATCGTCTCGTGGGCCTTGAAGATGCGCCGGTCCTCCGGGATGGCCATGAGGGTGCGCATGTTGTGGAGTCGGTCGGCGAGCTTGATGATGACGACCCGGATGTCCTTGGCCATCGCGAGGAACATCTTGCGCAAATTGAGCGCCTGCTGCTCCGAGAGCGAGTCGACCGCGATGTTGGTGAGCTTCGTCACGCCGTCCACGAGCTCGGCGACCTGGCTGCCGAACAGCCGCTCGAGGTCGTCGAGGGTCGCGTCGGTGTCCTCGACGGTGTCGTGCAGAAGGCCGGCGCACAGCGTGTCGGCGTCGGAGTGCAGGTTCTGAGCCAGGATGATGGCGACCTCGACCGGGTGGTTGATGTAGGGCTCGCCGCTCTTGCGCTTCTGCCCCCGGTGGTGCGACAGCGCGTAGCGGTAGGCGCGCTCGATGCGCTCGATGTCCTCGGAGGCGAGGTAGGACCGGGCGGCCTCGACGAGCTGGGGGAAGTTGTCCTGTCCCTCGTCGAGCGGGGTCTCCAGGGGAGGCTCCTCGCGCCGCGGGGCGTCCTGAGCTTCGAGGGTGGGTTCTTCGGCCATGGCTTCCTCCTTATGGTTGCCCGGGGACGATGGGGCGGCTCACGCGGTCGAGGATGTCGGAGGCGGGCGACTCCAGCGCCCATGCCCGGTAGCGGGCGAACTCGTCGAGCGCGTGCAGGCCTTCAAGATAGCGTATGGAGCGCGCGAGTTCCATATGCTCGGGGGACGCCTCCATCGCGATGCGGCGCGCGGCCCCGTAGCCGGTCGTCGTCGCGAACCCCAGCTCGCGGAAGATCGCGATGCCGCACGAGACCCCCTTGTCGTTGAGGGTGCAGTTGGCCGCGACGGTGAGGCAGTCGCCAGCCAGCTCGGCGTTGGTGGCCGAGAAGCCGGCGTCGCCGGCCCTGCGCGCCGACCTGTCGCGCTGCACCAGGACGCGGTAGAGCGTCACGAGGTCGTCGCGGGAGGGGGCGTCGCAGGCGAGGATGCGCTCGTTGATACGCGCGTCCTGGCTCCCGTAGGCGAGGTGGATCTGGGCGTCGCCACCGTCGCGCCCCGCGCGGCCGCTCATCTGGTTGAACTCGACCTCGTCGAAGGGCAGGTGATAGAGCACGACGTGGCGGACGTCGGGCAGGTTGACCCCCTCGCCGAAGGCGCTCGTGGAGACGACCATGCTCAGCTCGCCCGTGCGGAACGCCTCCTCGACCGCGGCGCGGTCGGAGCGCGCGAGGCCGCCGTTGTAGAACGCGATGCGCTGGCCGCGCTCCCACACCCGGCGGCGCAGCATGCGCGCGAGCGCGACCGTCTGCTCACGCGAGTTGACGTAGACGAGGGTCTTCTCGCCCGAGGCGAGCATGCTGACGAGGCGCTCGTCGCGCCCGACGCCGCCGCGCTCGTCGACGACGTGCAGGTTGGCGCGCTGGGAGGGGTCGAGGACGACCCCCTCGTCGGGGATGGAGAGCAGCCTGCGGATCTCGGCCGCGACGGGCGTGCTCGCCGTCGCCGTCACGGCGAGGACCGTCGGATTCCCCAGCGCCGCCAGAACGCGGGGCATCTCGAGGTACGAGGGGCGGGCGCCGCCCTGCGCGCGGCCGGCGTGGTGCGCCTCGTCGACCACGACGAAGCCGATGCGGCCCGAGCGGGCGAACTCGCCCGCATGGATCGCGAGGAACTCGGGGGTGGTGAGCACAATGTCGATGCCGCCCTGGGCGAGCCCGTCGAAGATGGCGTCGCGCTCCCCCAGCGCCGTCTCGCCCGTCAGCACGCGGGTCGTCATGCCGAGGCGGTCGAAGACCTGGCCCAGGTGGAACGCCTGGTCGGAGACGAGCGCGCGCAGCGGGTAGACGAAGACGCTCGCACGGTTGCGCATGAGCGCGCAGCGCGCGGCGTGCACGTGGAAGATGAGCGACTTGCCGCGGCCCGTCGCCATGACGCAGAGTGCGTTGACGCCCGCATCGAGATTCGCGAGCGCGCGCGCCTGCGCGGGGAGCAGCTCGTTGTCCCCGATGAGCAGGCTGCGCAGCTCCTCGGTGAGCCGGGCGGTGTCGAGGGCGCCCAGGCGGGCGCGCTCCGCGGCGCGCTCGCGGACGACCGAGATCTCGTCGGGCGACTCGGCGACCGACTGCTGGCTGACGAGGATGTTGACTCCCATCGACTTGTCGGGGGCGGACCCGCCCGTCACGTTCTGCACGGTGGCGCAGTAGCGGGCGCCGCGGTCCATCTGGGGCGCGATGGCGGCGGAGACCAGGCGCTTGAGGTAGCCGACCTGGCGGCCGTCGGGGGCCTTGACGGCGATGGCAAGCGGGTCGTGGGGGTTGTCCGGCTCGCGCACGATCTGCAGCGCGTCGCCGGGGGCGAGGCCGTGCGCGACCTGCTGGCGGTCGTCGAAGGTCACGCCGACGACCTTGGTGTGGAACCGGCGTGCGTTGGCCAGGCCGGCGAGCTCGCTCTCGTTGAGGAACTCCTCGGAGCGCTCGAACAGGTCGTCCACGAGGCTCGCCGTGGCCGGCGAGACGGGGCAAGCGGACGGGTCGTCGCGGCGCAGGACATCCTTGACGTGCAGCTTGCGGGTTACGCGGCCCTGCCAGACCTCGACCTTCGGCTCGAAGACGAGGTCGACGGCGCCGTCGCACTCGGCGAGGGCCTCGACGTCGGCCGCGTTGAACATGATGCACGGCACGCTGCCCGACGCGTCGCTCGCCACGAACGAGAAATGCCGGCCGTCCTCCCCGCGGCGGCGGCGCTGGCTCATGGTGACGCCCGTCGACGCGAGCAGGGGCACCTCGTTGCCCTGGCCGAAGGGCTGCAGGACCGAAAGCGACGCGATGGCCTCGACCGTCATCTCCGAGAGTCCGACCTGCGCCGCGACGGGGCGCCTGTCCTCGAAGTCGTCCGCCGGAAGCTCGCCGAGGACCTCCTCGAGGCGGTCACGGAACGCGTCGAGGTTGCCCGCCTCGAGGGTCACGCCGACCGCGCCCGCGTGCCCGCCGAAACGCACCAGCAGGTCGGCGCAGCGCTCGACCGCGGAGAACAGGTTGACCGAGCCGACCGAGCGGCCCGACCCGCGCGCGATGCCGTCGCTGATGGTGAAGATGAGGACCGGGACGTGGTAGCGGGCGACGAGCCGGCTCGCGACGATGCCCTTGACCCCCTCGTGCCACCCCTCCCCGCCCACGACGACCGCCCTGCCGCCCTCGTAGGTCGCCTCGACCATCGCGAGGGCTTCTTCGGTGAGCTGGCCCTCGATCGAGCGGCGCTCCTGGTTGATCGCCTCGAGGCGGGCGGCGAGGCGCTCCGCCTGGACGGGCTCGCCCGCCATGAGCAGGTCGAGGGCGAGCGCGGGGTCGTCCATGCGGCCGGCGGCGTTCAGGCGCGGGATGAGCGAGAAGGCGAGGTCGTCGGCGGTCATGTCGGAGAGGGAGCGGCGCGCCTGCACGGCGAGGGCGGCGAGGCCCAGGCGCTGGGAGGAGCGCATGAGCGCGATGCCGTCGGCGACAAGGGAGCGGTTCTCCCCCGTCAGCACCATCATGTCGCTCACGGTTCCCAGGGTCGCGATGTCGGTGTAGCGGCGCCACAGGTCGGGCTGCCCGAAGCGCCCCCCGAGGACGCAGACGAGCTTGAGCGCGACGCCGACCCCCGCAAGCTCGCGCGAGGGGGAGTCCGGGTCGAGCTTGGGGTCGCACACCGCGACGCCCTCGGGCACGAGATCGCCGGGCTCGTGGTGGTCGGTCACGGCGACGTCGATCCCCGCCTCGACGATCTCCGCGACCTCGCGCGCGGCCGCGATCCCCGTGTCGACCGTCACGATGAGGTCAGGGTCCACGATCTCGAGCATGCGCTCGATGGCGGCGGCAGAAAGGCCGTATCCCTCGTCGAACCGGCGCGGGATGAACGGGACGACCTTGCCGCCGAGCTCGCGGAGGGCCAGGGAGAGCAGACAGGTCGCGCTGATGCCGTCGACGTCGAAGTCGCCGAAGACGGCGATCTGCTCCCCGGACCGCAGGGCACGCTCGACGCGGTCGGCGACCTCGGGCAGACCGGGAATCTCGAGCGGGTCGCCCCAGTCGCGCTCGAGCGAGGGGGTCAGAAACTCGCGCGCCTGCTTGACGGTGGAAATGCCGCGGCCCGCCATGATGCGGGCCACGAGGGGGGTGACCCCGCAGGCATCCTCGATCGCCTGGGACACCTGGGGGTCGTACGGCACGATTTCCCAACGCTTGCTGCGTGCAAGGGAGGCCACCTACACCACCTTGTTCTTCTTCGCCTTGCGCTTCTGAGGCGCCGCGCTCGGCGAGGCAGCGGCACCCGACGGGTCGGAGGACGTGGCCGAGGAGAGGGCCTTCGCCGCGGCCCGCTCGCCGTACTTCTCCTCCGCGGCCCGCCATTCGGGCTCCCTGCCCTTCCACAGGGCGTAGGCGGGTGCGGCGATGGCGATCGAGGAGTACGCCCCCAGGACCAGGCCGACCACCATGGCGAAGGCGAAGCTCCGCAGCGTCTCGCCGCCGAAGATGTACATGGCGAGCACGGGGACCACGCTCGTGAGCGCCGTGTTGATCGAGCGCACGATGACCTGGTTCTCGGACCAGTTGGTGATCTGGAGGGCGGTGCGGTGCACGCCGTCCTTCAGCGTCCGGATGTTCTCGTTGACGCGGTTGAACACGACGACCGTGTCGTAGAGGCAGTAGCCCATGATGGTGAGCAGCGCCGCGACGACGTTGGGGGTCACCTCGTACTGCGTCCAGGCGTAGACGCCGGCGACGATGACGAGGACCTGGACCAGCGACAGGATGCCCATCAGCGCCATCTTGAGCTCGTAGCGGATCGAGACGAACAGCACGATGAGCACGATGACGACCGCGAAGGCGACGACCATGGAGCGGGTCACGTCGCCGCCCCAGTTCGGGCCGATGGTCTTGACGCTGTAGGTGTTGTCGGCCAGACCGAGCGCGGAGGCGACCTCGTCGGCGGTCGCGTTGGCCTGGACCGGGTCGGTCTCGCCAGTGCGCACCATGAAGCCGGCGACGTCGTTGGTCATCGTGGTCTGGACCGTCGCGTCTGCGACGCCCGACGCCGAGAAGGCGTCGCGCATCTCGGATATGGTCACCGCACCGGTGTCGTTGAACGAAACCTGGGTGCCGCCCAAAAAGTCGATGCCGAAGTTGAGGCCCCTGACGAGCAGGCCGACGATGGCGGCGACCACCATGGCCGCCGAGATGGCAAACAGGACGTTGCGGTGCTTGACGAACTGGATCTCGCGGCGGAAGTGGCTACGCATCGAGACAACCCCCCTTCACGACGGCTGCGGCGTGCGCGCCGGAGCCCTCCCCGCGC
>DBEYOB010000099.1:0-4302 GCA_048173955.1 Coriobacteriales bacterium
CGTCCGGTACGACGCCCAAGAGACTAGCGGCGCCGTTGGCGAAACCGGCGGAAGAACGTTGGCGGGATTGGCACATCTGCGTTGGCGCAACTGGCGGGTATGCGTTTGCGGAATCGGCGGGTTTTACATTAGCGCTAACACACGACTGGTCGAGCGCCTGAAGGAAGTCGCTGCGCGGGTCGTAGAGGGGCCGCCCTGCATACTCTGCCGTGTACATGCGCACCTACTTCCAGCGGCCCCAGGCGTCGACGTTGAGCTTCTTCGAGTTGGGGGCCGCCCCGTCGTTGAGCGGGCAGACGAAGTTGCCGGTTATGGACGAGGACCCCTGCGACTTGGTCGCGAAGGTCATGTCGGGGTTCTTGTCGGCGCTGACGTAGACCAGGAGGGCGTACGAGCCGTTCAGGAATCCCGCCGGGAAGTTGAGCGTCAGCTCCGCGCTCGCGAAGCCCGACGCCGTCGCGATCTGGTTCACGCACGGGTACTGCGTCCCGTAGTCGACCATGCCGAAGACGTGCATCGTGCCGTCGGAGTACTTCTGGTATCCGAGCTGCGAGTTGCTGCCCGACTCGACCGGCAGCGGCAGCGCGTCCAAGATCTCCATGTTCGCGTTGTGGCTGTTCAGGAAGTCGACCGGCGTCGCGCCCGAGTCGGGCATCTGTAAATTGAAGTTGTCGGTGTATTCCATCTGGCCCCCTATAGGTCGAGGATGTCGTAGGCGAAGTAGACGGCGAGCCCCTCGGAGTCGTCTGGCCTCTCGGACCACGACAGCGAGACGAGCGTCCTGCCCGAAAGCGAGCGGATGGTCCTGCCGGCGTAGGCCGACAGCGGCACGTCGCCGCCCGTCAGCGTCGTGTTGACGAAGACCTCGTTGTCCCCCTGGACCAGCCACAGGCGCGTGTCCGTCCAGGAGCCGGGCTGCAGGCGCACGGCGGGGCCGCCCCCGACGCGCACCTCGCACTCGCTGGCGCACTCGACCGCGGGGCACTGGCGCTTGCGGCCGCACTCCAGCACGTAGGTGCCGCCCGCCCCTCCCGCCATGCGGACGACGCGGTGCTCGCGCAGCTTGTAGGGGTCGGCGGTGCAGGTGAGCTTCATGCGCCCCGAGTGGACCTCGGGGTACCACGCGTCGACCGCCCAGCGCCCCGTGAAGGTGCACCCGGGCTCCCATGAGGCGGAGAAGTCGAGGCGCCGGCCGTCGATGGCGCTCGCCACGGCGTCGCGCACCTCGCGGAAGTCCCCGCCGCCCACGTAGATCAGCTCGAAGGAGCACTCGCGGCTCTGGTACGCGACGTCGCCGAAGACGGCCTCGGTGACGTCGATCGAGCCGTCGCCGCCCGGAATGTCGATCTCGTAGACCTTGGGCCTGGGATAGGGAAGCTCCCATCCGTCGAGCAGGGCGAGGCCCCACTCGTCGAAGAGGTCGACGCCGCCCACGACGAGATGCTGGTCCGGTTTGTACACCTACCTCGCCTCCCTCGCCGCGAGCGCGCCCATCTCGACCGCCATCGGGCGGGCGAGCGACCGCGCCAGCCTGCGCCCGTCCACGTAGACGGCCGCCTCGATGCTCCCGGACCGCCCGGCCGAGCCGAGCGCGGCCACCATGGCGTCGTACACGTCCTGCTTGGTTATCCCGCCGCCGGGAGCGCCTCGGTCCTGGCGCCCGTACGCGGCCCGGCCGAGGGCCTCCCCCGACCATGCGGCCGCCTCGGCCATCCTCGCCGACGCGTCGCGCAGGCGCGGGATGCGCCCGAGCATCGAGGCCGCGTAGTTGTCCACCTGCTCGGCGCCCCACTCGTCGTCGTGGCGCAGGGGGCCGACGTCGGGCGTTGAGTGGTGGGTGGTCGCGGAGGCGGCCGCCGCCACGGTGGAGGCCGCCGACGAGACGTCGCCGACCCGCGAGAGCATGCCGGCCGCGTAGCTGCCCACCTGCTCGCTGCCCCACGAGTAGGCCGCGGAGCGGTACATCCCCATCGCCGTGGTCGCCTCGGCGACCTGCTCGGACGCCGCCTCCACGGTGTAGGAGGTGGACGATATGCCGCTAGCCTCGGCGGCGGTCTGGGCTATGCCCGTCGCGCTCGCGTAGTCGATGCGGCGCTGCATCTCGTCGTCGATGAGCGCGGTGACGCCCTGCGCCGCGCCCGCCACCTGCCCCGACCCGGCGTCCATCGCGGACGCCTCGGCAGAGGTGGCCTCGGTTCCGGTCGCCGCGGCGTCGGCCACGACGGCGTCGTTGGTGGACGCCAGCTCAGCCGCCGTCGCGTCGGCGGACCCGGTCACGCGCGCACGGGCCGACTCGGCGGCGGCCTCGACGTCGAGGGCCCCGTTGGTCGCCGAGTCGCCCAGTCCGTCCCACGCCGCGGAGAGCTCCTGCAGCGACACTATCGGGTCGACGGCGATGTTCGCCACCGTCGCCGCGCCGGCCATGCCCTGGCTTTCCAGATGCTGGACGTACGCCAGGTCCCCGGCGCTCTGCACCTGGCCGTAGAGCGTCGCCAGGTTGGCGTGGTAGTCCTGCACCGCCTGGGCGTTTGACTGCATGTTCGACAGCAGGTCGTAGGTGTAGACGCCCTCGGCCGGCTCGAAGAGCGACGAGTCGGACACGGCCGCGTCAGCCGCGCTCATGCGCGCGGAGAACTCCTCGAGCGACGTCCCGGCCGCGTCGAGGTGCTCGGCCAGCGCGTCGGCGTCCATGCCGCGCGCCTGAAGGGCCTCGGCCAGCGCGGACGACTCGTCGACGACCTCGCGGACGCTGTCGACGTAGGCCTCCCACTCGGCTGCCGCCTGCTCCGCCGCCGCCTGGGCCTCGGCGGCCGCCTGCGCGGCCTGCTCGGAGCCGTCCGCCGCTTCCGACCCCGCCTCGGCGGCCGCGTCGCCGGCAGACTCGGCGGTCTCGCCGTACGTCTCCATGGTCTCGATCGCGGCGGCCTGGGTCTGCTCGACCGACTCGAGGGATTCGTTCGCCTCCTGGAGGGCCTCCGACGCGGCATCGAGTTCGGCCCTGGCGGCCGCCACCCGCGTGTCGAGAGCCCCGTTGTCGTTCCAGCCCTTCTCGGACTGGAATCCCTTCTCGTTCCACTCGTCGAGGGCGTCCATCGCCTCGTAGTAGGAGGAGAGCGCCTCGTCGTAGTTGGTCTGGGCCTCGGCAACGCGCTCTTGCTCGTCGGCGAGCCTCGACGACGCCTCGGCATAGCTCTGCGTCGCCGCTGCGAGGGCCTCCGCCCTGGATCCCTCGTCGAAAACCGCGTCCATTGCCTCGCGGCTTAGGTTGAACTTCCCGGTGGTCTCGTCGAAGGTGAGCCCGAGGTCTGAGTACATCTCGTTGAGCGCCGAGACCGCGACGGTGATCTCCGCGACGCTCGCGGCGTCGCCTGCGTCCGCCAGCTCGAAGATGCGGTCGGCGATGTTCCCCGCCATCTCGCGCTGGTCGGCGATGAAGTCGTAGGTGTCCTGCGCCGAGTCGCGCATCTCGCGGTTCGACTCCGCGGCGGCGCTTGCGGCGTCGGAGAACTCCCCGAACGTCCTGGTCGTCTCCTCGAGCGTCTGGCGCTCGCGCTCGACGGCCTGCTGGGCGACGAAGGCCTCGTAGGAGTTCTCACCTTGAGTCTCCACGATGTCGTCGTAGGCCGCCTCGGCGTCGCGCACGGCCTGCTCCTGCAGCTCGTACGCGCCGGTGACCTCCTCGCTCGCGTCGAGCAGGTCGGCCATCTCGGCGGCGGCGATGCCGAAGGCGGTCACCGCGGCGCCGCCCACGGCGCCAACCGCGAGCCCGGTCGGGGAGGCGACGAAGGCCTTGATGCGGTCGAGCACGCCGAGCTTCTTCTCGTCGATCTTGCCTGCGGCCTCGCCGAGGTCCTCGACCGAGCCTGCGGCCTCTTTGATCTTGGACCCGTCGACCTTCGCCGTGGCGTCCCCGAGGTCCCCCACGGCCCCGGCGGTCGCGGCAATGGGGCCGGACGCCCCCGACGCCCTGTCGCCGGCGTCTCCGATTCCCTGCGCGACGTCGGAGACGGCGGCGGCGCCGGACGCGGCCTCGCCAACGTCCCCCACGGCCCCGGCGAGCTCCGAGGCCGGGCCTGACGCCCCCGACGCCTTGCCCGCCAGGTCGGAGGCGTCGTCGGCCACGTCCCCGAGGGAGGACGCCCCGGATGCGGCAGACGCGGCGTCCCCGACGGCCTCCGCCATGTCCGACGCGGAGGACGCGGCCCTGGACGCCTCGTCGCCGAGGTCGCCGGAGTCGGATGCGGCCGTGGCGATGGACGCCGCGCCGTCGGCGGCAGACGCGGCGGCGCCGATGCCCTCCGC
>DBEYOB010000100.1:0-34533 GCA_048173955.1 Coriobacteriales bacterium
CCCGGCGGCCTGGTCGGCAACGGCAGCCGTCTCCGCAGGAGCGGCAGGGGCGGCGGCCCTGTCGGAGGCCTTGTCGCGCGCCAGCGCCACGATGACCGCCACGGCCACCGCAAGCAGGCAGAACGTAGCCGTGAACGCCGCGTGGTCGCCGTTGAACGACGAGGCGAGCTCGCCCTGGTCGGCCGTCATCTGGGTGGCGATGGACGAGATCGACACGAGCAGCGCCGTGCCGAACGAACCCGCCACCTGGTTGAGCGTGTTGGAAAGCGGCTGGGCATGCTGCACCATCGCGTTGTCGAGCGAGTTGACGCCCCACGTGTTGAGCGGCGTGGTGATGAACTGCAGACCGAGGGCCATGGTGGTGTAGGCGGCGGTCACCATCACGATGTGCGACTCCATGCCCAGGCACGTGAGCACGAAGGCCCCCGCAATCATGACGCAGGCGCCGGGGATGGCGACCTTGCGCACGCCGTAGCGGTCGAACAGCCGACCGGCGAACACGCCCGCAACGGCGCCGATGAGCGCGCCGGGCAGCATCGCGACGCCTGAGACGGTGGCGGAGTAGCCGCGCACATCCTGGATATAAAGCGGCATGAGCACCTCGAGGCCCATGAGCGCCGCCTGAAGGAGCATGATGGTCACCACGGCGGTGGCGTAGCGGCGCGTCTTGAGGATGTCGATATGCAGCATCGGCTCGTCGAGGCGCGTCTGGCGGCGCGCATAGAGCGCCACGACTACCGCGCCGACCACGATGAGCACGGCCGAAAGCGCCAGGTTCGAAGCCGAGGAGACAGTCGACAGGCCATAGAGCAGGCACAGAAGGCCACAGGTCGACAGCGCCACCGAAAGCACGTCGAACGAGGTGCGCCTGAACTCGCCGAAGTTCTTGAGGAACGCGAAGGCAAGCGCGATCACCACCACCGTGAGCGCCGCGACGACGCCGAAGAGCGCACGCCAGCCCAGGTGGTCGACGAGCAGGCCCGACAGCGACGGGCCGATGGCCGGGGCAAAGCCGATGATGAGGCCGATCATGCCCATGGCGGTGCCGCGCTTCTCACGCGGGAACACGAGCAGGATCACCGTGGACACCATGGGCATGACCATGCCCGTGCACGTGGCCTGAAGCATGCGCCCCGCCAGCAGGAACGGGAACGCCGGGGCAAACGTGGCGAGCAGGCTGCCCGCCCCGAAGATGCACATGCCCGCGATGAACAGCTTGCGCATGGGGAAGCGCCCCATGAGGTAGGCCGACAGCGGGATGACGCACGCCTCGACGAGCGAGTAGCCGCTCGTGAGCCACTGCGCGGTGGTGCGCTCGATGCCCAGGTCCGCCATGATCGTGGGCAGGGCCGGCGAGAGCAGCGTGAGGTTGAGCACGGCGAGCAGTGCGCCCGAAAGCATCACCGCCACCATGACCAGGTCTTTTCGTGAAACGCCAAGCGACATGCAGGGGTCTCCTCTCTCCCAAGGGCCGGACGGCAAGAGGCCGGACGCCTGAGGGACGGTCTGTTGATGGACGAAAAAGTTGGGGTGACATAGTATAGAGAGGCAGAGAGGGGGCGGGCGGCAAGCCTGCCACCATGTCAGAATGTCTCTGCAAACCCGCTGCGGCCCCGCCGGGCAAACGCCTGTCGGCTACACCGCCGGGTCGGTCTTGGCGAGCTCGCGCACGAACAGCGGCACAAGGCGGTTGGGGTTGTCGGAAAGGAACAGCGCGTAACGCCAGTACGACGTGTTGCAGCCCTCGAGCTCGTGAATCTCGCACGTCTCACGGTAGCTGCGCGGGATGTTGCTGGCGTAGTTGTAGAACTGCCGGCGCGAAAAGAGCCACATCTCGTCGGCGTCGAGCGCGTGCATGAAGAACTCGTCCATGGTCGAGGCGTCGATGATGCGGACCGACGGCAGCTGGCTGCATCCGTCGAACAGACCGAGCACGCGGTCGAAGTAGTCGTCGACCGAAGCAGAAGGGCGCGGTATGTAGCGCCGGCACACCTGCTCGAGCGACACCTCGCGCTGGTCGGGAAACGCGCCGCGCGGCAGGGCGAGGACGATGCCGTCCTCCATGAGCGGGACGGCGACCACGCGGGGGTCGTCGATCTTTTCGGGGTCGAGGTTGTAGGCGACGACCACGTCGACGTCGCCGTTGAGCAGCGCCTGGTAGGCTCCCCTGCCCCGCATGCGGACGGGTTGGATGTTGAAGCCGCCGTACGTCTTCTTGAGCCTCATCTTGACGAGCGACACCGCATCGATGATCGTGCGGTCGTCGAGCGCATACGACATCCGCACCACATAGCTCGCATCGCGCTTGTAGCGCGCCACCTGCTCGAGCAGCGACGTATACTCGCCGACCAGCGTGGACGCCGTTTTGAGGACGAGCTTGCCCACCGGCGTCAACGAGAGCACGCTGCCGTTGTGCTCGATGACGGGCATGCCGATGTCACGCTCGAGCGCACCGATGTGGCGGCTAAGCGTCGACGGGGAAATATGCAGCTCGTCGGCAGCCTTGGTGACGTTGAGATGCCGTGCAAAGACGATGAACTCCCTGAAGACTTCCATGCCTTCAAGCCCCATGCGTGCCCCCCTGCCCCCCGGCACAACCCCCTTGACGATTCCGCACAGCAGCGTTGCGGAACCTGCAACGCCATGGTACCACGGTGCACGGCGTGCCGACATCTTTGCACGCAACCCCTCCGAAACTGCCGAAACAGCAGAGAGAAGGCCATCCTACAATGCTTGGCGGCGCATGGGGGCGACCGCATCCGCGCGGCACCCGCGCCGACCATCCAACGGGAGAGCCATGCCAGGGGGCATCTCGGCATCCCATCCAAAGGAGGAGCATCCATGCAGGACACCAAGATCTCTCGCCGCGGTTTCATCGCCTCCGCCGGCGCGGCCCTCGCGGTCGCCGGGGCGGCGGGTTCGGCGCTCGCCTCCGAGGCGACCGAGGCCGCGCCTTCCGAGATTGCCTGGGACCAGGAGTGCGAGGTGCTCGTGTGCGGCTACGGTGCCGCCGGCGCCTCCTGCGCCATCGAGGCGGCCGACAACGGCGCCCAGGTCCTCATCATCGAGAAGGCTTCCCTGCCCGGCGGCTCCATGGCCCGCTGCGGCGGCGCCATCATGGGGGCAGGCACGCGCGTGCAGCAGGAGCTCGGCGTCGAGGACACGGCCGACGGCCTGTTCAACTGGGTCAACACCTGCGTGAACCAGCACTACAACCTGTGCCCCGAGGAGATCATCCGCGCCTACGCCGACATGTCGGGCGAAGACGTCGACTGGATCATGGACCTGTGCACCGAGTACTGCGGCCACGAGCTGTTCGAGGTCGAGTGGGCGACCGAGAACGAGAACGCCCAGGGCAACGAGGCCACCGGCGACGACGGCAACGGCGTGACCTCCGGCTGCCTCAACGCCGTGGGCTGCGAGTACGAGAAGTTCGGCATCACCCGCGAGGAGGCCGTGCCCCGCTCGCACTGGGCCCACTCCTATGACGGGGCGCCCAACTCCGGCCCCGAGCTGTTCGACCCGCTCCACGAGTGCATCAACGCCAAGGTCGCCGAGGGAACCATTTCCGTGCAGTTCGAAACGGCCCTCAAGGACTTCGTCGTGGGGGACGACGGGGCGGTGCTCGGCGTGATCGCCACGACCGCCGACGGCGACGTCGCTATCAAGGCGAGCAAGGGCGTGATGCTCGCGACCGGCGGCTTCTGCGCGAGCGACGACATGAAGATGCGCTTCTGCCAGGATGCCCTGGGCTACACCACCTACATGTGCCACGACTGCACGGGCGACGGCATCAAGGCCGCCATGAAGATCGGGGCCGACCTGTACAACATGTGCAACTACTACCCCATCGAGGTCGCGCAGGTCTACCAGTTCGCCCCCAAGTACAACGACGTCTACAACTCTTGGCTCGACATGGACGAGACCGGCACCATGAACGTCCCCGAGCACAACATGGCCGAATGCCACGGCGGCGTGCGCATCAACGCCGACGCCCAGGTGCTCGACGTCGAGGGCAACGTCATCCCGCACCTGTACTGCTCGGGCAACGACACCGGCACCAACATCTTCGGCGTTCCCGGCAACTACCCCGGTTGCGGCTGCTACGTGAGCTTCGCCCTCGCCTTCGGCCGCATCGCGGGCCGCAAGCTCGCCGCCGAGCAGGAGGGCGTGAACGCGGAGGTCGCCGCCGACCCGTTCACCTCCGACGACGTCGTGATCAACGTCGTCGAGGAGGAGCCCGAGGAGGAGGCCGTCGACCTGACGGGCGCGACGTTCGCCGACGGCACCTACAGCGGCACCGGCCAGGGACGCGGCGGCAAGATCGACATCACCGTCCAGATCACCGACGGCAAGATCGCGGTCACCGACCTGACCCACGAAGGCGAGACGCGCGGCATCGGCGCCGAGCCCATCGAGGACGGCACCTACGCCGCCCAGATCGAAGAGGCCCAGGGCGTCGACATCGACGGCGTCTCCGGCGCCACCCTCACCACCAACGGCGTGGTCGAGGCCCTGACCAACGCCCTCGCGCAGGCTGCCGAGTAGCACCCCGGCCGGCCGGCGCCAAGCCCGGCAAGCGGGATGCCTCAAGCCCGGCGCCCCGGAACTTTTCAGACTTACGCGAAAGACCGGCGCACTTCTTCACGAGATTCCGTGCCCGGCTTTCGCGTAAGTTTTTGAATGAGGGCGGAACGGGTTGGAGGACACAAACAGGGGGCGGACCGGTTCTCCGACGGTCCGCCCCCTGCTCGTTCGGTACCAGGTGGTAGGTTGGGCGATGTTTGAATCGCTTATGCATGCGTATACCCGCGTCGACGGGGCGCCGCCGCTTCGCGCAGCCCACGTTGCCCGTGCTCACGCAATGCACACGAGTTTCTGCCTCGCTACCAGATTAACCGCGCCCCTACCGCGGCAGCACCACCGTGAACGTCGTCTCGCCGTCCTCGCTCTTCGCCGTGATGGCGCCGCCATGCAGGTCGACGATCTCCTTGGCGATGGCAAGCCCCAGGCCCGCTCCACCGGTCCGATGGCTGCGCGCCTCGTCGAGGCGGTAGAACTTCTCGAACACCAGGTCGAGCTTCTGGCGGGGTATGGTGTCGCCGCGGCTCGTGAACTGGACGCACACCGTCGTCGGGTTGAGGATGACCCCGATGTCGACGGGCGTTCCCGGATGGCTGTAGGCGACGGCGTTCTTGAGGATGTTGTTGAACACGCGCGCCAGGCGTTCCGCGTCAGCGTACACCCTCAGACCCTCCTCGCACGAGAGCGCGACCGTGTTGCCGTGCTCGGCGAACAGCGGCTGGAACTCGTCGGTCAGCTGGACCAGCATGAGGTCGAGGTCGACCTCGGTCTTGTCGAGTTCGATCTCCTGCAGGCTGTAGCGGGCGATGTCGAAGAACTCCTCGAGCAGGCCCTCGAGCTGGCGCGCCTTGGCCAGCGTGATGTCGAGGCATTTCGCACGCTGCTCGAGGGGCATGTCGGGCGTCTCGCACAGCAGGCTCAGATACCCCACGACCGACGCGAGCGGCGTCTTGAGGTCGTGGGCCAGGTAGGTGACCAGGTCGTTCTTGCGGTCCGTCTCGTCCTGGATCACCTGCTCGCGCCGGCGCACGGTCGCCTTGAGCTCGCTCATGCGTGCGACGATCGTCGCGAACATGCGCGGGTAGCGCTCGACGCGCACGTCGTGACGGGCCATCAGGTCGTCCATGACGGCCTCGGTGCGCACGACGGTCCGCCGCACCGCGACGCGGTAGGCGACCGCGCACGCAAGCAAGGTCACCCCGCAGCACAGCGCGACCATGCCGCAGGCCGCCCCCGCGACCAGGGGCCGCACGGCGTCCCAGTCGACCACCCGGTAACCGTACATGAGACCGGCCCCGTTGACGTTCACGAACTCCTGCCGCATGCACGACCCGCGGAACCAGTCTACGAACGCGTCGTCCATGCCGAACCGCACGAACGCGTATGCCCCGAGGCTCAGCAGCACGCCGACGAGCAGGGCGATCGTGACCGCAAGGACGCCGGCCCGCACGCCGCCGCCGAACGCCTGCCGCGGCTCGGCCGGGTCGGCGACGGGGGCGAACTCGCTCGTGAAGCTAATCAATCTTGTAGCCGCATCCCCAGACGGTCTTGATGTAGGTTGGCTTTTCAAAGGAATCCCCCAGCTTCTCGCGCAGATGGCGCACGTGCACGGCCACCGACCCGCTGCTCTTGCTGTAGCAGCTGTCCCCCCATACCTGGCGGTACAGCTCCTGGGCGGTCACCGCCTCGCCCCGGTGCGTGCAGAGTATCTTCAGGATCTCGAACTCCGTCGGCGTGAGGGCCAGCGGGCGCTCGTTCATCGTGCACTCGCGGGTGCGCGGGTTGAGCACCAGCCCGCCGACGGCGATGCTGTCGTCCGCCGGGTCGGCGGAGCGGTTGTACTGCTTGCTGCGGCGCAGCTGCGCCTTGACGCGGGCGACGAGCTCGAGCGGCAAAAACGGCTTGGTCACATAGTCGTCGGCGCCGGCGGTGAGGCCGCGCACTCGGTCCGACTCGTCGGTCTTGGCGGTGAGCAGGATGATGGGGTAGAGGTGGTCGCGTCGCGCCCGCTCGCACAGCTCGAAGCCGGAGATCCCCGGCAGCATCACGTCGATGATGGCGAGGTCGAACTCCTCGTTCTGGATGAGCCCCCATGCCTCGGACCCGTCGTAGCACGCGACGGCATCGTAGCCCGCAGTCTCGAGATAGGTCGCCACGAGGTCGGCGATCTCGCGCTCGTCGTCGACCACCAGGATGCGCTCCCGCCCCTCCGCCGTCTCGTTCTCAGCCACGGGACACCACCCCCTCCCCGCTGCCTGCCGCAGCCTCGGCACCGGCCGCAGAGTCGACCCAGGCGCGCAGATGGGCGCCCATCTCGGCAAACCTCTCCCGGGTCTCGGGCCGGTCGAACTCCATGTCGAACAGCTTGAACACGAAGCCCTGCTCGCGGGCGGCGCGCAGGCTTTCGGGATAGACCAGCTCGTAGACGAAGCACGCATAGCCGACCACGTAGTCGGCGGGGAAGCGCCGCTCGTCTCGCACCACCGTCCGGTGGCCGTAGAACGCGTCGAGCACGGCGGACGACAGCTCGCTCGCCCGCACCTCCTCGAGCGGCAGGTTGAGCACCGAGACGACGTCGCTCTCGCAGAACGCTTTGAGGATGTCGACCTTGTCGGCGTCGCGCAGCACGTCGCACAGGGCG
The DNA here is from genome assembly GCA_048173955.1 of Coriobacteriales bacterium. GTDB lineage: Bacteria > Actinomycetota > Coriobacteriia > Coriobacteriales > UMGS124 > CAZUFB01. The sequence goes on from DBEYOB010000100.1 coordinate 7,226, forward strand.
CGGGCCCGCGCATCCAGACCGGCGGGCAGGCGGTAGTCGCTGTGCGTCGCCACCGCGGTGCGGACCGCGTCGTCGAGGCCGTCGCCCTCGTCGACGTAGTCGCGGATGCGCCCCTCCTCGAACAGGACGTGCACGCCCATCCGGGCGTGGCTGACCGACTGCCCGTCGTTGAACGTGCCGTAGCGGCGCACCTGCTCGAAGCGGCCGACGTCGTGCAGCATCCCGCACAGCCACGCCACGTCGACCTCGGCGGCAGAGAACCCGGCGCTGCGCGCGATGCGGTCGCAGAGCGAGGCGACGCGGTAGGTGTGGTCGATCTTGAGGCTGATCTTGGGGTTGTCGGGGTCGTAGGCGCCGACGTAATCGGCGAACGCCCGAACGACCCGGTCGCGGTCTATCGTCATCGAACCGCTCCTCTCTGGGTTCCTCGAACCGGGTCCCGCGCACCGGCGGCAGACCGCACGCCGGCTAGTCGAGCAGCGGCGGGTCGGCGTTGGGCGTGTCGGTGACACTCACGAGCGCCGCATAAGGTTTGAGCAGCTCGAGCTCCTGCTCGACGGAGCTGGAGGCAAGGTCGGCATACCTGTAGACGTCGATGCGCCATCCGGCCCAATCCCCCTCGAACACGCCGACGGTGACCTCGACGACCTCGCCCTGCACGCTGAAGTCCTTCACGCAGCACACCGAGAACGCAGGCGACTCCTGGCCGACCGGGAACACGTCGAGCACGCGCCCGAAATAGGCGCCCGACCCGTCGCTCGACCAGTCGTTGACCTGGTCGCTGTAGGTGTAGTACCAGCCGTCGGGGAACATGCCCGCCGGAATGCCCACCGTGTACCACGGGGCCACCACGTCGATGCCGCCGTCGTCGCGCGCCACCATCGACGTCGGGTCGTCGGGCGACACGCGGTTGCGCATGGAGGTCGCCTGCTGCTGGGCCGTATCCGCGGACCGCTCGGCGCCCGCGGCGTCCTGAGCGCTGCCGTCGAACCCCGGCCCGTAGGGCACGGCCACCGACACGAGGCGGTATGACCCGTCGTCCGAGCGCCCCTGCACCTGGGCCGTCGCATAGGTGCCACCGAACGGCGTCGCCGAGGACCCCTCGGGCGTGCAGTAGATGCGGTATGCGGGATACCCCGCCGACGAGGACGCCGTGACGGCCGTCGGGTCGTCGAGCAGCACGGCGGCGTACACGTTGAGCACGCCGTAGGCCCCATCGAGGGTGTCGAGATACTCGTAGGCAAACCCATCGGGAAACATGCCGTCCTCGAGGAACACCGCATAGTAGGGGGTGACCACCCGCATGCCGCCGACACCCTCCTCGACGCGCACCGGCGTCTGGATGTCGCGTTCGGACACCGACGAGAACGTGACCGCCTCGTCGGCCTGCGCTAGAGCCGCCGGGAGGACGGCACGGCCAAAGGGGCAGCACATGAGAAGCGCCGCGCCCAAGCCCATCCGGATGGCGTCCCGCCTTCCCAGGCACCGCCCGCCAACGCGCGTATCGTGCATATCACGGTCCTTTCGACAACCGCCGACCGAAAACGATGTCCACCCATCGGGGTATACCCCATCATACGTATGCGGCATGCCCAGGGGAACGACCATTAAGCGTTTTTAATAACCTGAACGTCTCGCCGGGACCGACGCCGCCGCGCGACCGTACAATCGGAGGGGAACGCGCGCGATCCCCGACGCCGACCTGGCGCCGCCGGCCGATAGGAGGCTTCTGTGAACGCTCTCGTGACCGAAGGCTACGCACCGTTCGACGTGGGCGGATCGGAGTTCCGCACCTTTTTCCGCGTGGTCGGCGACATCGACCGCTCCCTCGCCGACGGGCTCGCGCCGCTCGTCCTGCTCCACGGCGGCCCCGGCTCGACGCACAACTACTTCGAGACGCTCGACCCGCTGGCCCATACCGGGCGCGCCCTGGTGATGTACGACCAGCTCGGCTGCGGCGAGTCGTTCGTGGAGGGCCGCCCCGACCTGTGGCGTTCCGAGACCTGGGTCGCCGAGCTCGAGAGCCTGCGGGGCTTTCTGGGACTTGAGCGGGTGCACCTGCTCGGCCAGTCATGGGGCGGCATGCTCGCCATCCAGTACCTGTGCGACCGGCGGCCCGCCGGCGTGGTCTCGGCGATTCTGAGCAGCACGCTGCCGTCCTCGCAGCTCTGGGGCCGCGAGCAACACCGCCTCATACGCCACATGTCCGCCGAGGACCAGGCCGCCATCGCGCGCGCCGAAGCGTCGGGCGACTATGGCGACCCCGCCTACCAGGCTGCCGAGGCGCGCTACATGGAGGAGCATTGCGCCGGCACCCCCGGCCCCGACGCCCCCGCGTGCCTGACGCGCCCCAAGGTGTCCGGGCGCGAGAGCTATCTCGTGGCATGGGGGCCCAACGAGTTCACCCCCGCCGGCACGTTGCGCGACTGGGACTACACCGGCAGGCTCGCGGAAATCGAGGTACCCGCCCTCGTCGTGAGCGGCACCGACGACCTGTGCACCCCGCTCGTCGCGAAGACGATGTTCGACGGCATCCCCCGCGCGCGCTGGGAGCTGTTCGAAGGCTGCCGCCACATGTGCTTCGTCGACGACAACCCGCGCTACCTGTCGCTGGTGGACGCGTGGATGGCGCGCTGCGAGGCCGACGCGGCAAGCGCCCGCTGATTGCGGGGAGCGCACGATGGGCAATCCCACCTGCCTGCAGGTCATCATCTCCCCGGCCAAGCGCATGGCTCAGGCCGACGACGTCTTCGAGGCGCTCCGCGCCCCGCGATTCGCGTACGCGGCGGGCAGCCTCGTCGATCGCCTGCAGTCCATGGCCTTCGAGGAGCTGCGGGCGTTGTGGAAGTGCTCCGAGCCGCTCGCGCGCTCCGCCTTCGCCGACCTTCGCGCCCTCGACGCCGGGCGCCTGGGCGAACGCGGGTTTCTCCGCTCGCCTGCCGCGCTCTCGTACGTGGGCATCCAATACCAGAGCATGGCACCGCAGGTCATGAGCGAAAACGCCCTCGGATGGCTCGACCGGCACCTTGTGATCGCAAGCGGGCTGTTCGGCGCGCTGCGCCCCTTCGACGGGGTCGCCCCCTATCGGCTCGAAATGCAGGCCCGCCTCGCCATGCCCCGCCGCGTGCTGCCCGACGGGAGCCTGGTCGAGAGGCCTGCCCGCAACCTGTACGAGTTCTGGGGCGACGCGCTCGCGCGCGAGATAGAGCACGGCGGCGGGCAAAGCGCGCACGTCGTCAACCTCGCCTCGGTCGAGTACGCCGACGCGATCGTCCCCCACCTTGGTATCGACACACCGGTCACGACCTGCATCTTCCTTGAACCGCGCGCCGACGGGGCCTTTGTGCAGCGCGCGACCGCCTCGAAAATCGCCCGCGGGACCATGGTGCGCTGGATGGCGGAGCAGGGCGTCGAGGACCCCGAAGACCTGGCGTCGTTCGACATGGCGGGCTATCGGCTCGACCCCGCGCGCTCGCACGCCACCGCGAACCGGCGCCTGCTGGCGTTCGTGCACTAAACCGATGCGTCCCGACCGGCGCTACTCGCAGCCGGCCGGGGCGCTGATCCGCCGTGGATATGACGGCTTCCCTCCCAAGAGACGCCGCGTCGGTTCATGGGAAAGCATAGTCGATTGCCGTCGCCGTATCCGTTCTTTAGAGAACTTTTTTCGCGCAATCGCGTACAATCTTCCGCATAGGAACCGCCCCCACCGCCGCCGACGGCAGGCGGCACGGCACGAGACGGCCGGCCGCGGGTGCGCCGGCCTGCAGAGAGGACGTCGTCCATGACCGAGGACACCGACAAGAACCCCGCGGCCGGGCACGGCGGGGCCGCATCGGGGCGGAGACGCCGCGCCGCCGAGCGACCCTGCGCCGAGGACTGCCCCCCGTTTGGCGACTGCCCCCTGTTCGCCGGCATCGACCCGCAAGACGTCGGCCCCCTGTGCGACTACCTCGCCGCACGCGTCGAGCAGGTCGAGAAGGACGTCGCGCTCTACCGGTTCCGGCAGACCGTGACCGAGGCGCTCTACATCTGCGCCGGCACGGTCAGCCTCGAGCTGTACGACGCCTGGGGGCACCGCTCCCTCATCAACCTGAGGTCGAACGGCTTCCTGATGGGCGACATCTCTCTCTTCAACGACGACGAGCAGCAGGCGCCCTACAACCTGGTGACGCAGACGCCGTGCACCGTCCTGATGTTCAGCCGTGCGCGCGCCCACAGCCTGCTCGCCGACAGCAGCCTGCCCCCCGGGCTCGAGACGATGGCGCGCCTGTTCTGCTACAACCTCGCCACCCTGACCGCCGACAACCTGAGCAAGTCGCTGCGCCGCATCAACCTGCTCGCCCAGCACAGCGTGCGCGACCGCATCTCGCTGTTCCTCTCGAACCACGCCGAGTACCACAGGGCGCGCACGTTCACCGTCAACATGAACCGCCAGCAGCTCGCCGACTATCTGTCGATTGACCGGAGCACCCTGTGCGAGGAGCTGTCGAAGATGCGGCGCGAGGGACTCATCGAGTATCATCTCAACACGTTCACCCTGCTCTAAAGGCAGGGGGGCGGCAGAACCCGACGACGCGGTCAGCAGCGTTTTGACCCCGGGCGGCGGTGCTTCGGTCCCGGGCGGCGGAGGGTTTTGGATATGGTGTTATCTTTTTCGTTTCCGTATCACCCATCGGCACGCAGGCGTATACTGACATCGTGACTATTACGAATTCGTATTTCGTAACACCGCGCGACGCCGCACGGCGCCGCCCGTCTGGCAGGAGGCCCCATGAGCACCGCAACCACCGCAACAGGACGCAGCGCCGACGTCCGTCGGACAGCCGCGCCGGGAACCACCAGGCGCTCCTTCGTCAAACTCGCGGGCGCCGGGCTCGCCGGCATCGGCCTTGCGGGCGCCGGGCTCGCAGCCTCCCCGTTCGCCCCGCGCGCGGCGCACGCCGACGAGGCTCCCTCGCAGGTCATCGTCACCATGACGACCTCCTCCGAACCGGCCGCCGGCTTCGACCCGCTCAGGTCGTGGGGCTGCGGCGAGCACGTGCACGAACCGCTCATCCAGTCCACGCTCATCGTGACCGACACCGAGCTCTCGTTCAAGAACGACCTCGCCACGTCCTACGAGTGCTCCGAGGACGGGCTCACGTGGACGTTCACGATCCGCGACGACGTCACGTTCACCGACGGCGAGCCGCTCACGGCGCGCGACGTGGCCTTCACCATCAACGGCGTCATCAACAGCACCGCCTCCGAGGCCGACCTCTCCATGGTCAAGGAGGCCGTGGCGACCGATGACACCACGGTGGTCCTCACCATGGAGAAGCCGTTCAACGCCCTGCTCTACACGCTCGCGGTGCTCGGCATCGTGCCCGAGCACGCCTACGGCGACGACTACGGCGCGCACCCCATCGGCAGCGGCCGTTACATGCTCGAGCAGTGGGACCAGGGCCAGCAGGCGATCCTGGTGGCCAACCCCGACTACTACGGCGAGGCGCCCAAGATGCAGCGCGTGGTGGTCGTGTTCATGGAGGAGGACGCCTCGATCGCCGCGGCGCAGGCCGGCCAGGTGGACGTGGCCTACACCTCGGCCACGTTCAGCGACGTGGTGCCGGCGGGCTACTCCCTGTTCGCCTGCACCTCGGTCGACTCGCGCGGCGTGTCGCTGCCCTGCGTGCCCGCAGGCGGCCAGAAGGATGTCGACGGCGTGACCTACGAGCAGGGCAACGACGTGACGTGCGACGTCGCGGTGCGCCGCGCCGTCAACTACGGAGTGGACCGCGACCTGCTCATCGCCAACGTCCTGAACGGCTACGGCACCCCCGCCTTCAGCGTGGGCGACGGCCTGCCCTGGGCCTCGGAGGACATGCGCTGCGAGACCGACGCCGACTACGCCCGCCAGCTCCTCGAAGAGGCCGGCTGGACCGACTCGGGCGACGGCATCCGCGCCAAGGACGGGCTGCGCTGCGCGTTCGACCTGTACTACGTCGCAGGCGACTCGGCGCGCCAGGCCATCGCCGCGGAGTTCTCCAACCAGATGCGCGCAATCGGCATCGAGGTCAACCCCAAGGGCGCAAGCTGGGACGAGATCTACTCCCACGAGTTCTCGACGCCGGTTGAGTGGGGCTGGGGCTCCAACGCCCCCATCGAGATGTACCAGCTCAACTACTCCACCGGCTGGGGCAACTACGCGAGCTACGAGAGCGAGGCCGTGGACGCCCACCTCGACGAGGCGCTCGCCCAGCCCAACGTGGAGGACTCCTACGAGCACTGGAAGCTCGCGCAGTGGGACGGCACCGACGGCGTGGCCCCGCAGGGTGCGGCGACGTGGGTGTGGTTCACCAACATCGACCACCTCTACTACGTGCGCGAGGGCCTGCAGATCGCCGAGCAGAAGCCGCACCCCCATGGCCATGGCTGGTCGCTCGTGAACAACGTGGACCAGTGGAGCTGGGCGTAGAGGGGCCAGCCCGCAACAGGAAAGCCGGTAGACCATGGCCAAGCTCGTCCTCAAGAACCTGCTGAAGGTGGCGCTCCTGCTGCTCGCCGTCAGCTTCGTGGCCTTTGCGCTCATCAGCCTCTCGCCCATCGACCCCGTGCAGGCCAACGTGGGCCAGGCGGCCTACATCAACATGAGCGACGAGAAGCGCGCCCAGCTCGCCGAGTACTGGGGCGTGGGCGTGCCGCTCTGGGAGCGCTACACCGGCTGGCTCGCCGACGCCCTGCACGGCGACCTGGGCACCTCGCTGCGCTTCAACGCGCCGGTGCTCGACGTCGTCGCCACGCGCGCGGCGAGCTCGCTCGCCCTCATGGCGTGCGCCTGGGTGCTGAGCGGTGTCATCGGCATCGCCCTGGGCGTCGCCGCCGGCATGAACCGCGGGCGGCTCGTCGACCGGCTCGTGAAGGGCTACTGCTTCCTGCTCGCCTCGACGCCCACGTTCTGGCTGGCCCTGGTGGCCCTCATCGTGTTCAGCGTGTGGCTCGGCTGGTTCCCCCTCGGCTTCTCGGTGCCCATCGGGGTCTCGGCGGCCGACGTGACCCTGGCCGACGCCGTGCACCACATGGTGCTGCCGGCGCTCACGCTCTCGGTGCTCGGCGTGGCCAACGTGGCCCTGCACACGCGCGAGAAGACCATCGACGTGCTCGAGAGCGACTACATGCGCTTCGCGTACTCGCGCGGGCTCACCCCGTGGCAGGCCATGCGCCGCCACGGCCTGCGCAACCTGGCGCTGCCCGCCATCACGCTGCAGTTCGCCTCCATTTCGGAAATATTCGGCGGCTCGGTCCTGGTGGAGCAGGTGTTCTCCTACCCCGGCCTCGGCCAGGCGGCGGTCACGGCCGGCCTGGGCGGCGACGCCGCGCTGCTCGCCGGCATCGCCGTGTTCTCCGCGGCCGTCGTGTTCGCCGGCAACTTCGCGGCAAACGTCCTCTACGGGATCGTGGACCCGCGCATCCGCAAGGGAGGAACCCGTGCCTAACGCAGCAGATGCCGCCGCGGCGCGTCCCGGCGCCGCGCCTTCCGCCGGCCCCGCCGCGCTCCCCGTGCTCCATGCGCCGCGCAGGGCGCGCGTGGCCAACCGCAGGCTCGCCCTCGCAGCCTGCGTCCTCGCCGCGCTCGCCCTCGTCGCCATCGTGGTCGCGGGGCTCTCGGTGTCCGAGCGGGCCACGCTCACCGACTTCTCGGTCAAAAACGAGCCGCCGAGCCTCGAGCACCCCTTCGGCACCGACCAGATGGGGCGCGACATGTTCCTGCGCACGCTCTCGGGCCTGGCAACGAGCGTGCTCATCGGCCTGCTCGCCGCCGGGGTGTCCTCCGTCATCGCCCTCGTGCTCGGCGCGGCGGCGGCCCTGGGCGGCAAGAAGGTTGACGCCGCGGTGACCTGGCTCATCGACCTCATGATGGGCGTGCCCCACATCGTCCTGCTCATCCTCATCTCCTACGCACTGGGCCGCGGCTTCTGGGGCGTGGCCATCGGCGTGGCGGTGACCCACTGGCCGAGCCTCGCGCGCGTGATCCGCGCCGAGATCATGCAGTGCCGCCAGTCCACCTACGTGGCCTGCGCACGCCGGCTCGGCGCCGGACGCGTTGCGGTGGCCGTGCGTCACATGCTCCCCTACGTGCTGCCGCAGTTCATCGTCGGCCTCATCCTGCTCTTCCCCCACGCCATCCTGCACGAGGCGGCCGTGACGTTTCTGGGCTTCGGCCTCTCGCCCGAGGAGCCGGCCATCGGCATCATCCTGAGCGAGTCGATGACGTACCTCTCGGCCGGCATGTGGTGGCTCGCCGTGTTCCCCGGCTTCGCGCTCATCGCAACCGTGCTGCTGTTCGACGCAGTCGGCTCGAACCTGCGCAAGCTCGTGGACCCGCACAGCTCGCAGGAGTAGGAGGAACCCGTGGACCAGCAGACCGACAAGCGGGCGGCCGACCTCGGCGACGATGCCATGCGCACGCCCGGCCGCGGCGGTGTCGTCACCGTGGACTGGGGCGTCCAAAGCCCAGACGGCTCCCCCGCGCGCTCCCACAGCTCCGCCTACGCCGACTACACGGTGGGCCTGCACCAAGCCCACAGCGACGGAGAAGAGCACCATCACCACACCCACAGCGCACGCTCGCACCACGAGCACGGCGCACACCTGCTGCAGGTGGAGTCGCTCAGCGTGTCGTTTCGGATGTACGACGCCGACGAGCCGTTCTTCAAGGCGTGCCAGCGCGACGTCGAGACCATCCGCGATCTGAGCATCAGCGTGCACGCCGGCGAGATCGTGGCCGTGGTGGGCGCCTCGGGCTCGGGCAAGAGCCTGCTCGCCGACGCGATCCTGGGGCTCTTCGAGCCCAACGCCACGGTGACGGGGCGCATCTGGTTCGACGGCGAGCCGTGCGACGCCGCCCGCCTCGCCCAGCTGTGCGGCCACGGCATCAGCCTCGTGCCCCAGAGCGTGAACAACCTCGACCCTCTCATGAAGGTGGGCCGCCAGGTGGAGGGCAGGCCGCGCAACCGCGCCGACCGCAAGCGGCGCGAGCGGCGCCGCCGGGAGCTCTTCGCGCGCTACGGGCTCGACGAGGGCGTGGCCGACCTCTACCCCTTCGAGCTGTCGGGCGGCATGGCGCGCCGCGTCCTTTTGTGCTGCGCTCTCATGGACGAGCCGCGCGTCATCGTTGCCGACGAGCCCACGCCCGGGCTTGACCTCGACCGCGCCCTGGCCGCGCTCGCCGACTTCCGCGCCTTCGCCGACAACGGGGGTGGCGTCATGCTCATCACGCACGACATCGAGCTCGCCCTGCGCGTGGCCGACCGCGTGGCGGTGTTCCGCGACGGCACGGTGGTCGAGGAGACCCCGGTCGAGAGCTTCGCCTCGCCCGAGACGCTGCGCCACCCCTTCAGCCGCGCCCTGTGGCACGCCCTGCCCGAGCACGACTTTGCGGCCCCGGGCGACGAAGCCGACGGGGGCAACGACCGACGAGGAGGCTCACCATGCTAGAGGCGCGCGGCATCTCGTTCGCCTACAAGGGGCAGCGCCCCATCTACGAGGGGTTCGACCTAAGCGTGGCGCCGGGCGAGCGCGTGGCGCTCCAGGCGCCCTCGGGGTTCGGCAAGACCACGCTCTGCCAGATGCTCGCCGGCTACCTGAAACCCACCGCCGGCGAGGTCCTCGTCGACGGCAGGCCGCTCCCCGCCCGCGGCGTGTGCCCCGTGCAGATGGTGTGGCAGCACCCCGAGGTGGCCATCGACCCGCGCATGCGCATGGCCGCCTCTCTTGCCGAGGCAGGCGTGGGGCGCGCCGGCATGCGCTCGCTCGACGACCCCGCGCTCGAACCCGACCACGCCCGGCTGCTGCACGACCTCGGCATCCGCGACGCGTGGCTCGCGCGCTACCCCCACGAGCTCTCGGGCGGCGAGCTGCAGCGCTTCTGCATCGCGCGCGCCCTGTCAACGCGGCCGCGCTACCTGGTCGCCGACGAGATCTCGACGATGCTCGACGCCGTGACGCAGGCGCACATCTGGCATGTCCTGCTCGCCGAGGTCGAGCGCCGCGGCGCAGGGATGGTGTTCGTGTCGCACTCCCCCGCCCTCACCGCGCGCATCGCGACGCGCGTGGTGGAGCTGGGGTAGCGCGGGGCGCCGATCCGCCAGGCGTGAACCGCCCGCCAGACCGGCACCCCGCAGCATGCCGACAGGCAACCCCGCTCCTCGCCTACTCCGGGCTCTTGAGCGCCTCGACCATGTCGATGCGGTCGAGCATGCGGTTGGTCACCAGGCTCACCAGGAACGCGAACACCAGCGTGATCCCCGTGGCGATGAGGTAGGTCCAGGGGTTCACGTAGGTCGCGAAGCTGATGGCGGGCAGGCTGAGCAGGAACCTGAAGCTGTAGCTGAGCAGCCAGCCGGCCGGCAGGCCGAACGCCACGCCGAGCAGGGTGAGCACCATCGTCTCCTTGTTGACGTAACGCCGCACCTCGCCGCGGCGGAAGCCGAGGACCTTGAGGGTGGCGAGTTCGCGCTCGCGCTCCGAGATGTTGGTGGTCGAAAGCGTGAACAGCACGACGAACGCAAGGCCGGCCGCCAGCGCGATCACCAGGTACACGATGCCGTTGATAAGGGCGAACGCCGACGAGAAGTCCCCGCGCATCTTCTCGATCGAGGTGATGGAGAGGTACGTGTCGTCGGCCCCGAGCTCGTCGGCGAAGGAGACCTGCGCCGCGGCGTCGCCGGAAAGCTGCACGAGCAGCGCGTTGGGCTCATAGGCGGCACCGAAGGCCTTCTCGTAGGCCTCCTGCGTCATGTACACGGCGTTGCCCAGGTAGTTGACCGTGACCGCCTCGACCGTCAGCACCTCCTCGTCGAGCGCGCTCGTGCGCAGCTCGACCTCGTCGCCCACCGCGAAGCCCAGGATCTTGGCCGCGTTGTCGGTCGCGACGATGCCGCTCTCGGGAAGCTCGATCGTCGCGCCGTCGGCATCCTCGAGCTGCACATACCCCGCGAGCGAGAAGCCGTCGGGCACCACGTAGAGCTGCATCGAGGAGCGGTCGGACCCGTTGATGAGCGTCGCGTTGTCGACGGAGAGCTCCATGAGGCCGTCCACCCCGTCGCGCGCCTCGAGGTCGGTGCGGGCCGCCGCGAGGTCGTCAGCCAGGGTCACCGCCATGAGGTCGTAGCCGTACACGCCGTCGTACTGCCGGGCGGGCAGCGAGTCCACGGTGTTCTTGATGGCAAAGCCGCACACGAGCAGCATCGTGCAGCCCAGGATGCCGAAGACCGTCATGAAGAAGCGCGCCTTGTAGCGGAACAGGTTGCGCGCCGTCACCTTGTTGAGGAACGACATGCGGCGCCACAGCGGGCCGATGCGCTCGAGCAGGATGCGCTTGCCGGCCTTGGGGGCCTTGGGGCGCATGAGCTCGGCCGGGGTTTGGCGCAGGTCGCGCCGGCAGGCAAACATCGTGGCGCCCGTGATGGCCACCACAAACAGCGCCACGCCTCCCACGGCATACATCACGTCGAACGCAAAGTCGTAGGTCGGCAACAGGTACATGGTGCGGAAGATGCCGAAGAGGAACTCGGGCAGCGCGAAGAAGCCGACGACGTCGCCGAGCACGCTGCCGATGAAGGAGGCGGCGAACACGTAGACTGCGTACTTGCCCATGATGCGCGCGTTGGAGTAGCCGAGCGCCTTGTAGATGCCGATGAGCCCGCGCTGCTCCTCGACCATGCGCATGGCGGTGGTGAGGCTCACGAGCACGGCGACGACGAGGAAGATGACCGGCAGCACCGCCGCGATGGTCTCGATGGAGGTCGCGTCGCTGTCGACGCTCGAATAGCCCACGAGGCTCATGCGGTCCTGGATGTACCAGGAGGCTTCCAGGGCCTGGGCGTCGGCGCGCGCCTCGTCGATGTCGGCCTGGGCGTCGGCGCGCTGCGCGTCGAGCTCGGCCTGGCTTGCCTGCAGGTCGGCCTCGCTCTGGGAGATCTGCGCGTAGCCGGCGTCGATCTGGGCCTGGGCGTCGGCGGGCAGATAGGCGTAGTTGGCCGCCTGCGCGTCGAGCGCGGCGCGGCTGTCGTTGACCTGCTGCCAGCCGGCGTCGATCTGGGCCTGGGCGTCGGCCATCTCGGCGTCGAGGGTCGCCTGGGCGTCGTCGATCTCGGCCAGGGCGTCGGCGCGCAGTTCGTCGGCACGGGCGGCCTCCCGCTCGGCCTGGATGGCGAGGACCCCGTCCTGCACCTCCTCGACGCGGTCGCTGTAGACGTCAGAGTAGCATGCAAGTTCTTCGGCGTCGGATACCCGCAGGTACACGGCGGTGTAGACGTCGCCTTGAGCCGCGTCGCGCGTCAGATAGAACACGTAGTCCGACGTCGTGGAGTTGCGCAGCGACGTGGCGCCCTCGGGCGACACGACGTTCGTGGGGTCGACCACCGCGCCCACGATCGTGTAGGTCGCGCCGTCATCGAAGATCGGCTCGCCCGAAGCGTCGGCCGAAGCGTCGGCATCGCCGGAGGAGGCGTCGTCCTCGGAGGCGCCGTCCGACCCCTCGTCGTCGAGCGTGAAGGTGAGCGTGTCGCCGACCTGCTTGCCGCTGTCGTTGAGGTAGGCCTGGGTCACCGCAACCTCGGCCGCGTCCTGCGGCAGCCTCCCCTCGAGCACGTAGGGCTCGTTGATGCCCGCGTCGGAGAGCGCCTTGACGTCGGCCTGCTCGAGGTGGCCGCCCACGTCGGTGTGGGCGGAGGCCTCGTAGGACCCTTCGGCGACCGCGACGCCGTCGAGGGCCGCGAGTGCCGCCACGTCGTCGTCGGTCATGCCGAGGGTCGACATGACGCTCAGGTCGAACAGCGCCTGGTCGTCGAAGAACGCGTCGGCCGACTTGCGCAGGTCGATGCAGGCCACGGCGAGACCCACGAACATCGTGACGCCCAGGGCGCAGATGGCCATGATCGAGAAGAAGCGCTTCTTGCTCGACCCTATCGTGCGGACGACGTCCTTGTTGAAGGCTTTCATACGCAACCGACCTACCTACCACTCGATCTCTTCGACCGGGACCGGCTCGGGGTTGACCGTCATCTCGACCACCTTGCCGCTCGCAAAGCGGATGAGCCGGTCGGCCATGGGGGCGAGCGCCGAGTTGTGCGTCACGATGACCACGGTGATGCCCTCGTCGTGGCACAGGTCCTGCAGAAGCTTGAGGATCTGCTTGCCCGTCTTGTAGTCGAGTGCGCCCGTGGGCTCGTCGCACAGCAGGAGCTTGGGGTTTTTGGCCACGGCGCGCGCGATGGAGACGCGCTGCTGCTCGCCGCCCGAAAGCTGCGCCGGGAAGTTGCCCATGCGCTCGGACAGGCCCACCTTGGCAAGCGTCTCGGCCGGGTCGAAGGCGTCCTTGCACACCTGCGTGGCCATCTCGACGTTCTCGAGCGCCGTGAGGTTGGGCACGAGGTTGTAGAACTGGAACACGAAGCCCACGCTCGAGCGGCGGTACTCGACGAGGTCGGCGTCAGAGGCGTTGGTGATGTCGCCGCCGTCGATCACGACGCGGCCCGCGGTGGCGCGGTCCATGCCGCCCAGGATGTTGAGAGCCGTCGTCTTGCCGGCGCCCGACGCCCCCAGGATGATGGCGAGCTCGCCGCGGCGCACCTCGAACGTGGCCCCGTCGAGCGCGTTGATCCGGGCGCCGTCGGAACCGAACGTGCGCACCACGCCGTCGAACGCGATGTAGGCGTCGGCCGAGGGGCGCGACGGAGGCGAGCCCGCAGGGCGGGCGTCGGCGGCTGCGGCCGGACCGTCGGCGGAGGTGCCGGCCTGACGAGCGTGAGACGGGTGGAGGCGCTCCGCATCGCCGCGCCTCGATCGGCTCGGCGAAGCCGGCGCGGCGGCGTCGACCGCGATGAACGAAAGGGTGTCGCCCGCGCTTGCGGGACCACCCACACTTGCGGGACCATCCACGCCCGCAGGGCTTCCCGCGCCCGCGGAGCCGCGCCAAGCGGCGTGCCCGTCGGGAGCCGGCGCAAAGCGCCCGTCCGGTTCGGCGGCCTCGGTCCGCGGCGCCTCGCGCCGCGGGGTCGCAGGGTTCGGTGCAAAGTGCTTGCCGGCGGGCCTGTCCCCGTAACCGGCGCCGTCAATCCTGTCCCTTGCCATGGCGTTCCTCATTCACTCGACAACGTGTTGTCTAATTTGAGTATAGAGGAGTACACTGGGGATGCAACGGACGTTCGACAAACAGGGCGCGATTGTCGTACGCGCACGGGTACGAGGCGCAGGGCGGACGCGTGGCACGCAGGGCAGGCCTCGCATTCCCGACGGCGCGGCGCGCAGATGGGAGGGCACCATGACCCCGGGCAAACGCAGCGAGGCAAGCGACCAGACCCGCGAGAACATCAAGCAGGCCTTCCTGGAGCTCTATGCCGCCAAGCCCATCGAACGGATCTCGATCCGCGAGATAACCGACCGCGCCGGCTACAACCGCGCGACGTTCTACCTGTACTTCCGCGACATCTACGACGTGCTCGCCACCGTCGAGGACGAGCTGCTCGCCGGCGTCGACGCCATCGTGACCCCCTTGCTCAGCCGGGAGGACATCTACGAGCGCATGGGGTCGTTCCTCTCGCTGGCGAGCCGCTTCACCGGGCCGTTCTCGGTCTTGCTCGGCGACAACGGCGACCCCACGTTCACCCGCCGCTTCTCCCAGAGGCTCGAGCCGCTGCTGGGAAGGCTTCTGGTGACGCGGCGCGAGCTCGATGCGCACGAACGCGAGCTCATCAGCGCGTTCTACCTCGCCGGCGTGGTGGCCGTCGTGGTGGCTTGGCTGCAGGACCCGCGCGACATGGGCGTCGACGAGCTGGTGCGCTTCATCGTGGACGACGTGCTGCAGGCGCACGTGTAGGAGCGAGGAAGCCGGGAGCCGAGCGGTGCGTCGGCTGCACAGGAAGTCGCCCGTCGGCTGAAAAAATCGAAGTTGCGAACGGTTTTGCGGCGTCGGTTGAAGACCCAAAATGCAAACAGTCGGTAAAGCGGAACGTTGATTTTCTGTTACGTAAATCCTCCCTAAACCACAGGGCACCATGCCCCGCCGATCCGCCATCCCAATCGTTCGCAACGCGTACTTTTTCAGACGAACGCCAGTCTCAGCTGCAAGCCCGACCGGAGCCCATCCCGCATCGCCCGCCCGGGCCCCACTCCTCCCCGCCCGTCGGCTCCGCCTGGTCCGGCCCGGCCCGACTCCGTCCCGCCTCACCCCTCCCGACGCCGCACACAAACGGGAGGAGCCCCGGACCAGCCGGAACCCCTCCCGTCGGAACCTCTCGCTATGCGCGCCTATTGCAGGCGCTCGCTGTATGGGCTCCCCTGCGCCTTACGCGTCGAACACGCCGTTGGCCAGGTCGCGGCCGAGCAGGTAGCCGTAGGTGATGCAGTTGATGCCGTAGCAGTTGCCCGGAATCGCGAAGTTGTAGTTGTTGGCGTACATGTTGCCGGTCATGTGGCCCACGTTGAACAGGCCGGGGATCGGCTCGTCGTTCTCGTCGCACACCTGCATGTTGCAGTTGGTGTTGAGGCCGCCCATGACGGTCATCATCATCGCGGTGTTCTGAGCGGCATAGAACGGGCCGTTCTCGTCGATCTTGATGAGGTAGCTCGGGTCCTTGTGGAAGTCGAGGTCCTCGCCCAGGTCGCACAGCTCGTTGTAGCGGGCCACGACCTCGGCCAGCTTGGCGGCGTCGAGGCCGAGCTGGGCGGCCAGGTCGTCGAGCGTGTCGGCCTTGAAGTAGCTGCCGGACTCCGCGCCGGCGTCCCAGGTGGCGATCATCTCGTCGGCCGTGGCGGCGGGCACCTCGTACTTGCTGCCGAAGAAGTACCACTCGTGGCCGTTGTCGATGACGTCCTGGGCGTAGTTGGCCGTCCAGATGCCGTAGGCGCGATGGCCGGGCTGGCTCAGCAGGTAGTTGGCGCTGTAGGGCGAGCTGATGTCCTCACGCTGGTAGCGCTCGGTCTTGGTGTTGACGTTGAGACCCATGTGGAAGCCCAGGGGCTCGGTCGAGCCGCCCCAGGAGCCCTGCATCATCGGTGCGGTGGAGGTGTGCTGCCAGGCGGCGCCGATCCACAGGCCCATCTTCTGGCCGTCGCCGGGATACAGGCCGGTCAGCGCGAAGCCGCGGTTGTAGTCGGGCTCGGCCTCCTGCTCGATGCCCACGAGCGGCAGGACCTGCGGGCAGTACTTGGCGAGCATCTCCTTGTTGGCCGAGAAGTCGCCGGTCGCCAGGACGATGCCCTTGTTGGCGACGAACTTGACGTAGGAGCCGTCGGCCTTCTGGGCGACGACGGCGGTCACGCGGCCCGACTCCTCGTCGCGGACGAGCTGCTTGGCAACCGTGTCGTAGATGATCGTCGCGCCGTGGTCGAGCGCGAACTTCTCGACGGCCTCGACGGCATTCTGCTGGCCGGTGGAGGCGCTGCCGGAGTCGTCGCCCTTGGCACCGAAGCCGATGGCGTAGTCGGGGCCGCCGTCCATGATGTTGTCGCGCTCGAGGAAGACCTGGACCTCGTCGGCACGGGCGATGTCGATGACCCAGTTCATCGCCTCTTCGGAGTTGTTGTAGCCGCGCATCCACATCTTCTGGTCGATGGTAAAGCTGGCGGCGCGCTCTTCGCGGTAGAAGAAGGGCACCGGGTCGAGCTTCTCGATGCCGTACTCCTCGATGACCTTGTTGTAGGCCGAGAAGTTCGAGCCGCCGCGCGAAATGGGCGTGCTCGAGGCGGAGAACAGCGTCACCGAGCCGCCGGCCTCGGCAGCGGAGGCGGCGGTGCACATGCCGGCCATACCGGCGCCCACGACGATGATGTCGTCCTCGATCGTCTCGGCGATCTGGTCCTCGGGGATGGGCTCGGGAGCGACCTCGAAGCTCCACTTGGGCAGGCCGTTGCTCAGGTTGACGACGTAGGACTCGTCGACCGGAATCGTCGTGGTCTTCTCGGCCTGGGCGGCAGCCTCGCCCTCGGCGACGGCGTTCTCCTCGTCGGAGGGCTCGTCGGCCAGGGCGATCTGGGCGCCCATGGCGGCCACGGCGGCGATGCCGGCGGCCCCGGCCACGAAGTTGCGGCGGCTGATACCGTTCTCGTTCATCATGCGAAAATCCCCTTTCGCTTGTCGTGTGCGGGCGAGGTGGCGCTGCTTCCCGACGCGGGACGCAACCCATGCGACCACCTAGAGGCGCCCCCTGGCACCCCGTCCCCGCTTGCAGCCATTGTACGACCCGTCAGACGACTCGGACAGAAGGCGTTTCGTTGCGGTGGAGCAACCTGAGATTGCACCGACAACCCGCGATTGCACCGAGACGCTTTCGGCGGCACGCCTTCGGACGCGGGACGCCGAACGCAGGCCGAGCCCACCTCAAGCCGCCGTCCATCGCCGTCCCGGCGCCGCCGCGCGGCATCGTCATAACGGCAACGGCACCGTTATATAATCTTTGGAAAGCACGCCCCGGATAAAGGAGCGCAGCACGTCCGGGGGAATGGCTTGTCTGGGGAGCAAAACGCAGTGAAAACCCGACGCAGGGTTCCGGCTCGGTGCAAGGGGGCGCGATGGACATCCAGGATCTTCGCTACGCCGTGACGACACTCGACATCGGGAGCTTCGCCCAGGCCGCCAAGCGGCTCTTCGTCAGCCGCCAGGCGCTCAGCCAGTCGGTCAAACGGCTCGAAGACCAGCTTGGGATGCACCTGTTCACCGTGCAGGGCAACAACCGCCTCGTCCCGACGCCGGAAGGCAAGGAGGCCCTCGCGCAGGCGCGCTCCCTAGTCGAGTCCTTCGACGCGTTCCTCGAACGTTTCGGCGCCGCGCCCAGCGATGAGACCAATCCCGAGACCCTGACCGTCGCAATGGCAACAGGGGCGGCCATCTCGCTGCCCGACGACTTTCTCACCGCCTTCCGCACCTCGATGCCCGCTGTCGCCCAGGAAATCGAAGAGACGAACACCGACGGGGCGCTCGACCTGCTGGGGAACGGCAGGGCAGACGTCGCCCTCGTCGGATCCCACCCCCGCTACCTCGAACCGTACGACCACCTGTGCCTCGTCCCCACCGGCCTTTGGCTTGCCGTCCCCATCGACAACCCCCTGAGCCTACTCGACCGGATCGTGCCGGAGGACCTCGACGGGCAGACCATCGTGACGGCGGGGCCGCTCAACCACCTGCACCGCTACCTGGTCTCCCTGTGCGAACAGACCGGCATACACCCCGCCATCCCCGCCACGGCGTCCAACCCCGACATGCTCGTGTCACTTGCCCAAGAATACCGGGCGCTGTTCTTCACCTTCCCCTCGTCCATACGGCCAGCGGACGACAACCGCGTGGTGTCCGTCTTGCCGCTCGACACCCCCGAGTCGAAGCAGTTCGGCACCTATCTGGTGAGGCGGCAGGGCGAGCGCCCTACAAGAGCGGCACGCCTGTTCTGGGGCTATGGCGAACAGTTCGCGCGCGGCGGAGATGGTGGCCAAAAAGCGGCCACATGATTGAACGCCTGGCGAGACGACACCGAAAATGCCCCGATGCGTGCAAACGCCCTTCGAGTGAACGCCCGTACGCGGTCCCCTGCAGTTCCTCTGCACTTGAGTAGTAAAATTAATTTACTTGATATATGCTTTAAAATTACGTTTAGGTAAATTTAGTTACCTACGCTCGTCCGCATGCCTCGCAAGATGTACCAATCGGCCCCATATAGCAGTTCACTCGAGCGGCATTTGCACACATCGGGCGTTATATAGTGTTTTGATATACGGGCACCCCGTTTTGCGCTCCGCAGGTCACCTGCACGACCCCGTTTCGCGCCTCCCGGACCACCCGCGCCGCCCCGTTCGCCTGCGCCATCCGAGTACGCATGCGCGGCAAACCCCGCATGCGCAAATCTCCCGCATACGCAGACGGGCGCCCCACCGGGACGCCCGCCGTCGTGCTCGTATCTTGCGCTCGTACGCGTGACCGGCCTAGTAGTTCACAACCCTCTCCACGAAGTAGGCCTTGGGGTGGGCGCACACCGGGCAGATCTCGGGGGCCTCGGCGCCCACGTGCAGGTGGCCGCAGTTCTGGCACTTCCACACCACGACGTCGTCGCGCTTGAAGACGGTGCCGTTGTTCAGGCGCTCGAGCAGCTTGTTGTAGCGCTCCTCGTGAGCCTTCTCGACGGCAGCGACGCCGTCCATCTTGGCGGCAATCTCGTCGAAGCCCTCGGCGCGGGCGGTCTCGGCGAAGCTCTTGTACATGTCGGTCCACTCGTAGTTCTCGCCGGCTGCCGCGTCGGCCAGGTTCTCGGCGGTCGTGGGCACCGCGCCGCCGTGCAGGTACTTGAACCAGAGCTTGGCGTGCTCCTTCTCATTGCCCGAGGTCTCGGCAAAGATCTCGGAGATGCCCACGTAGCCTTCCTTCTTGGCCTGCGAGGCGTAGTAACCGTACTTGGTGGCAGCCTGGGACTCGCCGGCGAAGGCGGCCTCGAGGTTCTTCTTGGTCTGCGAATTCTCAAAATCCATCGGTCGCACCCTTCCTCTCGTTTGGTCGGCACATGGCCGAAGGCTGGACATGCAACCGTCCCCGGGCAGACACCGCCCCGGAAGCGACAGTCGGCAAGCCCCGTCCATCGGTTCCTGCTGTCATTCTATCCCGTTTTGCCCGAATCAAACCCCCTTCGGAGCAATCGACCGTGCAATCCCCGAAATCACCGGCAGGGACAGCCATGCGGCACCCTCCCCCTCCGCGCGGGCACCTTCCTCCCTGCCGTGCGGCACCCACCGCGGACGAGCGCCCACGGACGCCCCTCCAACCCCGCCCGGCCGCGCACTCCGGGATGCACCCGCTACGAGGAACCTATCGCCCACCCGTCCGGAGTTTCCGCGCAAAGGCCCTCGCGCTGCAGGGCGGCGAGCACCGCCTCCGTGACGTCGCGACCCGGTTCGGGTCGGCCGCTGGCAAGCTCCTCCTGCGCAAGCAGGGCGTCGACCCGCTCGGTCGTGAGCGCGACGCCGGCCTCGCGCGCGGCGAGCAAGATGCGCACCACCTCGGCGCGTTTCTGGCGGAACGACCCCTCGACGCGCGACTGCCGCGCATACGACTTCGAGCGGCGCGAGGGGTTGGGGACGGTCTTCTTGAGCCATGCCCCGTAGTCGAGCAGGGCGTAGTACCAGCCGCGCACGTCGCCGCCGGACTCGGGGCAGGCGGCGCGCACCAGGGGGACCAGCTCCTTGTCGGACACGCTCTGGGCGTCGGTGAACAGCTCGTGGATGAAGACCGTGCGGACGTTCGTCTCCAGATAGACGTCGGCCTCGTCGAAGGCGAAGGCGCGGATGCCCGCCGCCGTCGAGGGGCCGATGCCGGGCAGGGCGACCAGCTCTTCGTGCCCGTGCGGAAACGCGCCGCCGTAGCGCTCGACAACCTCGACGGCGGCCCGGTGCAGGGCGAGGGCGCGCCGGTTGTATCCCATGCCCTGCCATGCCGCGAGCACGTCGGCATCGGCGGCCCGGGCGAGGGCGAAGACCGTGGGGAAGCGTCCGAGCCAGTCGTCCCAGCGCGTCTCGACGCGCGCGACCTGGGTTTGCTGGAGCATGACCTCGCTGATCCAGACGAGGTAGGGGTCGCGCGTGCGTCGCCACGGCAGGTCGCGCCAGTGTGGAGCAGCAAGGTCGAGGATGCGCGCGCGGAAGGAGGCGGGGTCGAACGCCGCCCGCGTCAGGCCCGGCTCCCCCACAGCCCCCGCTGCCTCCGTCATCTCCACGCAAGGACCTTCCACGAGCGACGCTCCGCCTCACGGCGCAGCGTCGGTCCGGGGTTCACGGCGTAGCAGGTCGTTGCCGCCTCGAGCATCGGGACGTCGGAATGGTGGTCGCCGTAGGCCGCGACGAGCTCCCATCCGTCCGGGCCGAAGCGCTCGTCCGCCCAGGTGCGGATGCGGCGGACCTTCTCGGGGCCGGCCGTGGTGGCGCCATCGACCTCGCCGGTGAAGCGCCCCGCGGCGTCGCGCCGCATCAGCGTGGCGAGCGCCGCGTCGCACTCGAGGTAGGAGCGCGCGGCCTGCGCGATCTGGTCGAACGTCGCCGAGATGATGATGACGTGGTCGCCCGCCTCCTCGCGGCGGCGCAACTCCGCAACGCCTTCCGCACGGTAGCGGGGGACCATCACGTCGCGATGGAAGTCCTCCATAATCTCCCGGACGCGCTCCGCGGTGAAGCAGGAGAGGTCCTTGAAGATGCGCTCGCGCACCTCGTTCTGGCGAAACGGCAGGTGCAGCTTGTAGCGTATGCCCCACCAGGTGGCGAGCAGGGCCGTCTTGGGCGACACGAGACGTCGGCGGGCGAGGTACTTCAGCACCAGCGTGCCCGACTGTCCTTTGAGCAGCGTGCCGTCGAGGTCGAACGCCGCTATGCTTGCACGGACCATTCCGTCTGCCAACCTCTCGTCCGTTGAACCTGCGCGCCTGCAGGGGTGGCGTGACAGAAGCGCCACCCGTGTCAACCATCATACGGCATCGAATCCCATTATTCGAACAACACGCCGCAGATGGCCGCAAAGATGGGGGGACTTGTGGAGAGACGGCGAGGTCGGCGGCGCGCCTACCCCGCGCATCCGGCGCCGCCGAACAGCCGGCAGGCGGTCTCGAGGAACGCCTCGCACGCCCGGGTGCGCAGCTGCGGCTTCCATGCGAGGTAGGACGGCATGTCGAGCCGGACGTCGAGCGGGCGCCACACCAGGCCGGAAGCCGGCGAGACGTCGGCGAGCCCCGCGAGCGCGACCGCGCAGCCCAGACCCGCCCGCACCATGCGCGCCGCATTGTAGAACAGCGTGTAGGTCGCCACGACGTCGAGGCGGCCGCCCTCCGAACGCGGGCGCTCTCCCCCGAGCAGGCCGCTCTCGGCATAGCTCTCGGGCACGATGAGGGGGACGCCGGCGAGGTCGGCGGGCGCGAGGGGCCGCGCCGCATCGGGGCCCCGCACCAGCCCGTTGCCGTCGCGCGCGACGATGCCGACCGACTCGTTCGACGGCAGGCGGATCATGTCGAGGCCGTGACAGGCGCCCCGGCGCAGCAGCAGGCCGAAATCGAGCAGGCCGCGGTCGATGCGCTCCACGACGTCCTCGGCCACGCCGCTCACGACGCGATACGTCACCTGGGGATGCTCGGCATGCAGCGCGCGCATTGCACCTGCGAGCAGATCCATCGTGCGCGTCTCGGCGCAGCCGATGCGAACCTCGCCGGCGACCGCGCCGCGGCTGTGCGCGATCTCGGACTTGGCCGCGTTCGCGAGGTCGACGATTTCGGCCGCCCGGCGGCGCAGGAGCATACCGTCCTCGGTGAGCTTCGCACCATGGCGGCCGCGCTCGAACAGCGTGGTCCCCAGCTCCCGTTCGAGCTCGATGAGCTGGCGCGACAGGGTCGGCTGCGACACGTGCAGCGCCTCGGCGGCGGCGGAGACGCTCCCCTCGCGCGCCAAGGCGAGAAAGTACTCAAGCACCCTGAGCTCCATGCCGTCCTCCATCCCGATGCCTTGCAAGCCAACGCCGCGGCGGAGGAGGAAGCGGACGGCCTCCGCCCGTGCGGGATATCGCATTCGCTATTTGAATACAAGCAACTCATTATAGGCATTTTACATACCGAAGCAGCGCGCGTACGCTTGTCTGATACATCAACCGCATGCGATTGAACCAGGAGGAATCATGGCAGTGAAGCAGACCGCAGGCCGCGACCAGCTGGGTTCGTTCGCCCCCAAGTTCGCAGAACTCAACGACGACGTGCTGTTCGGCGAGGTGTGGAGCCGCGAGGGGGAGCTGTCGCTGCGCGACCGCAGCCTGGTGACGGTCGTGGCGCTCATGGCGCAGGGGCTCGTCGACAGTTCGTTCGGCTACCACCTGCAGACCGCGAAGGCCAACGGCATCACCAAGGCCGAGATCGCCGAGGTCCTCACCCATGCGGCCTTCTATGCCGGCTGGCCCAAGGCCTGGGCGGCGTTCCGCATGGCGAAGGACGTCTGGTGCGACGAAGACGACAAGGGCGACCAGGCCGGCGTAGGGAAAAGCGACCGGACCGATGCGGGCGAGCGAAGGCGAGACGCCGGCATAGCGACAGACGGCGCGGCGGGGCACGCCTCATCAGAGTAGGGCAACCGACACCCCGGCAGACCACAGTGGCGGGAGGTTCGGGCGAAACCGGACCTCCCGTGCGCATCTAAGGGGTATTTTGCATATTGTATTCCTTGCAATGAATATCAAAAACTCGTCGCTCACCACGCAGGGAAGCCGCGTGACAGATAACGCCCTGTCAGCCTACCTTTTTCGGCGCTGTGTACGATTCCCCGTTCGCAAGCGATGGGTCTTGCAGCAAGTTCGTCGGCAGTCAGGCGATGAGAACGCGGCCGAACAGGCCTTTTGTCTTATACGCTGCCGGCAGCCATCGCTGTGCTGGTGCAAATTCGTACACAGCGAAGAAAAAAGTAATCCGTCGGCCTCGTTTGCGTCACGCGGGCACGCCCAAAGTGGCGTACCATGCCAAGTGCACGTCGCATGCCGCACGTCGTATGCCGCGCCAACGGCGCGAGACGGCAGCACGCAGCAGCAGCGCACGACTTCGCCACTTCGAGGAAGGATTCGCCATGGCAACCATGCCCGCAGAAGTACAGGAGCTCTTCGCCAAGGTCCCGTCCGTCGTGTTCGCGACCGCTTCGGCCGACGGCCAGCCCAACGCCTCCATCGTGGGGATGAAGCGCGTCGTCGACGACGAGACCGTCTACCTCTCCGACCAGTTCTTCAGCAAGACGCTCGCCAACATCCGGGCCAACGCGAAGGTCAGCGTCGTGTTCTGGGAGGGCCACGACGCCTACCAGATCCACGGCACGGCCCGCTACGTCAATGAGGGGCCGGAATTCGAAGAGCAGCGCACCTGGGCGAACGACCGCTTCGCGCAGATCGGCATGCCCATCAAGGCCAAGGGCGGCGTCTTCGTGCACGTCGACGCCGTGTACACCTCGGCGGCGGGGGCGGACGCCGGCAAGCAGATCGCGTAGGCAAAAGAGACTGCAAGGCAGGGTATCCATGGCAGCAGCGCAGGACAGCAGGGCTGGGCAATCTCATGGTGGCAGCGGGTTCAGCTCCCGCAGCCCCCAAAAACCCACGGGCCGCAGGTCGGTGAACCCCCGCACCCGCCGCATCCTCGCGGCCGCGCTCGCCGTCATGGCCGTCGCGCTGCTCGCATGGGCGCTGTTCGGCGGGCCGGCGGGCACCTACATGAGCTACCCGGACTTTATGGACGAGCTCGAGGCGGGCAACGTCGCCACGGCCACCATCGGCGACGGATCGGTCTCTTTCGCCCTTGCGGGCGACGATGCCGCCTACTACACCGACAACCCTGAGCGCGACGGCTTCAAGGAGCGGCTGCTGCTCGCCGGGGTCGAGGTGGGCAGCGCCGC
Source organism: Coriobacteriales bacterium (assembly GCA_048173955.1). Classification (GTDB taxonomy): domain Bacteria; phylum Actinomycetota; class Coriobacteriia; order Coriobacteriales; family UMGS124; genus CAZUFB01. The sequence continues at coordinate 31,637 of DBEYOB010000100.1, forward strand.
GGGTGCCGACGACGTGTTCAACCTCGTGCTCGACGTGCTGTTCTACGCGTTTTTCTTCGGGACGGTCGGGGCGGTCGCCGTGAGCCTCGTCCGGTACAGCCGCAACACGTTCAAGGTGGTGCGCCGCACCGGGGTCACCTTTGCCGACGTCGCCGGCATGGAGGGGCCCAAGCGCGAGCTGCGCCGCCTGGTGGAGGTGCTCAAGGACCCGGCCGGCTACGCCAAGCGCGGCGTGCGCCCGGTGAAGGGCGTCATCCTCGAGGGGCCTCCCGGCAACGGCAAGACGCTGTTCGCCCGGGCGCTCGCCCAAGAAGCAGGCGTGAACTTCATCGCCACCAAGGGCGCCGACTTCCAGAGTGCCTTCATGTCCCTCGGCGCGCGCAAGATTCGCATGCTCTTTGCCAAGGCGGCGCGCCACAAGCCGTGCATCGTGTTCATCGACGAGTTCGACAGCATCGGCGAGCGCCGCAACTATGCGGGCACCGGCATCGACAAGGAGAACAACCGCATCATCACCGCCATGCTCAACGAGATGGACGGCTTTGCGGCAAACGACGGCATCCTCGTGGTGGCGGCGACCAACTCGTACCGCTCGCTCGACCCCGCGCTCGTGCGGCCGGGGCGCTTCGACGTCAAGCTCACCGTGGGCAACCCCGACGCCGCCACCCGCCGCGAGCTCGTGGAGCTCTACACGCAGGGACGCGGCCGCGCGCTCGACCCGAGCCTCTCCCCCGAAGAGCTCGTCGCCGCGTTCGATGGCCTGAGCTGCGCCGCCATCGAGACCTGCCTCAACGGCGCGGCGGCCGCGGCGATGGAGGCCGACGGCACAAGCGGGGCCGGGGCGCCCAGCGGCGCGATCACGATGGAGCTTGTGCGCACGGCGGCGGAGAAGGCTGACGTGCGGCTGAAGGAGCGCAGTTGAAAAAGCTCAGCCGACAGGGCTGCCAGACCGGAGTAGGGCGGGACGCAATGGACTTCTCGGTCGAGGAGAGCAAAGAAATTTGGAACGAGAACGCCGCGTTCTGGGACGGTGCGATGGGCGACGAGTCCAACGACTTCCACCGCGAGGTCGTGCGTCCTCGGGTGACGGAGCTGCTCGAACCCGTCCCCGGCGACTACGTGCTCGACGCGGCCTGCGGCAACGGCAACTACTCCGCGTTCCTCGCCGAGCGGGGCGCCTCGGTGGTGGCCTTCGACTACAGCGAGCGGATGATCGAGCTGGCGCGGGCCCGACAGGCGCGTTGGTCAGAGCGCATCGAGTTCTGCGTGGCCGACGCCACAGACCGGGCAAGCCTGCTTGCGCTCAGGCGCGACCGACCGTTCACCAAGGCGGTGTCCAACATGGCGGTCATGGACATCGCGGACATCGAGCCGCTGTTTACGGCGGTTCACGAGCTGCTGGCCGACGGCGGGGCCTTTGTGTTCGCGACGCAGCACCCCTGCTTCGTCACGCTCACCGACCGCTACATGACACCGCACGCCTATTACGACATCGCGATCGAGGGGCAGCCGCGCAAGCAGTGCTACTATCACCGCTCCCTGCAGGATATCTTCGGCACCTGCCTCCGCGCCGGGTTCGTGGTCGACGGGCTCAGCGAGGCGTGCCATAAGACCAACCGGGAGATTCCCGCCGTGCTGGCTGTGCGGGTGCGGAAGGCCGCCCGATAGGCGTTCGGCAGGGTTCCAGCAAAACGATGCACCAACAAGATGGCATACCGGCGGCAGAACCGTCCACAAAACGTCGGGTAAACTATCCGCAGAATCACTAGTAGATTTTCTGCAAAACGTCGGATAGACCAGGGTTTCCCTATGAAAATAGCAAGTCAACCCCATTGTCTTCATCGTTGAAGAAATTGGCCCCTGGGCATCCAACCTCAAATCGCCCATCCGCATCAACAAGCGGCCAAAATGCCCTTTTGTCGACCCCTCGATACCTGCGGTCATCCTCAAGGCATCCGCCAAAACCCTTGCAGGTAACCTGGAAACGTTCGCCGTGATCGAAGGCATAGGGATGCACTTCTGTATGTCGGCAATATCGCTACGGGACGCGCTCGGATGGATGGTCGATGCAATTCGAACAAGACGCACGGTCATCGGTAAACAAAAAAGCCGAGGACCTTGCGGCCCTCGGCTCTCGGCTTCTCGGTGGCAGGATGGACGGGAATCGAACCCGCGACCTCCGGCGCGGTGGGCCGGCGCTCTAGCCAACCGGTTCATCCCGTCCAACAGACGTCAGGAAACCGCCGCAAGGTCGCGGTCAATCAGGCTGCGTATGTAGTCGGAACGGCTCATCGACAGGCTTGCGGCGCGCTTGTCCATGGCTGCGACCTTCGACGCCGCCTCTCTGAACGAGATGCTTTTCAGAGGCTCTTCATACAAAGGAGGCCGACCCATCGTCACCTTGCCCATATGGGAAGAGTCCCAAGAATCATCTTCATACGCCGCAGCACGGGCATCCATTTCGTCTTCATCCATACCGATTAAGGCGTTAAGCTCTTCGCGATTCACTGTTACCTCCGTTTCGACAGTCCAAGTTCGACGAGCATCTTGCGCGTTGGCGGCGTAAACGCGTGGTATATGACAAAGCAACCGTCGGCAGCGCAGCGTGCGACCATTTCGATAAGCCTGCCATGACTGTCAGAACCTATGGCAACAACTTCATCGACATCAAAGCGCACTGCCGAGCGGATGCATCCCTCCCACGCATCAAGGACATCCTTTTCAGTAAGCTCGGGATGCCTCTCATGTATGCGTGGATGAACAAACACATCGGACGACATTCGCGAGCCTTCTTTCGTAGTACGTATTGTCAGACAAAAGTATACCCTACGCAAGCCCTGTCGCGAGAAGAGATTTATCGATTGTGGGCGAAAACAAAAAAGCCGAGGACCTTGCGG
>DBEYOB010000101.1:0-29489 GCA_048173955.1 Coriobacteriales bacterium
GCCAACATCGTCGTCGCCGAGGACCTGGAGCGCGTGCGGCGGGCCGCCGGCGACCTGGCCGACCGGGTGGCGGCCGCGCTCGACGCCCACGGGCTTGCGGCGCCCTTCACCGCCGAGCTCGCCGAGGAGCTCGGCATGCCCGAGCCGACCGTGCGGCGCGGCCTCACGATGCTGGTCGACTCCGGCCGCGCCGTCGCCGTGGAGCGCACCTACGTGATGGGGGCCGACGCCTACGGGCGCGCCCGCTCGGTCGTGGCAGAGGCGATACGCTCCGCCGGCGGCCAGGCGACGGCGAGCTCCCTGCGCGAGGCGCTCGGCCTGTCGCGCAAGTACGCGCTGCCGCTGCTCGAGCACTTCGACCGCGTGGGGTTCACGGTCCGCTCGGCTGACGAGCAGAGCGCGCGCAGGCTGGCGAAGCCGTAGGACCCGCTTTCGGCGCCGCGCGCATGCGGAGGGGAGGCGCCCGCGTCCGGCGTGCCAGACGAGGGCGCCTCCTGGAGGATATCCCGTGGATGCGCGGGGTGCGGGCGCCTCGCCCCGCGCACTTCGGGGTACAATTCCCCTCGCCTGGAGGCGGATGGGTCCTGGTGGGCCCCGCGGTCTTCAAAACCGTTGCGAGGCGTGCAGAACGTCTTGGATGTGTTCGATTCGCATACGCCTCCGCCATCTTCGATGAGCGCAGGTTGCCTTATGGCCCTTTTTCCCGCAGCAGAACAACCCGATAGTCCCGACGGTGCGCAGGAATCCGCGCTGTTTCGGCGCGACCGGTTCGTGCTGCGCGGGTTTTCGCGCACGACCGACGTGCTCGAGGCGTCGCGCCTGTGCCGTGCGGCGGACGTCGCCTGCCGGCTGGTCCCACGCCCTGCGAGTCTGGGCAACGCCGAGTGCGGGACAGCCCTGCGCACGCTGCCCGCCGACGAGGCGCGGGTGTGCGGGCTGCTTGTTGACGCGGGCATCGAGCCCGACGGCATCGTCGAGGCGGTCGACTATGTCTAGCCCCGCCCGCGGCGTCGTCACCGTGTGCGGGGGATGCCCGTCCGAGTGCGCGTTTCGCGCCGTCGCGATGCCGGACGGCTCGGTCGAGGCCGCGGTTCCCGTCGAGGGGCATCCCTGCCGCACGGCGCGGCTGTGCGACCGGGGGACGCGCCGCCTGCGCCTGCCGTCGGTGACGCGCAACCGCATCGAGCATCCCCTGCGCCGCCTGCCGGACGGGACGTTCGCGGAGGTCGCGTGGGACGAGGCGTACGCTTCCATTGCGGGCCGCATGCGCTCCCTGATGGATGAGGGAGGGCCCGGGGCGCTTGCCCTCACGACGGGTCTCGCCTCGAGCGCGCGTTTCCACGCCGAACGGCTGATGCGGGCCCTGGGCTCCCCGAACGTGTACGGGTCGGCGGGCGCCTGCGACGTCTCGCGCCTGACCGGCTTGCGCCACACGCTGGGTTACAGCCCCGAGAGCGACGTGGCGCACACCGACTACATCGTGTACCTGGGGCGCTCTCCGCTCGAGTCGGCGAGCGCCACCGAGGGGGACCTCGTGCGCGCCGCCCTGGACCGCGGTGCGCAGGTCGTGGCGGTCGACCCGCGGCGCAACCCGACGGTGGAGCAGGCGACCGACTGGCTGCGCATCCGTCCGGGGCGCGACCTGGCGCTCCTGCTCGGCATCGCGCACGTGCTGGTGGAAGAGGGCCTGTACGACCGGGAGTTCGTCGCCCGCCACACCACCGGCTTCGACGAGTTCGCCCGCGGCCTTGCGCCCTACAGCGCGCAATGGGCGGCCGAGGAGTGTGGCGTCGCGGCCGAGGACGTCGTGCGTGTGGCGCGCGGGCTGGGCCGCTTCCGTCCCCGCGCGGTGGTCGACTGCGGGTTCCACGGGGGCCTCGGTGTCGCCTACGTGAACAGCGTGCAGACGGCGCGCGTGATCGCGCTGGTCAACGCCCTGCTCGGAAACTACGGGCGCCCGGGCGGCTGCCTTGCGCCCGCACGCGACCTGCCGCTCGGCGAGCTCGACCCGGAACGGTTCCCGCTGCCCCCGCTGCCCGCCGCCCCGAAGGCGGGCTCGGAGCGCTACCCGCTTGTCGACCCCGCCGACGGGCTGTGCACCACGCTCGGCGAGTCCGTCGGGCTCGGCCAGATCCGCGGCCTGATCGCCTACGCCTCGAACCCCGTCATGGGATACGGCAACGCGGCGGACTGGCAGCGGATGCTCGGCGGGCTCGACTTGCTCGTCGCCATCGACATACGCATGTCCGAGACGGCGCGCATGGCCGACTTCGTGCTGCCCGACGTCACGTTCCTCGAATGCGACCGTGGCGTGGGGTCGCGCGGGTCGGGGCTGTTCTACCGCGGCCGGGTCCTCGAGCCGCGCCTGCCGGACGCCCGACCCGCGGTGCGCATCTTCCGCGAGCTCGCCGACGCGCTGGGCGTGGGGGAGTGCCTCGCCTTCACCGACGACGACCTGGCCCGCGCGCAGATCGCGCCCTACGGCGTCGACCTTGGCGAGCTGCGTTCGCGCGGTTTCGTCGACACCGGCATCGACCTGGGCGAACGCACGGGCGAGCCGACGATCATGACGCCGACGGGGACGATCGACTTCGCCAGCGACGTCTGGGAGCGCGCCGGTTTGGGGCGCGTCCCCTTCTGGCAGCCGCCCCTCGTGGACCCCGACCCGCGCGACCGGACGGCGTTTCGGCTCATCAACGGCAACAGCGCGTTCGAGTCGCACACCTCGACGGTCCTGCTGGCGACCGGCGCGCTCGACCCCGCCCATCTCGACATGGCGAGCGTGTGGCTCAACGCCGAGCGGGCGCGGGAGCTGGGCGTCGCCGACGGCGACGTCGTCGAGGTCTCCTCGGAGCTGGGGTGCGACCGCGCCGTCGCGCGGGTGACGCGCGCCATCCATCCCGAGGCGCTCTTCACCTCGGCGAGCCCGGGCGGCAGGTCGGGCAGCCGTGCGGGCGCGCGCGACGCGGGGGACCGGCTCGGGGTGGGCCCGCTCGACCACACGCCGCTTCGCTACGACCCGCTGACCGGCGCCGCCCTCACGCAGGAGAACGTCGTGCATGTGCGCAGGGCGGCCGGCGCGGCGGGGGACTGAGCGGCGCGGCGGGAAGGTGCGCGGCCGGCGCGCCGCGCCGCTTGCGGACAGCCCCTGCAGACCGCCGCCGCGGGTCGCCCCTGTGGATCAGCGTCCCCCTTCGAACCAGAACGCGTTCCCCTCGAACCCGAGGACGCCCTCCCCGCGCATCTTGGACAGCTCGTGCGACAGCGCGCTGCGGTCGACGCACAGGTAGTCGGCGAGCTGCTGGCGGGTGTAGGGGATGCGGAAGACGCCCCGTTCGTCGGCGTGGCGCGCCTGTTCGGACAGAAAGCTCAGGAGCCGCCCGCGGATGGTGCGCGGCGAGACGTCGGCGATCTTCTTGGTCAGCGCGATGTTGCGCGACGCCATGGCGGCAAACAGGTTGCGCACGAGGCGGGTGTGGAACGCGCAGCTGCTCGAGCACGTGTTCAGGATGCGCTCGAGGTCGATGAGCGCAACGCCGCCGGGCTCGATGCCCGCGACGTCGACGTCGGAAGGGGTACCGGAGGCGGCGTAGGCCTCGGCGAAGGTGTCGCCCGGCCCGGCGGTGCCCAGGATGCTCCGGTTGCCGAGGGCGTCGGAGCGCTCCATCGACAGACGGCCGGCGAGGACGAGCCCCACGGAGCGGACCCGGTCCCCCTGCCGCACGATGCGCTCACCTTTGGCGAACGGCCGTATCTGCGCCTTCAGGCATCCGAACATGGCGGCGGCCTCCTGCGGCGATATGCCGGCGAACAGGGGGCCGCGCGCGTAGAGCTGCCCGTAGTCGGGCAGCGTGTCCGCCGCGTGTATGGTTGGTCTGCCGGCCATCCCGACACCTCTCCTCGGGGTTCGATGTTGTACTTACAACAGGTTTTCAACGACAACAGTATAGGTGTTCCAGCGCATGGAAGAGATGTACGTCGTATGGTGCGAATGTCTCAATGGCCATATGTTGTAATTACAACAGACATCCGATACCAGACCCTGATAGCCTCTTCTCAACCTTCGGCGTTGCCGCGGGCGTCGGCCGGCCCTGCGACGGGCCGCTCGGCCGATTCGACTTATCAAGAGAGCGGGGGACACCATGAATCGCAACGACAACGTGCGCACGTGTGGCGCCGCGGCGCCCACCTCGATGTTCTGCTTCCAGTGCGAGCAGACCGCCGGGGGATGCGGCTGCACCAGGCAGGCCGGCGTGTGCGGCAAGCCCGCCGACGTCGCGCTGCTGCAGGACGAGCTGACGGGCGCGCTCGTGGGGCTGGCGCGCGCCTGGTGCGCCAAGGGGCACGGCACCGTGTGCGACAACGCCGCGTCACTCGTCGAGCACGCGCTGTTCGCCACCCTGACCAATGTCGACTTCGACGGGGACGACATCCGCGCCCTCACCGGGCAGGTGCGCGCCAAGGCAGCCCACGCCGCCGAGGGGACGGGAGAGCCGGTCCGCGAGCTCGACCTGCGCGAGGTGTGGGACGCGCCGGAGGACGTCCGCTCGCTCAAGTCGCTGCTGCTGTTCGGGCTGCGCGGCATCGCCGCCTACGCCTACCATGCGCGCGTGCTCGGCAAGACGGCCAACGACGAGGTCGACGTCTTCGTCATGAACGCCCTCAAGGCGCTTGGCGACGACCTGTCCGCCGACGACCTGCTCGCCCTCGTTCTCAAGGCCGGCGCCGTCAACGTCGTGTGCATGCGCCTGCTCGACGAGGGCAACGTGGGCGCGTTTGGGTCGCCCGTCCCCACCGAGGTGTCCCTCGCGGTCGAGCCCGGCCCGTTCGTCGTCGTCACCGGCCACGACCTCAACGACCTCGACCAGCTGCTCGAGCAGACCGACGGGCGCGGCGTCAACGTCTACACGCACGGCGAGATGCTGCCCGCGCACGCCTACCCGCGCCTGAAGGCCCACCCCCAGCTCAAGGGGAACTTCGGCGGCGCATGGCAGACGCAGCAGACCGACTTCGCGAACATTCCCGCGCCCGTCGTGTTCACGACGAACTGCCTCATGCCGCCCAAGGCGAGCTATGCCGACCGCGTTTACGCGACCGGGCCGGTCGCCTACCCCGGCATGGCGCGCGTTCCGGAGGACGCCGCGGGCCGCAAGGACTTCTCCGCCGTCATCGACCGCGCGCTCGAGCTGGGCGGCTACGGTGAGCGCCAGGAGCGCGCCGGTATCAACGGCGGAACGAGCGTGACGACCGGATTCGCCCACGACGCGGTGCTCGGCGTGGCGGACAAGGTTGTCGAGGCCGTCAAGTCCGGCGCGGTGAGGCACATCTTCCTCGTCGGCGGCTGCGACGGTGCCCGTCCGGGACGCAACTACTACACCGAGTTTGTGAAGCAGACGCCTGCCGATTCGCTCGTTCTCACGCTCGCCTGCGGCAAGTACCGCTTCAACGACCTCGACCTGGGGACGGTCGGGGGGCTGCCGCGCCTGCTCGACATGGGCCAGTGCAACGACGCCTACAGCGCCGTCGTGGTCGCCTTGGCGCTGGCCGACGCGTTCGGCTGCACGGTCAACGACCTGCCTCTGACGCTCGTCCTGTCGTGGTACGAGCAGAAGGCGGTCGCCATCCTGCTGAGCCTGCTCCACCTCGGCATCAAGGGGATCTACCTGGGGCCGACGCTGCCGGCGTTCGTCTCCCCGGCCGTGCTCGACGTGCTCGTCAAGACGTTCGACCTGCACCCGACGACGACGCCCGAGGCCGACCTGGCGGCGATTCTGGGCTAGCTTCGGGCAGCGCCGCCGTCCCGGTCCGGTGCGGCTGCGCGCAGCGGTTGCGTGCGGCGGCTACGTGCAGCTGCCGCCCATGCGCTCGTAGAACCCCAGCACCCACGCGCGGCGCCGGGTTCCGCAGGGGAGCAGCGCGTCGATGGCGGGCATGCCGATCTTGTAGATGAAGGCGATCCACAGGCGCAGGACGAGCGCCGCGGGGTCGCGCCGCGAGGCGGTCAGGCCGCGCCGCAGCTCGTCGTGGAACGGGCTGCGGCGCGCCGCGTCCCAGAACAGGTCGGCTCGGTCGGCCTTGGGATAGATCCACGGGCGGTCGTCGGGACCCGCGTAGTGCACGATGTAGGGGTCGGCGCTCGCCGCGTCGTAGGCGGCGCGCACCTCCGCCGGCGCCTGGGCGACGATGCGGGAGCGCCTCAGGCGTTTCCAGTCGTGCAGGACGTTCCAGCGGGGGTCGAGCCGCACGTAGGCGTCGCGGCCGTCGGGTGCCGAGGCCTGGGCGACTCGGTTCAGGATATCCTGGTCGGGCCAGCGCCACTTGCGGGAGACGGCGAGGCCGACCATCTCCTCCGCCAGGCCGAGCCCGCGCATGCGCTCGAGGTCCATCACGAGCACGCCCGACTGGAAGTAGGAGCGGGGGTCTTTGAGGCCCACCTCGTTTTCGAGATAGGGCTTGACCATGGGGTCGTAGCCGGCATACTGGCCTGCCGTGTCGGCGTCGTGCACGGCGGCGATGAACCTGCCGTCGAGGTCGACGTCGAACAGCTCTGCCACGTCGTGGAGCACCACGAGGTCGGCGTCGAGGTAGACGGCCTTCCTCACCTGGGGGAGCAGCACCGGCGCGAGCAGGCGGTAGTGCGCCGCGGCCCTGAAGCGCCCGCGGTTGGGGAGCCGGAGCCCGTCGAGCGTCGCCTCGGCGTCGAGCAGATCGAGGCTGACGTTGCCGAACGGGGCGCCCTCCGCCTGCTCCATGAGGCGCCGAGCGCTCGTCTGGGAGATGTCGTTGGTGAGCACGACGATGTCGTAGGACCGGTCGGGAGAGGTGTGCTCGAGAAGCGACTGCACGACGACGGAGGCGTACGGTGCGAACCGCTCGTTGCTGGCGAGCAGGACGACCACGTCGTCGAAGGACAGGTCGAGCTCCGCGGAGCTTTTCGCGAGTTCGTAGCGGCGCGTGCGCCGTACCCTGAGCATCGTCAACCAAAGCCTTCCGTGATCGGCGACGGCACGGCGTGCCCCGCGTCCCGGTCCTGCGCCGCCCGCCTTCCAAGAGGGGGGAGGGCTCGGACGGCGCGCCCATTGTACTCTAGCGCGTCTGTTCGCATACGGTCGGATGGGTCGCCGATCGGGGCTGCGGCGTTTACAAGGGTGCGGACATGACTGTCGTCGCGTGCTGTTGCCGCAGGTAGCCGGTGGGATCCTGCGCGGACCCCGCTGTGGAAGGTGACGCAAATGTCAGGGAAGCGCGCACGGGCCGGCGTGCCGCGCCCACGAAGCGTCCAGAAAAGTCTACGCGAAGTTGGGAAACTCCGGCGGCAGGGCGGGCGCGCGATGGCCGCGGGCGCGCGATGGCGGTGGAGCGGTGACGACCGCGGGGGTGTCGGTGGCCGCGGGGACAGTGGCGGTGGTCGCGATGTCTGAAAAAATGACGGTTGCGAACGATTTTCCGCAAACAGTTTTGCGATTCGAGGGGGCTATAGGAAATTACGATTTACGTATCGGTAAATTCACTTTATAAAAAGCCGTTCTCCAATGATTGGGGACCGGTTTTGTGGGCAGCGAATCGTTCGCAACGTGCATTTTTTCAGACAACGGCACGTTTTAGGTGCCGGCGCGCCCTTGGGCGCCTGCCATCCCTGGCGCCGGCGGACCCTTGGGCACCCACGCGTCCCTGACGCCAGCGGGCCTTTGGGCGCCCGTGCGCCTCTGGCGCCGGTGAACCCCAGAAGGCAGGACGGCGGGTGCCCGTTGAGACGCCCGCCGTCCGGTCGTGCTCCAGTCGTACTCAGCTGCTTCTCGGTCGTGCCTCAGCCGTTACTCGGCCGCGGTGCTCGTGCGCTCGACCAGGTAGGCGTGGTCGGGGCCCCACATGGGATGCGGGTAGTCCTCGCCCAGGACGTTCTTGGCGGCGAGCCAGCCCGAGACCACGTTGTGCGACAGGTTCAGGCCGCCGTAGTACTGCGCGTACATGCCGTTGAAGAAGCCGCCGTGGTCGAGGCCGACGACCTTGAGGCCCTCGATGCGCGTGCCCTCGGGCGTGAGCGGCGTGTAGGTGTTGTCGACCTTGATGCCGCCGAGCGTGGAGAGCAGCCAGCCGGCGAGCTTGCAGGCGTAGTACGGGGGCTCGTTGATGTAGGAGAGGCGCCAGGGAGCCTTGCCGTAGTCGTAGTCCCAGCCGGCGTCGGCCATCTGGTTGTAGCGCTCCACAGTCTGCAGGAACGCGGCCTTGGCGGTCTCGTCGAAGCCCATGGCGTCGGCGAGCTCCTCGAGGGTGTCGCAGCGGATGAGGTTGCCGTTCTCGACGTTGGGCTCGATGTAGACCTCGTTCCACATCTCCTCGTCGGTGCAGGGCCAGAACTGGCCGAGCAGCAGGCAGTTCTTGGCGCCGGGCTTGGCCACGACGCGGCTGCAGATGTTGGTGTCGAACTCCTTGACGTCGTCCCAGCTCGAGGAGTCGAAGACCTGCCAGTAGAAGCCGCCTGGCTGCTGGGCGCCCAGGTTGAAGACGATGTCGTAGGGGCCGTCCTCGTTGCAGAAGCGCTTGCCGAAGGCGTTGACGCGCAGGAAGGGCTGCGATCCGGGCCACCAGAAGCGGCTGTCCTCGCCGCCCTGGTTGTCCCAGCCGATGCCGCCGTTGGTGTCGTTGCCGGTGATGCAGCCGCGGTCGAAGATGTTGCAGCTGCCGGCCATGTCGCGGTCCATGTCGGCACCGGCCCAGTGCGCCATCTTGATGCCGTCGCCGTTGCGGCCCTCGCCGCCCATGTGGTTGGAGCAGAACTTGTGGGCCTGGACGTTGAGCTGGTCCATCATGTCCTTGTTGCCGCTGAAGCCGCCGGTGGCGAGGAACACGGCCATGTTGGTGTTGTACTGGACGTAGGAGCCGTCCTCGAGCTGGCAGATGACGCCGGTGACGGGCGTGCCGGGGCCGTCGGGCTGCACGAGCTCGACCGCCTTGGTGTTGTAGAGGAGCTGGCCGCCGGCCTCGGCGTAGAGCTCGAGCATGGCGGGGACGGCGATCTCGGAGCCCATGGAGTTGGCGGTGGGCTCCAGCGGCGGCTTGTAGGCGGTGTGGACCGACGCCGGGTTGTTGAAGACGCCTTCCGGATAGAAGCGCTTGGAGCGCGTCTCGACCATGACGTCGAGGCCCTTGGCCTGCATCTGCTGCTGGTACCAGTCGACGAAGGCGCCGGCGTTGTAGGCCCACTGGCGGATGAGGTTCTGGTCGCACTTGCCCTGGTTGTAGCGGAGCAGGTCCTCGATCACGAACTCCTTGTCGATCTGGATGCCCATGTCCTTCTGGATCTGGGAGTCGAGGGCGTCGATGTCGCCCGCCCACATGCATGCCGCGGCGGACTGCTCGACCATGAGCACGTCGACGCCGGCCTGGGCCAGGTAGAGCGCCGTGGGGACGCCGGTGTTGCCGGCTCCGACGATGACGACGTCGTGGGTCTCGGTGCTGGCGACCTGGTCGGCGACGGATGCGGGCTGCGCGTCCCATGCGGCGCCCGCGGTCGCCTCGGTCTCGGCGGGGGCCGCCTCGGCGGCGGCCTCGTCGGCCAGGGCGGCGCTTGCGGCCGCGCCCATGGCAGCGGCGGCGATGCCGGCCGTGGCGGCGCCGGTGATGAACGAACGGCGAGAAACGGTGGTGTCCATGTGCGTTTCCTCCTTTGGGTCGTTCCCGTTGACCGGGTTGCCCATGACGTGCCCGGACCCCTTTGTTCTCCGGGCTGCCCACAAGATAGCGTGCGCGGGGGGTCGAAGTGAACTGACAATCTGAGCCAAGTGTCTGGCGTCGGGGCGGGTTACAATGCCGGTGGCCAAAGGGTGGCGAATGCTGTGCGGCCGGGCGCCGTGCGAGGGCGGGCACCGCCGCGACCGGAGGACGGAGGCGCCCATGTCCAAGACCGATACCTGCCTCGCGGTGGTCGCCGCGCTCGACGAACGCATGCAGCGCGTGTCGATCGAGCGGGTCAAGGTGGTCGACCTCTGTCGCGACGCCGGAATCTCGCGGGCGACGTTCTACGAGTACTTCCAGGACGTCTTTGCCGTGGCGACGTGGATGTGGGACCACCTGATGGAGACGACGCTCTACCGGATGGGCAGCACGCTCGACTGCTACACGGCGCACCTGCGCAAGTTCGAGGCCCTGCGCGAGCATCGGAGGTTCTTCGAGAACGCCATGCGCATCGTGGGCTACTCGTCGATCTGTCAGCACGGTGGCCGCATGGTGTACGAGCTGATGGAGGGGGAGTTCGAGCGCAAGGCGGGCCGCGCGCTCACGGCGCACGAGGCGCTGTGGCTCGAGTTCTTCAACACCGGTGCCAAGCACGTGACGCGCCACTGGGTCGAGCGCGGCATGGTAGAGAATCCGCCCGAGATGGCCGACCTGTTCACCGGCAACGTGCCGGCGTTCCTGCTGCCCTACCTGGAGCCTGACGAGCCCGATGCGCCCGACGAGCCGTGAGACGCGGGTGCTTCCTGGGCCGTGATGATTGCGGTTTTCGGTGTCGCCGGCCTTGGGGCCGTCGGCCCGGGGCGTCTTCGAAAGGGTGTTCCTGATCGGCTTCGGAACGGCCTCCCGGACGGGCCCGAGTGACAGGTAACGACGTGTCAGTCTACCTTTTTCGGCGCTGTGTACGATTGGGCGGGCGTGTGGGACGGCACAAGGTGCCGTTTTGGGCGTTTTGGTAAGGGCCGCCGTCTTGTTGGGCGGGAAAAGACCTGGTCGATAAGAATATCATTATCGGAAGAGCATACACAACGCCGAAAAAGGTAGACGCTCGCAGCGTTTTCTGGCACGCGACACCGCGCTGCGACGGAAGCCGGGCTTGGAGGATGGCTGGATCCGAAGGGCGCCCGGTCGTCGTGACCCGCGCCGCCCCCTACACTGCCGTGAACTCGGCGGAGTCGGCCAGGGGGCTCGCGTCGCCGTCGGCGTTGACGCTGCGCACGAGCAGCTGGTAGGTGCCCGGACGCTCGGGGGTGTAGGTGAACGTCCAGTGCACCCACAGGTCGGGGGAGGAGTCGGACACGTCGTAGCTCGTCCAGTTTTCACCGCCGTCGAGCGAGAACTGGACGGCGACGATCTGCTTGCCGTAGTCGTCGGCATAGCCGCTGAACGTGACCGGTTTTCCGACTTCGACCTGCATGGGTGCGAGCATGGGCGCCCTTCCTTTCTGGAGACCTCCCCGAAGGGGGTCCGGGAGAAGCCCGGCCGCGCCTGCGACGCGAGGCGCGGCCGGGCCCGAATCGCGCGGGGGCTATGGGCGCCGCCGGAATCGTGCCCGTCGGCGGGCGCCCTGGATGCGGGCGCCGACGGGGCCGTGCCGCGCCGGCGCCCCCCGCATGTCTGCACCTACGCCTGCGTGCCTGCGAGGATGCCGGCGTTGGGGCTGTTGGGGTGCTCGGCGCCCTCGCCGGGCGTCGCGGGGACGTCCTCGGGCGCCTCGGTGGACACGACGATCTCGACCACGTCGCGCACGAAGTAGTTCGCCGGGGTCTTGGCGAGCCACAGCTGGTTGCCGCTGCCGAGCGCCTCGGCGATGCTCTCGCTGTTGAGCTCGCAGCTCAGCACACCGTGGCGTCCGATGACGTAGCCGATCGGCATGGCGACCTCGGTGCCGTCCGCCGCCACGAACGTCACCGTGTTGGCGTCTGCCGCGGCCCCGGCGCGGGTGAGCAGGTACTCGACCGGGATGCCCTTGACGTCGGCGGTGACGATGGCGCGCCCGCCGGCGGGGTTGCCGCCGCACGAGCAGGTCATGAGCTGGTTCACGGAGTCCTCGCCCACGAGCTCGTCGACCGTGGCGCAGAACTCGTTCTCGACGTCGCCCGAGACGGTGATCGTCCACGAGAGGCTCGTGGCGTCCATCGTGGAGGCGACGTCCTTGGCGCCGCACAGCGTGGACGACGCGCCCTGCATCTTCGCGATGTCGGCGATGGGGGAGACGGTGGTCTGGTCGTAGGCGAACGTGCCGACGGCCGCGGTCTTCACAATGCCCGACTGCACGTGCTCGCCCGCTGCGGGAACGGTTGCCGCATCGCCCGAGCCGGCGGGCTTCCCCTGGTCGGGAGCCTCGTCGGCAACGGCGGCGAGCGGAACGGCGACCATCGAGGCCGCCATCGTGAGCCCGGCGAGCGTCGAGACGGCGCCCGGGGCGAACTTCTCAGAAGTCTTCATCTACTGTGCCTCCCCTGCGTCGACGGTGAACATGAACTTGGTGTCGTACTGGCACACGCGCTCGCTGCCGTCGTCCATGATGCTCGTGGTGCGGATGGTGAGCAGGTACGAACCGGCCTGCGGCGGGGTGAAGTCGAGGCGCCAGTAGGTCCAGTAGTCGGCGTTGTTGTCGGGCGTCTCCATGGTGGTCCAGGTGGCGCCGTGGTCGAGCGAGAACTCGACCTTCGCGATCGGCTCGTCCCAGGCGTCGGCGAAGCCCTCGAGGTGCACGGTGGCCGCCTCGTCGCCCGAGAGCACCACGCCGCTCGGGTAGTTCAGCACGCCAGCGTTGGGCTTGCTGTAGGCGATGCCGGTGCGGTTGTCGGTGAATTCGCCCACGTAGAGCTGGGCGTCGAGCTGGTCTTCGGGCAGGGTCATGAACGTGAGGTTCGAGATGCGCTTCACGAAGTTGCCGCCCGAGGTCTTGTTGACCCAAATCTGGCAGGGGTAGCCCTGCGAGTTGGGGAGCGGCTCACCGTCCATCTCGATGACGATGAGGGCGTCGTTCTCAATGAGCCAGTCGAGGCTCATCTGGGCGTAGTTGTAGCCGTCGGAGCTGATGGGGCTCAGGATGTTGGCGCCCTCGTTGGGCTGGGCGTACTCGATGATCGCGGAGACCGGGATGCCCGTGACCTCGCACTGCATGATGGTCGCCTGGCCGGGGCCGTTGATGGTGCAGTCGTTCTTCATGACCTGGGTCACGGTGCCGAACTGCTCGACCATCTCGGGGAGCGTCATCTCGACGGGGTTGGCGCAGTCGCCGTCGATGGAGATGACCCAGTTGTCGAAGATGGACTGGTCGACCGTCGAGTCGTCGGTCAGCCAGGTGCTCGGCTCGTCGATGATGGTCTTGTAGTAGCGGTTCTCAGCCGGGGTGATCGTGGTCTGGTCGTAGGAGACGCTTATGCCCGCGGTCTCGGCGTCGACGCCGGTGAAGCCCTTGAGCACGTCGTACTTGACCTCGTCCCACAGCTCGAAGGAGTTGGTGGCGGGGTTGATGTAGTGGCACGACTGGCAGGTTCCGCCGCTCGAGGCGAACACGCTGCTGTTCATGTGCAGCGTGTGGAGGGGGTCGGCGAGACTGCGGCCCGAGTAGGAGTCGGAGTGGCATGCCACGCAGTTCTCATAGGTCTGCTCGGTGTTGTAGCCGAAGAAGATGAGGCGGTGGTACGTCGGCAGGCTCATGAGGGCGTTCTCGAGCGTATGGCACGAGTTGCAGCCGCGGTTGTCGGCGTCGAGGTAGGTCGTGTTGTAGGTCTCGCCGTCGGCCGGGGTGCGCTGGATCGTGAAGCCGTTGCGGTCGACGGTGCGCTCGGGGGCGTTCTCCTCCGCCGTGCGAGCGTTCTTCTCGGACTTCTCGTAGAACTCGGGCAGTGCCGTGATGCCGTCGACGAAGCGCCCCTCGGTCGGGTAGCCGCTGACGGTGGCGAGCTGGTCGCTGCTCGCGGCCACGGTCGACTCGGCCGCCGTGTCGTCGGCGGGCTCGTCGGCCGCATCCGCCCAGGCGCTCGCCCCCACGAGCGCCGACACGGCGAAGGCTGCCGCCGCCGCGGCGACGGCCAGCTTCCACTTGGCGTCCACGTGCTTGCGTGTGTCGCGCATGGTCTATCCCTCCTTGTTGTGATGGTCCCTTCTCCCCATGCGGCCCGCGTGCCTGCCCGTCACCTCCCCTGGGCCGCGTTGATGCCTCCGATGGGCACGGCGCCATCGGCGCCGGTAAAACGTGCGGTACGATGGTTCCCCCTGCCGTTTGTTTCATACCCCGTTTGCATCGAACGACGCAGCTAGTGTATGAAACGCGGAGCCTCATTGTCAAAGCTTGGCTGAAACCCGGCTGAAATTCGTCCGAAGTGCCCTGATGTGCGCCCTTCGCGCGTTGCGGGGTACAATCGCCCCGCAGCCGCCCTGCGGCGTGTGCCCGATGACGAGCGAGAAAGGACCCCCTATGCCAATGCAGGTCAGGCCGATGCGTCGCAAGAAGCAGGAGCTTTCGTACGGTGAGGCGCTCGGCATCCTGCGAGGCGCCACGTCGGGCGTGCTCGCCCTGCAGGGGGACGGCGGCTACCCGTATGCCGTGCCGCTGAGCTTCGCGGTTGAAGAGAGTGCGCCGGGGGAGGAAGGCGCGCCGGCGGGGGATGCGCTCGCCGGGTTTGCGGAAGCGCCGGTTGGGGACGACCCCGCCGGGCCCTCGGGGGCGCCGGCAGACTTCCCGCGGGACCTCGCGCAGGGGTGCCTGCGCATCTACTTCCACTGCGCCCCGGAGGGCTACAAGCTCGACTGCATCGCGCGCAACGACAGGGCGTCGTTTTGCGTCGTGGGAGGCGACGAGGTCGTGCCCGTAGAGTTCACGACCTATTTCCGCAGCGCCGTGGCGTTCGGCAGGGTGCGCCCGGTCGAGGGGCACGACGAGCGGGTGCACGCGTTGCGGCTGCTCGCCGACAAGTACGCCCCCGGTCTTGACGAGGGGTTCGCCCGCGAGGTGACGACGCTGCTGCGGCGGACGTGCGTGCTGC
This sequence comes from Coriobacteriales bacterium, assembly GCA_048173955.1. Lineage (GTDB taxonomy): Bacteria > Actinomycetota > Coriobacteriia > Coriobacteriales > UMGS124 > CAZUFB01. The sequence continues at coordinate 14,733 of DBEYOB010000101.1, forward strand.
GGCTCGACGTCGAGGCGCTGACGGGCAAGGAGGCCGTCGAGCTGGCGCGGGCGCGGGGGTAGCACGGCGGGTAGCCTGGCCGGAGGTTCGTCGGTGGCAGCAGACTGCCGGCGAGCCTCCGGAGGCGCATCGGCGTTCCGACGAAAAAGAGCCTTTTGGTAGCAGATAAGTCGGGTGTGCACGGCTCCTTGCCCATGGTGGAGATTGGCCCATCGGCGCGTACCCATGCGGTCACCATGACTACCAGCGGAAACATGACACGGGGTGCGTCAATTGGAAAGGAGCGGCTCCGTTTGCGCCCGTGTCTGCCGTACAAACCCGGTCAATCTGCTACGCAACCTTCGATTTCGGTCGGAACTTTGGCAGCTTTGGACTTCGGTTGGCCTTCCCTACTGGTCGGCCTTCCCTACTCGCCGGCTTCTTCTTCGGAGTCGGTCGGCGTGTCGCTCACCCAGAACTCGACCTGTGCGACGCGGTTGCCGTCCATGGAGCGGACGACGAAGCGCACGTCCTTGCGGTCGCAGCGGTAGGTGACCTCGTCGCCCTCGTCGGGGATGCGGTCGAGCAGGTCGAGCAGAAGGCCGCCCAGCGTGTCGCTGGCCTGGAAGTTCTCGTCGTTCTCGGCGTCGAACTCGAGCAGGTCGGCCAAATCGTCCGTCGTGTACGAGCCGGGGGCGCGGTAGTGGCCGGCCTCGAGCTCGGTGAAGTCGGGCTCCTCGCCGTGCAGGTACTCGTCGTCGTAGTCGCCGATGATCTCGCTGAAGATGTCGCCCATGGTGACGAGGCCGGCCGTCCCGCCGTACTCGTCGACCGCGATGGCGATCTTGGTGCGCGAGTCGCGCAGGGTCTGCAGGAGCTTGACGACCGAGGTGGTCTCGGGCACGGCGATGATGCGGCGGATGGGCAGGTCGGCCATCGTTGCGTTCGACGGTAGGCCGTAGAGGTCCTTGATGTGGACGAAGCCGACGATGTCGTCCTTGTCCTTGCGGTAGACGGGATAGCGGGTGAACTTGTGCTCGCCGACGACGGCGAGGTTCTCCTCGAGCGTGTCCTCGAGGCACAGGCAGACCATGTCGGGCCGCGGCGTCATGATGGACGTGACGACCTTCTCCGAGATGTCGAAGATGTTGTCAACGAACTCGTTCTGCTCGGAGTCGATGAGGCCGCTCTCGGTGCTCTCGTCGATGAGCAGGCGAATCTCGTCCTCGGTGTAGACCTGGTGCTCGTCGGCCGGGTCGTGCCCGAGCAGGCGCATCACGCCGTTCGTGATGGTGTTGAACAGCCACATGACGGGATAGGTGATACGGTAGAACCACACGAGCGGGGTGGCCGTGAACAGGGCGTAGCGCTCGGTGGAGAAGATGGCGAGCGACTTGGGGATGAGCTCTCCGACCACGATGTGCAGCGCCGTGACGATGATGAAGCCGATGGCGACTGAGATGGCGCTGACGACGGCGACGGGCATGCCGAACAGCTCGAACAGCGGGTGGAGCAGGTGCGCCACAGCCGGCTCGCCCAGCCAGCCGAGCGCCAGCGACGCGAGCGTGATGCCGAGTTGGCAGGCGGAGAGGTAGGCGTTGACGTCGTGCGCGATGAGGCTTGCGTTCTTGGCACCGGGCTTGCCCTCGGCGACCAGCATGTCGATCTGGCTGCGGCGGACGCGCACGAGCGAGAATTCGGCCACCACGAAGAATGCGTTCATGAGCAGGAAGAACAGGACGAGCAGAAGACTTAGACCAACGGGCATAAAGCCGACAACCTCCTTGGAGGGGATGTACGGGACGGTATGCGGGCGGCCGATGCCGGGGCATCCCCGCAACTCCCGAGTCAGCTGAACAGCATACCAGATGGGCAGGCCATCGCGAAAGGCCCGCCGGTCGCTCCACGTAGAACGCGAGGCGCGGGCATGCGCCCGCGGGCCGCGCGCGTTTTAGGCGCCTGCGGGTCTCGTGCACCGGCCCGTCCGCCTGCGCGCCGGACACCCCGATTGCGTATCATGGGGCTGCGCCTCTTCTCGCTCCGTCCCTGCCCGCCGATCGGAAGGCCCGCCATGCGCATCCTCAACGTCACCGCCCAGAAGCCCGACAGCACGGGCAGCGGAACCTACCTTGCCGAGACGGTGCGCTGCCAGGTCGAGGACGGCCACGAGACGGCGGTGGTCTGCGGCGTCGGCAAGGACGACGCCATCGACCTGCCCTCCGAAACGCACGTGGTTCCCGTGCGCTTCGACACCCCCGAGCTGCCGTTCCATGTGGCGGGGATGTCCGACGTCATGCCGTATCCCGCGACGCGCTACCGCGACATGACCCCCGCGATGGTCGAGCGGTTCAAGGCGGCGTTTGCAAAGGCGCTGCTGAGGGCCAACGCGGAGTTTGAGCCCGACGTGGTCGTCTGCCACCATCTGTACCTGGTCACGGCGTTGGCGCGCACCGTGCTGCCCCATCGCCGCATGGCCGCCATCAGCCATTCGACCGACCTGCGCCAGCTGAGCAAGCACGGGCTCGAGCGCGACTTTATCATCGACGGCATATGCCGGCTCGACGCCGTGCTCGCCCTGCACGAGGCCCAGCGCGCCGAGATCGCCGAGGTGTTCGGCATCCCCGCTGAGCGCATTGCAGTCGTGGGGGTCGGCTACAACGACCGGGTGTTCAACAGGGGGACGGACGCGGGGGAGACGGGCGGCGACGGCCTTCGTTCCCCATCCGACGACCCGGGACGTACCGGGCGCATCCTGTATGCGGGGAAGATCTGCTCCAAGAAGGGCGTGCCCAGCCTCATCCGAGCCTACGGGTCGCTGTCGGACGACGTCGGCCCGACGGAGCTCGTGCTCGCCGGCGGACACAACGACGCGTCCGAGCACGGCGCCATCGTCGACCTTGCGGCCCGGTGCCCCCGCCCCGTCCGGTTCGCCGGCAAGCTGGCCCCGCGCGACCTGGCCGACGCCTACCGCGCGTCCGACGTGTTCGCGCTCGCATCGTTCTTCGAGGGCCTTCCCCTGGTGGCGGTCGAGGCGCTGGCATGCGGGTGCAAGGCGGTGCTGACCGATCTTCCCGGCGTGAGGCCCTGGCTCGAGGGCAACGTTCCGGATGCCCCGGTTCGCTACGTCGCGATGCCGCGCATGCTCGACATCGACACGCCCGACCCGGCCGACCTGCCGGCGTTCGAGCGCCGCCTGGCCGCCGCGCTGTGCGATGCGCTGGCGATGCCGCGGCGTGCGTGCGATGCGAGCAGGGCGACGTGGCGCAACGTGTCCCGGCGCATCGTCACTGCGGCCCTCGGCGGGTAGCGCCCCAGCGGACGGGCCCTCGGCGGGCAGGGGTCGGCGGACGGGCTTTCGGTAGGTGACGGTCGCCGGGTCGAGGGGCCTCCCTGCTTCCCTGCTCGACCCATTAGGTATGCGCGGGCTCACCGTGCGGGGATTCTCCAATCTCGTCGCGGTATCCCTGCCGGTCCGCCGCAGGGATCTCGAGGGCGTCCATGGCCTGCTCCATGCTGAGCGAAAGCGTTTTCATGAGGCTTCTGATGGATTCGGCCGTGGCGCCCCTTGCCCCTTCGGCGCGCCCTTGCTGCAGGCCTTGCTGCAGACCTTGCTGCAGACCTTGCTCCCTGCCTTCTTCCAGACCCTGTTCCAAAACCCATGCTCCCAGGCTGCCCATGTGCTGCGCATCTCCTTCGAATTCCCGCGCCAGCTCCGGCCCGAGCTGGTCCTCAAGGGCACGCATCTTTTCGTCTGCGCCCGTTTTGAACGAAAAGAGCGTCGCCAAGGTTCCGATGAACTCATTGTAGCCTCCCTGAGGCGGCAGACCGACGAGTACGACGTTCTGCAGGTCGTAGTCTTCGACCGGTCGCCGCGCATCGCCGACAACGCAGCGTTCCACAGTCGCATACTCGGTGATGCTGTTCTGCTCTGCGCAGGGTACGTTCACGCATATCCAGATGGAGCAGACTTTGGAGAGCCCCCGGTAGGTCTCTGCCGCCGACGTCGCCCCTCCCTGCATGGACAGCAGGCGTGCGCAGTAATACATGGCGCGCTTGACGAGAGGGTAGCCGAGCCCGGTGTGCTGCGCCTGCGGTTCGACGTTGACGATGAGGCCGAGCGATCCGTCTCCGCCGGGCAGCTGCGCGCGAAAGACCGTGTCGAAGTGCATCGCCCCCTCGTCGAATGATGTGCTTTCGTTCGTCAGCCCAAAATCGAGCGGTGATGAGAGACGTTTCGGGTTGACGGGCGTCTGGTCGGTGGAGACCTGTCCGATGCATGCGATTACGGCGTCGAGCGGTGTACTCCGGTATTCGTCAAGCGTATTCTTCATTATGTATGCGAGCAGGGGAGGGTGCGAAAGCAGCTGCTTGTAAGCGGTGTCGTAGCGCATGACCTGTCGTTGCGTCGTGGTTTCCATGGGGCTCCCTTCGATGGGGGAGACCCATGATGACGCCTTGGCGGGTTTGTTGGGACGAGAAAAAACGTTGTTGTATTTGATGTATGAGCCGATTCTAACAACTGCTGCAATCGACCGAGTTCGATGGGGTGAAAACCGCGTTGTCAGAATCTCATCATGTTCGATGCATTCCGGCGAACGGTCGGTATTCTTATTTGAACGGCATCGTTGACGTTTGCGTTCTGCATCTAGCTCCGGCCGCCTCTAGTACCCCATCTCGTAGAGTTTGTCGTCGTCGAGGCCGAAGTAGTGGCCGATCTCGTGGATGACCGTCTTGCCGATCTCCTTGACGACCTGCTCGCGCGAGTCGAACGCGCGCTCGTGGGGGCCTTTGAAGACGGTGATGACGTCGGGTACCTCGCACCAGCCGTAGTCGCCGCGCTCGGGCAGGGCGATGCCCTCGTAGAGGCCGAACAGCTCGCCAGGCCCGTCGTCGTAGTCGCCTTCGTCATCCCATTCGGCCCCGTCGTCCCACACGGGCCCGTCGACCGAGGCGAGCTGCTCCTCGTCGGGCTCGTCCTGCATCACGATCTCGATGTTCTCGAGCGCCTTGAGGAACCGCTCGGGAATGGCGTCGAGGGCGTCCTCGATGGCGGACTCGAACTCTTCGTCGGTCATGCGGTACATGGAGGCCTCCTGCTCAGGGCGGACGGGGCGGTTCTGCCGTTGGCTGTCAAGGGTTTATGGTACCCAGATGCCGCTGCCGCCCATGCTGGCGGGATGCGAGCGCTTGGGATGGCCGACGGGCTATGCCTTGCCCTCCGCGCCCTCGACCGCGGCGATCACCTCGCGCGCCCAGGTCGCGTCGACGACGGGGCTGCGGTGCAGATCGGCCTGCTGGCGGACGTCGAGCGAGCGCTCGAGGCGCCGGTATGCCTCGATAGGCAGCGTGATGCCGGCGTTTGCCGGGACGGTTTGGGCCGTGCCATCGGGATTTTCGGCCCGCGCGAACAGGGTGAAGCCGAGGGTGCTCGGCGAGCTGGCCTTGTCGTGTGCGTCGGACCTGCTTTCGGGGCGGCCCGCGCCCTCGGGGTCGGCTGCAACTTCGGTGAGCTGCGCGTCGCATAGGCCGAGCTCGGGGTTGCGTGCTTGCAGCTCGGCCAGAAGGCTCGCCTTGAGCACCTCGAGCAGTCGGTCGTCGAGGCCGGCGCGCCATGCGAGGACCTTCTCGGGGAGCTGGTGGCGTTCGGGCACGACGCGCATCGCGAACTCCTGCTTGCGCAGCTGCGACAGCTCGATGCCGTGGAAGCGGCCCACGGCCTGCACGAAGACGGTCCTGATGGCGTCGAGGTCGCCTTGGCCGGCGGGATAGAACGCCGCGACCTTGCGGGCGCGGTCGATGTAGAAGAGCGGGTAGTCGAGCGGCACGAGCGCCCCGCAGTGGGGGCACGTGTGCACGAGCAGCCTTCCCGACGCCAGCTGGCCGGCGCGCTCGGGATTGCAGTCCGCCTCGAGCACGTCCCACATGGAGACCTGGCTCGGCTTGCCGCACGACGGACACGCGATGGCGCCCTCGGTGACGCGGGACTGCACGACGTTGCGCTGCGGGCGGTCGGGGTCGGCGGGACGGGTGGTTGCGTGCTTGTCGCTCAAGGTCTGCTCCTTCGACGGGGTTTGGCGCGGGTGTCGGCAGAGGGTGGTGCGGTGCTGCGAGATGCACCGCGTCCCTTAGCGTCGTGGTGTCATCGGGCCGCGCGTTTGACCGGTGGGCACATTGTAAAGAACGGGCCGCGTTTCCCGCAGGAGAATGGGGGAGTGCATGCAAACGCCTCTCCGACAAGCGCTGCCGACACGGGCCGCTGCCAGAATTCGGGGCTATCTTGCCCCAAAGTGCCGCTATTCAGTAATTGAGTAAATTGATAGATTGCCTCTCTACAGCAAAAGGCCAGGTCGCTGTCTCGCTGCCTTTTGAAGGGCATCGAAGGAGTGCCTGCGTCTGCAACGAATCCTTGGGTTTCGCTGATTATCATAAACCTAAATTACTGAATAGGCGGGATTTGGGACAAGATAGGTCGAAAAACTGGCAGCGGTCGCTGCACGGAGCGGTTGCCGCATGGTTTTCGCGGGCGGAGGAAACCGCGCCTTCGCCCATCGGGTACAATGCCGTCCGTTTGGCCCGCGTTGCCGGCGCCGCCACATTCGGCCGCGAAGCCGCCTTGGTTTCTCAGAAAGCTCCCCCGGGAGAGAGAGGACTTGCCTCAATGATTGCAGACGCCTCCACGACCGCGGGCGGCCCCGCCGCCCCGGGAGCGGACAGCCTTTCGGCCCCCGCCGTCCCGTCGAAGGTCTACTTCACCAACCTGCGCACCTACGCGCGCGAAAGCCAGCTCGACAAGCTGAAGCGCCTTGTCGAGCGCGCCGGCATCGGACAGATCGACTTCGAGAACAAGTTCGTCGCCATCAAGATTCACTTCGGCGAGCCGGGCAACCTGAGCTATCTGCGGCCGCAGTACGCCAAAGTCGTCGCCGACGTGGTGAAGTCCCTCGGCGGCAAGCCCTTCCTCACCGACTGCAACACCCTCTACGTCGGCGGTCGCAAAAACGCGCTCGACCACCTCGACAGCGCCATGGCAAACGGGTTCAGCCCCCTGACGACGGGCTGCCAGAACGTCATCGCCGATGGCCTCAAGGGCACCGACGAGGTCGAGGTCCCCGTCGAGGGCGGCGAGTATGTGCAGAGCGCCAAGATTGGCCGCGCCGTCATGGACGCTGACATCTTCATCTCGCTCACCCACTTCAAGGGGCACGAGCAGGCCGGCTACGGCGGCGCGCTCAAGAACATCGGCATGGGCTGCGGCAGCCGCGCCGGTAAGATGGAGCAGCACGCGGCCGGCAAGCCCGCGGTCGACGTCGACGCGTGCATCGGGTGTCGTATGTGCGAGCGGGTCTGCGCCCACGGCGCCATCTCGTTCGATGCGACTGCCGAACGGCGGACGGCATCGGGCAGGGTGCGCACCGTGCACCTCGCCGCCATCGACGCGGGGAAGTGCGTGGGCTGCGGGCGCTGCATCGGCATGTGCAACCAGGATGCCATCGAGCCGATGTACGACCAGGCCGCCGAGGTGCTCAACTACAAGATCGCCGAGTACACCAAGGCGGTGCTCCAGGGTCGGCCGAGCTTCCACGTCGCGCTCGCCATCGACATCTCGCCCAACTGCGACTGCCATGCCGAGAACGACACGCCCATCGTCGGTGACGTCGGCATGTTCGCGAGCTTCGACCCGGTCGCGCTCGACCAGGCGTGCATCGACGCCGTGCAGGCGATGCCCACGCTTCCCGGCAGCGAGCTCGCCGACCAGGAGGCCGCCCGCCCCGACGACGAGCGGATGCACGACCACTTCCACATGGTGCATCCCGACACCGATTGGGAGAGCTGCGTCTCCCATGCCGAGAAAATCGGCCTGGGCACGCGCTCCTACGAGCTCGTCGAGGTGAGGTAAGGGACGAGGCGGGGCGGCCGGCCGGGTACGGTCGCGCCATCCTGGATGCCGTGCGGACCGCGGACCTACGGCTTGCCGGCGGTCCTACGGCCGGCAGCCTCCGCACGGCTCGAACCCCTGCGCGAGCAGCCCCTCGCGGGTCGTATGCAGTTCCATGCGGTTGCCGGGCGCTATGTCGGCCACCGAGGGGCACGACGGGTCGTGGAAGCGCATGCTGTTCGTGTTGACCACGTAGTCTTGGGGAGCCGAGGACGACGCCGGGGCGCCCTCGGCCGCATCGTCGCGCCCCGCGTCCCCTTCGGCCGTTGCGACGTCGTCGTTTTCGTCGGCCAGCCAGTTGTCGCCCGTCGCGTAGTCGATCTCCACGCCGGGCTGCACGTTGTACACGAAGACGTTGAAGCGGATTCCCGCCCCGCCGTCCTCCATCGAGAGCGCCTCCATCTGCACGCCGCGCGCCACCAGCTCGTCGCCGACGAATAGCGGGGTCACCCGGTAGAGCACGTGGTTTCCGGTCTGGCGGATGTAGTCGCCGACCATCTCCTCGAACGGCAGCATGCTCTCGGAGTTGAAGTAGCGCGTCCCGGTGATGAGGTTGCGCTCGTTGGCGTTCTCCCCGCTGAGCTGGAACGCGATGAGGTGGCTGCGGTTGTAGAGCAGCTCGCCGTCGACGAAGTCGTACGTGTCGGTGTGCCAGCCGGTCGGGTGGATCTCGCTGATGCGCTGGCGCTCTTCGGTCGGCATGGTCTCCAGGCCGAGGCAGGCGTAGGCCTGGCCGCAGCGTCCCAACTCGTCGAGCGGGCTGTAGCTTTCGAAGGCATCGGTGGTCGCGTCTTCGGCGGTGAAGCCGGGCTCGTTGCCGTTGAGCTCGATGTAGGGTTCGCCCGCGTATGCGGGGACGTCGGCGAGCGCGTCTGCCGCCGAGCCGGACGTGCCGGAGGGACTGGCCGCGAGGGACCCCCCTGCCGCGGGGTTCGACGATGCCGGGCGCGCGTCTTCCGCTTGCGGCTGCCCGTCGAGCGAGCAGCCAGCAAGGGCGAATGCCAGCAGTGCGGCGAGAAGCGACGCGGCAAGGACGCGGATGCGCCCCGTCCGCCGCTGTCCGGAAGTAGAAAACGCCCTGTTGACCATCGACGACCGACCTTTCGCTGTTCTGATGCGCACGATGCGGCGGGGGGTCATCCGGCCGCCCCGGCCGCCGATCCGCCGCGGTCGATGATAGCAGACGCGTGCCGCATTGGCGGAGGCTCGTGCGTCAGGCAAACCGCGGGTTGTTGGCCAAAAAGCCCGATCGTGTGCGTATGTGCGATATTGATATATACGGGCGACATTCTCCGCTCGGCTAAAACCGGGCGCTCCCTCTGCACAATCTTGTGCACAGCGCTTCGCGAATCCTCCATATACTGAGGTTCAGGCACGGTGTCCGAAGGGAGCGGGCACCTGCGTCGGGGCGGGGCAGGCAGGGAGGCCGCCCGTCGCCCCGAACGGATTTCCCTAGGAGAGTTGGAGGAGGAACATGGCACATCGAGAGGCACCCGGATCGACCTCGTCGGCGTATGCGCCCGTCGAGTTCATTCGCGACGGCAAGCTTACCCGTCGCACGTTCGTTGCCGGCGCGGGATGGATCACCGTCACCTCGGCGCTCGGACTTCCCGACCTGAGCCGCAAGGCCCGCGCCGCGGAGGCCGGCGAGGCGTCCAACCCCGACGAGGGCTTCACCTACAAGAGCGCCTGCTGCACCGTCAACTGCACGTCGCGCTGCCACCTGCGCGCCCGCGTGAAGGACGACAAGATCTGGGGCGTCGTCCCCGGCGACATGCCCGGCCGCGAGGACTACGCCAACGCCTGCCTGCGCGCCATGGCCCTCGGCCAGCGCACGCAGAACGAGGACGAGCGCGTCATGTACCCCATGAAGCGCACCGGCGAGCGCGGCAGCGGCGAGTTCGAGCGCATCACCTGGGAGCAGGCCATCAGCGAGATCGCCGAGCGCATGGAGGCCACCAAGGAGCAATACGGACCCCAGAGCTGCGGCTTCTACTCGTTTACCGGCAACCTGGCCAAGTTGAGCTGGGAGGCCCCCACGCGCTTCGCCGGAACCTACGGCGCCACGACCTTCGACATCGAGGGCATCATGGGCGACCACGGCGCGTCGATGGGCATGACGCTGACCTTCGGCACGAACCGCGGCGCGCACGACACGCGCGACTACATGAACTCCAAGATGGTGGTCCTCTGGGGCCGCAACGTCGCCGACACGCACACCTCCGAGTACCGCTACCTGGTCAAGGCGCACGAGAACGGCGCGAAGATCGTGGTCGTCGACCCACGCCTGTGCAGCTCGGCCGCCATCGCCGACCAGTGGATCCCAATCAGGCCCCAGACCGACCCGGCGCTCGCCCTGGGCATGATGAACGTCATCATCTCCAGGGACCTGCACGCCAAGGACTGGCTGGTCAAGAACAGCAACGCCCCGTTTTTGGTGAAGGAGTCCGACGGCACGTTCCTCATGTCCGGCGAGGGCGAGGAGGCCGTCTGGCTCGTGTGGGACGAGGCGACCCAGAGCGCGCAGCCGTACAACGCCGAGGGCGTCACGGGTGCGCTGAGCGGCACGTTCGACGTCGACGGCGAGGCCTGCCGCACCGCCTTCGACCATCTGGTCGACGAGGTCTCCAAGTACACGCTCGAGTACACCTCCGAGATCACCGGCCTCGACCCCGAGGTCATCGAGACCTTCGCGATGGAGTACATCAACGCGCAGCCGGCCGGCATCCGCATGGGTCAGGGCATGCAGCGCGTCTACAACTCGCACTCGCCGTTCCGCACGGTGGCGGTGCTGGCCGCGGTGGCGGGCTACATCGGCGTCGAGGGCGGCGGCGCGTCGCATGCGGGCGGCACGGCGTCGATTCGCTCGATCCCCGGCGTGACCGTTCCGGCGTTCAACTACGACGACTGGGCCGACACGGGCGAAAACGCCGCCAACCTCATCAAGAGCTCGACGCTCTACGAGCAGATTGAGTCGGGCGACCCGTACCCCATCGACTTCATGTGGTTCGCGAACTCCAACTTCGTCAACATGAGTCCGGACGCGAACCGCATCATCGAGAAGGTCCTGCCCAACATATCGACCATCGTGACGGTCGACCCCTATTGGACGTGGACGGCCAAGTACTCCGACTACGTGCTGCCGGCGTGCAACTACTGGGAGAAGTGGGATTTCCTCGACCGCTCGCCGTTGGTGTTCTTCGGCAGCCCGGCGGTCACCCCGGCCGGCGAGAGCAAATCCGACGTCGAGATCATGTCGCTGCTCGCCAAGGAGGTCGGTCTCGAACAGTACTGGAGCAAGACCGACGAGGAGTGGGTGCGCAGTTTCGTGAACCCCGAGCATCCCGCCTGGGAGGGCTTCGACTTCGACCAGGCCGTGGCCGACGGCATCTGGGGACGCCCCGACGGCATCTACGACTCGCAGATCGTCTATGCCGACGGGGTCTTCCCCACGCCCTCGACCAAGTTCCAGATCTACAACGACGAGCTCGTCGAGTTCGGCGAGGAGGTCCCCTGCTACAAGCCGATGCTTGAGGACCCCGCAGGGGAGCTCGGCGCGTCCTACCCGCTCGTGTTCATCCAGTATCACGACCGCCTGAACGTGCACACCCAGCACATCCTCGTCGATTCGCTGCGCGCCGTCCAGAGCGAGCCGACGCTGCAGATGAACCCGGTCGACGCCGAGGCGCGCGGCATCGCCGACGGCGACGTGGTGCGCATCTGGAACGACCGCGGCTCCTGCAAGATGAAGGTCTTCCTCACCGAGGGCATCGTGCCCGGCGTGGTGGCCACGCAGAGCGGCTGGACGCCCGACTACACGATCGAGGGCAACTACCAGGAGCTCACGCACCTGACCCTCAACCCCACCGAGGAGTTCATTTCGCAAACCTGCACGGCGTTCTACGACGTGCTCGTCGAGGTCGAGAAGGCGTAGGTGTAACCCATCATGGCGAAGCAATACGGAATGGTCATCGACACGACGCGGTGCATGGGCTGCCAGACCTGCGTCGTGAGCTGCAAGGTCTCGAACCAGGTGCCCGGCGACATCTACTGGGGGCGCGTGGTCGGCAACGGCACCGACGCCTTCGACCGTCCGTCGGGCACGTTCCCCGACGTGCGCCTGAGCTATCTTCCCGAGCTGTGCAACCACTGCTCCAACCCCGCGTGCGTGGCGGCCTGCCCCACCGGCGCCATGCACAAGCGCGAGGAGGACGGCGTCGTGCTCGTGGACGACGAGGTGTGCATCGGTTGCGGCACCTGCGTCGAGGCGTGCCCCTACCAGATGCCCAAGCTCGACGAGGAGGCCGGCGTGTCGACCAAGTGCACGCTGTGCTACGACCGCCTGGCCGCCGGCCTCGAGCCGTGGTGCGTGCAGGCCTGTCCGGCCGAGGCGCGCATCGTGGGCGACCTGGGCGACCCCGAGAGCGAGGTCTCGCTGTATATCGCCGAAAAGGGCGCCGTGCCGATCTTCGAGGGCTACGGCACCGAGCCCAACGTGTACGTGGTGGGTCTGTCGCAGGACGCGACAGCGTAGGGCCGGCTTACGTTAGGCGATCATGCGCCCGGATCGCGGACGTCGACCGGGCGCATGCAGCCGCGGGGTTCGGGCCATCGGCCCGGGCCCCGCGGGCCTTGTGCGGACCTCGTGGGGCGTGCACGGATCCTGCGGGCCCTGCCGGACCCCGCGGGGCGCGGCCGCTACAGCAGGCCGTCGAGCGCGGCGATGGCCTCGTCGACGATGCGGGGCGCGTCGTCCGGCACGATGTCGAGCCCGTCGGCCGCCACGAGCCGCACGTTGGGAATCTGGCATTCCATCTGCGCGAACGCCCGGACCGACTCGAAGCCGAAGTTGCGGCCTTCGAGCTGGGCGCCGCTCGTGGTGACGTAGTAGAGGTCGGTCGCGCGGCAGTAGCTCTCGGTCGTGCCGTCGGGACGGAACCGGTAGGCGATGCCGATGACGTCGATTGCCTCGAGATAGGCCTTGAACTTGGCGGGATAGGTGAACAGCCAGTACGGCACTGAGAACACCACGACGTCGGCGTCGCGGAACTGGCGGGCGAGCGCGAAGTCGTCGGCCTCGGTGTCGCCGGCGGCGATGAGGGCGTAGCGGCGGTTGAGCAGCTCCGAGTCGAGCGGAGCGATGTCGAGCCCCTCGAGCACGAGCTCCTCGACCTCCAGGTCGGGCTCGCGCGCGATGAGCCGTTCGAGCAGGGCGCGGGTGAGGCGCTCGGTGCGCGACGTCGCACGGTTGACGTTGGCGTTGACGAGCAGGAGCCTTCTCATGGAATCCCTTTCTACAATCCCTGGCTATTCCACCAGGAACCGGATGTTCAGGTCGACCCAGCCGGCCGAGGTCGGGATGCCGCTCACGGTCCCGTTTTCGGTGTACTGCCACATCACGTAGTCGGCCTCTGCCGTGGGTGCGTCGGTCTCGTACTCGGCGAGCCACACGTCGTAGCCCGCCAGCTCGCCGGTGAGGTCGAGCTTGGCGAGGTCGTGCTGGTTGCCGTAGATCATGGGAGTGTGGCCGGCGCGCTCGATCTCCTGGCAGAAGGCGACGGCGTTTTCGGTGAGCTGGCTGTTCGATATGCCGTCGGTGCGCGCGACGTCGCCGTTGGTGATGGGCTCCTGGTCGAACGCGATGGGGTAGTCGAGCTCGACGCCGACCTGCTCGAGCTGGTCGAGCACGTAGCGTGCCTCTTCGCGCGCCTCGTCGGCGGAGATCGCCTGGGAGAAGAAGTAGACGCCGACTTTGAGGCCGGCCTCCTTCGCCCCGACGATGTTGTCGAGGAAGTAGCTGTCGAGCACGATGGTGCCCTCCGGCCCGTAGCCGCGGTATCCGAGGCGGATCATCGCGAAGTCGACGCCGCTTGCCTTGACGGTCTGCCAGTCGATGGCGCCGTCGTGCTCCGAGACGTCGACGCCCGCCTCGGAGGCGAGCTGGCCGTCGACGTAGTAGGCGAGCATGCCGTTGCTGAGCGTCGCGAGGTTGTTCCAGTCATAGGGGCAGACCCACTCGGCGGGGACGGGTTCGGTCTCAACCTGGTGCACCAGGCTGCAGGTCCGCACGCCGAGCACGACGACGGTGGCGACGAGCGCCACCACGAGCAGCGCGAGAGTCAGGAGGAACCAGCGGGGGACGGCGACGCGCGCAACGTCCCGGCTGCGGGCGGGTTCGGCCCTGCGCACGGCGGCGCCCCCGCGCGTTCTCGCCCGTGAGGACGGGTTGGCGTCGCGCAGGGTCCTGCTCTGCTCGAACGAGGTCGTGTGCGGGGGCTGGCTGGGATGCTGCCCGGTGGCGTGCGGATTCGGCAAGGGGCCGGGCAAAGGGTCGGGCGACGGGCTGGGAAGGGGGCCAGTTTGGCCGGTCTGCTGCGGCTCGGGGTTTTCTGCCGGGCGCTGTTCGCCCGAGGGACGGTGTGCGTTCGAAGGGTGTTGCGTGCTTGAAGGGCGTTCTTGATCGGACATGGTGGACGCGGCCTTCCTGAATCTCGGGTGCGGGTCGACATCGGCGGGCGGGTGTCGCCTGCCGGGTCTCTCGGTTTCCCATTATCCATCAAAGGCGATGGCGTTTTGGCCGTGCCTGCCAGGTTTTGAGGGGTCACCTGCTGAAAAACCGTCTTGCTGAGTAAGCGCGGCGGCCTATGATGCGAGGAATACCGTGTTACTGACTATCGAGTTTTTCATACTGGCTGGTGGATGGCTCTGCGTCTGCCGCTCAGTGGTTATCCATACAACTGAAAGAGAAGACGGTGCTTGCGGGCTTGCTCAGCAAGGCACTTTTTTAGCGAGTGCTCCCTTGAAATCTGGAAGCCGCCACTGATTTATTTAGAAAAATGTTT
>DBEYOB010000102.1:0-2823 GCA_048173955.1 Coriobacteriales bacterium
GGCGCGCTCGCCGGGCTCGCCGGCGCGGGGGCGCTCGGCGCGCTGCCCGGCCTTGCCCGCCCGGCCTCGGCTGCGGAGCCCCCCGAGGGGGCGGGCCCCGTCGAGCTCGACGCCACCGTCGCGGTCGGAGGGGCGAGTTTCCGGTGTCCGGCCTGGTGGCCCGTGTCGGCCGATGCTCCCGACGATGACTCGGTGCGCCTTGATGTTGTCGACCGTGAGGGCGGAACGGCGTGTGGGCGCGTGACCTTCACCGTTGGCAGCCCGGTCGAAGGGGCGCGCAACACGATGATACCGGATGTCATTTTTGACGGATTTGCCCGGTCTGAATCGATGGCGACGTCGAATTGCCTTTCGGCCGTATGGGGTTTGGAGCGTCTCGACCAAGAAGGCGATGCCGTTCCCATGGCGCGTGCGCTGTGTGCGAGGAACTGGGTCGGCGACGAGCGCCCGTCCGGCGCGGCGGATTTCGAATTCGGCTACCTGTACATGGCGCTTGCGCCCGACTGGACGCTCGTCTATGCCGAGGCGCTGGCGGACCTGCCGTCGTTTGAGACGCTGTCTTCCCAGTTCGATGCGGTCTGGGATAGTGCGGCATGGCCCGCTCCCATCGCCATGGAGGATATCGAGACCGCAAGCGCGGAGTTTGCCGCGCGAGCCCTGCGTCGCGGGATTGCCCGCAACAAGGTGCGGCCGTTCTACAACCGCCATTGGGAGGTCGTCGACATTTCTTGCCCGGGCGGCGGATGGAACAGCAGCGGGGCGCTCATGCCCGATCATACGCGCTACATCTTCTCTACCCCAGAGGGAATCGAAACGATTGAATACGACCTGGTCCTCACTGATGTGTACTACGGTCCGGTGGAGCCTCCTTTGCAGATTTGGTGCATGAAGCGAACCGATTCCGAGGGGACGGATTACATCCGCACGACCGTTGAGGTGGAGGGATACGGCGTGGTAGACATCGCCCATTACGACAGTCTTGGCTACTACGGATGGTATATTGCCGACAGCGGGACGCCTGTGATTATGCAAGGAATTCCGCTTGGCAACGAAGTCACATGGGAAGTTTTTGACAACTGGGATGGGACACCATGGCGAGCATATTTCGGCGGGTAGGCATTTGACGCCATGTTGGGAAAAGGGTGCGCCATGGGTGACGGGGATTGCCATACGCCCCGAGCTGCTGCGACGTCTGGTCGCTTGACAACAACGCGTTCCAATCTGCTGCCCGTCATTTGGACGGCTGTCCCAACTCGTGCTTTTCTGCCGGGATATCTGAAAACGATGGAAATGGCGGAAAAAATGGAAAAGACGGAAAAGTTGGAAAAAATGGAAACATAGGAAATGGCTCTGTGGTCTGAAAGGCACCCGCATGGCGTCAACAATGGAGGAAGCGTACGAGAACCCCTTTACTCCCACGTTCGGTGAGGTTCCGCTCTACATGGCGGGGCGCGACGGAGTGCTCCGCTCGATGGCAAGGGCGTTCGAAAGGCAGGGAAGGGCTCCGGAACTGACCACGCTCATCTTGGGCGCGCGAGGAACGGGGAAGACGGCGTTGTTGGCGCGGATTGCCGAAGATGCCGGTGGACATGGTTGGATATGCGCGAACGTCACAGCTGTACCGGGCATGCTGGAGGATATTCTCGTACAGGCGTCCCGAAAGGCCGCGGCGATAGTCGGCGATGCGGCGGGGCGGCGGGTGACCAGCGTGGGCGTCGCCCAATTGGTCAGTGTCGGGTGGGAACATGCTCCTCAGCCTCCGTCGAATTGGCGATCGAAGATCGAAGACCTGCTTGATGACCTGCAGCGATACGAAACGGGCCTGCTGATAACGGTTGACGAGGTGCAGCGCGATTCGAAAGAGCTGATTCAGCTTGCGGCAACCTATCAGCAGTTTGTCAAGGACCGCAGGCGCGTTGGTTTGCTGATGGCAGGCCTGCCCTACCACATCGAGGAACTCAAGCAGAACAAGGTTGTGTCGTTTCTTCGCCGTGCCGAGCATCAGTATCTGGGGCGCATCGATGACGCCGAGATTGCCTGCGCCATCCGAAAAACCGTCGAGCAAGGCGGCCGCCGCATTGGCAAGGAAGCCCTAAACGCTGCCACGGCGGCGGCTGAAGGCTTTCCGTTCATGATGCAGCTCGTGGGATATCGCTCCTGGGACGAGCATCCGAACGAGACGGAAATCACCCTTGAAGACGTCGAAGTGGGAATCGATGTTGCCCGCGGCGAGATGCGGAGCCGCATACTCGAGTCGACGTATCGGGAGCTTTCCAACGGTGACCTGGCGTTTCTGTGTGCCATGCTCCCAGACAAGGGAGACAGTTCGTTGAAGGACATTGCGAGCCGTTTGGGCAAGTCGAGCGCCTATGTCAACACGTATCGGCGGCGGATGCTCAAACAGGGGATCATCGGCGACCGGCGTCGCGGCGAGGTCGGTTTCGACCTGCCCGTTTTCAAAGACTTTCTGGCGGAGAAGGTGGCAGGCGAATAGGGTTTGCGAGGCTTGTGCGCATCGGTATTCTCCAGGAGGGGGGCGGGCGCCCGTCTGTGTCCCTTTTCTGCGCCCTTTTGACAAGATGTCTGTTTGCTTGATGGATCTGTCCCCAACGTAAGCCGCGTCCTTAATTCTCCTTAATAGATTTGCCCCGGGTCGATCCGCATGCTACATTCGTAGCGAAGCGGTCCCCGCTTCAGCGACGACGGGCCAAGGGAAGGGGTGCGCCATGGGTGCCATCTCGAGAAGGTCGTTCGTTTCAGCTGCGGTTTCGGGCGCGGGCGCCCTGGGGGTCGGCGCGCTCGCCGGGCTCGCCGGCGCGGGGG
>DBEYOB010000103.1:0-7080 GCA_048173955.1 Coriobacteriales bacterium
CACCGCCTCCCCCGCCCACGCGTCGAGCAGCGGGAGGTGGCTGGCGACGACCAGCAGCTTCTGATGGTCGTGCTGCCCGCAGAGGTCGACGGTCGAGCCGACGGTCTGGGAAAGCTGCGCGACGGTCGCCATGGCTCCGTCGAGCGAACACCGCGAGCGCCCCTCCGCCGTGACGCGCCGCTGGGCAATGTGGCCGTCGGGATAGGAGTCGCCGTCGTCGCGCCGGTACACGCGCCCCTCGACCGTCAGCGCGTCCGCGCCGTCGCGGACCTGGTCGCCCGAGGCCCGCTCCCCCACCAGCAGCTTCACCGCCGACAGCAGCGCCGACTTGCCCGCCCCCGTCTCGCCGGTGAGCGCGGTGAGGCCGGCGGCGGGCTCGATGGCGACGTCGCCGATGAGCGCGAGGTTCGTCACATGGAGTTCGTCAATCATGGGGGAGCACACCTCTCTGCGCGAGGGCGGCGGACCGCCTCAGCGCACCTTGCCGTAGAACACGCGCGACACCGACGAGAAGAAGGCGTCGGACCCCGACTCGAGCAGGACGACGTCGTAGGGACCGCGCACGACCTCGAGCGAGACAGGGGCAACGTCGGGAAAAAGCGGCTCCCCGTCGGCGAACACGCAGGGATCGAACGAGCGGTCGTCGGCGACCGAGAGCTCGACGACGTCCGAGGGCGACGTGAGGAACGCGCGGGCGGTTATGGTGTGGGGCGCGATGGGGACGCACACGAGGCCCTTGAAGTCCGGGGTCACGATAGGCCCGCCCGCCGAGAGCGCGTAGCCGGTCGAGCCCGTCGCCGTGGCGACGACGAACCCGTCGCCGCGCAGCCGGTCGACGTGGACGCCGTTCGCGCTGACGTCGAACTCGACCATCTTTCCCGACGCACCGCGCGCGAGCACCACCTCGTTGAGCGCGGTCGCGGAGCGCTCGACGCGCTCGCCCCCCTCGTCGAAGCCGGTCAGACGCACCTCGATGGTGGCCCGGCGGCTCGCGTGGAGCTCCTGGGCAAGCGCGGCCCCCACCAGCGACGTCGCGTCGAGACCGCGCTGGTCGCAGGTCAAAAAGCCCAGATGGCCGTAGGACAGGCCGAGGATCGGCGTCTCGCGGTCGCCGACGAGCCGCGCCGCGCGCAGGAGGGTGCCGTCTCCCCCCAGGGAGACCACCAGGCCGACGCCGTCGAGGTCGGCCCCGCCGTCGAAGCCGTAGGTGGGGGCGCGCACCACGTCGACCCCACGGTCGTCGAGCCACGCCTCGATGCGGCGCGCGTCTTCGACCGAGTCCTCGTAGAGGTCGTTGGGCACCAGCATGACGCGCATCACAGCAACCCCTCTCCCGAATCCCATGCAGTGCGGACGACCGAGGCGATGTCCACCTCGCGCGACGGTGCCCCGAGCTCGGCGAGCATGAAATACTCGATGTTTCCCTTTGCGCCGTGTATGGGGGAGGCGCACAGGGCGCGGACCGACAGGGGCGAGGACCCCAGGCGTTCGGCGACCCGTTCGAGGACGCGCTCGTGCACCGCCGGGTCGCGCACGACGCCCCCCGCGGCGACCTCGTCGCGTTCCGCCTCGAACTGGGGCTTGACCAGCGTGCAGAACCTGCCGCGCTCCCCCAGCATGGCGCACACCGCGTCGAGGATGGCGCCCACCGAGGTGAAGGAGACGTCGGCGACCGCAAGGTCGAACGGCGCACCCAGCGCTTCGGGGTCCGCCGTGCAGATGTTCGTGCGCTCGAACAGCGCGACGCGCGCGTCGCCGCGCAGCCGCCAGTCGAACTGGCCGTAGCCGACGTCGACCGCTGCGACGCGGCGCGCCCCGAACCTCAGCAGGCAGTCGGTGAACCCTCCCGTCGAGCAGCCGACGTCGAGGCAGTTGAGACCCGTCGGGTCGATGCCGAAACTCGCGAGCGCCCCCTCGAGCTTGAGGCCTCCCCTGCCGACGTAGGCGCCCTTTCCCCGGGCGCTCCCCGCCTTCGCCGCGCGAACGTGCAGCGCCGTCCCGACGGCCACGGGCGCGCCCGGTTTGGTCAGACGCTCGCCGCGCGCGGAGACGTCGCCTGCGAGGACGGCGCGCATCGCCGCGTCCTGGGAGTCGAACAGGCCCTGGGCGACGAGCTCCTCGTCGAGCCTGCGCTTTTTGACCGAACCCATGGCGCGCCTAACCCCGCTCCCCGCCGAGGGCGGCGAGCCGCCCTGCCACGGACCGCGCGATGCCCCGGGCGTCGAGGCCGAGCCGGGCGAACAGCTCGGAGACGGCGCCGTGCCCGACGTAGGAGTCGGGCAGGCCGAGCCTCAGGACAGGGGCGGACATCCCCCCGTCCGCCATGGCCTCGACCACGGCCGTGCCGAACCCGCCGCACACCGTCCCGTCCTCGACCGTGACGACCAGGCGCGCGGAGCAGGCGCGGCGCACGGCGTCGACGTCGAGCGGCTTGACCCAGCGCATGTCGACAACGCGGCAGGCCACCCCTTGCGCGTCGAGCTCCCGCGCCGCCCCCTCGGCGGCCCCGACCATGCGGCCCACCGCGAGGATGGCGACGTCGGGTTCGGAGGCGGGCTCGAGGACGGTGCGCGCCTCGAAGGGAAGGGGCTCGTAGTCGTCCGGCACGGCGACGGCGCGGGCCGACCCGCGGGGGTAGCGCACCGCGACCGGGCCGCGCGCATCGACGGCCGCACGCAGCGCGCGGGCGAGCTCGAGCTCGTCCGAAGGCGCGGCGATGGCCATGTTGGGGAGCGTGCGCAGGTACGCGAGGTCGAACATCCCGTGGTGCGTCGAGCCGTCCTCCCCCACCAGGCCGCCGCGGTCGACGGCGAACACGACGTGCAGGTTGGGCAGGCACACATTGGTGCTGATCTCGTCGTAAGCGCGCTGGAGGAACGTCGAGTAGACGGCGACGACGGGAACCTTGCCGCCCAGCGCCAACCCTCCCGCGAGCGTCACGGCGCATTCCTCGGCGATGCCGACGTCGAACGTCCGCGCCGGGAACTCCTCGGCGAACGACGCAAGCCCCGTCCCCTCCGCCATGGCCGCCGTAATTGCGACGATGCGCCCGTCGCGACGCGCCTCGCGGCGCAGCGCGCGGGCGAACTCCTGGGTGTAGGTGGGCGCGGTGACCGCCTTCTTGAGCGGGCTGCCCGTTTCGGGGTCGAAGGGGCCGACGCCGTGGAACAGCTCGGGGTTGCGCTCGGCGGGGAGGTAGCCCTTCCCCTTCTTGGTGACGGCATGGATTATGACGGGCTTCCCCATGTCCAGCGCACGGGCGAGCGTGTCGTGCACGACGCGCAGGTCGTGGCCGTCGATGGGGCCCAGGTAGGTGAGCCCGAGCTCCTCGAAGAGCATGCCGGGGACCAGGAACTGCTTCGTCGCCTGCTTCGCGCGCTCACCGAGCCGCACCAGAGCGTCCCCCACGCGGCCCGTGCTCGCCATGCTGCCCTCGACCTGGTCGCGGACGGTGGTGTAGTGCGGGCTCGTCCGAATAGTCGCGAGATACGACGCGAGGGCCCCCACCGACCGCGAGATAGACATCTCGTTGTCGTTGAGGATGACGGCGAAGCGCTTGAACTGCTGCTGGCCGATCATGTTGAGCGCCTCGTACGAGAGGCCCCCGGCAAGCGAGGCGTCGCCGACGATCGAGACGACGCGCGCGTCGTCGCCGGACAGGTCGCGCGCCAGCGCGAGCCCCGCGGCCGTCGCCAGGGCGTCCGAGGCATGGCCGGAGTCGTGGGCGTCGTAGACCGACTCCTTGCGGCGCGTGAAGCCCGACGTCCCGCTCGCCTGCCGGAGGTGGACGAACCCCGCGCGCCTGCCCGTCATGAGCTTGTGGGCGTACGCCTGGTGGCCGACGTCGAACAGCAGCTTATCATGCGGCATGTCGAGGACGCGGTACGCCGCCAGGATCAGCTCGACCGCGCCGAGCGACGACGCGAGGTGCCCCCCGTTGAGCGCGGTCGCGGCGATCATCTCCGCACGCAGGTCGCTCGCCAGCTCGGCAAGCCGCGACGCCGGCAGGCGCCTCACGTCCGCCGGGTCGTGTATCGAATCAAGCAAAGAGGCCACCGGCAACCTCCCTTCCCGTTGTCAGTTGCGCGCCGCAGGGGCTTCCGGCTCGGCGGCCTCGCGCTCGGGTTCGGGTGCATCGACGAGTTCGACGGCCGACAGGCCGAGGTCGATCGCCTCGTCGAGCAGATCGAGGCTCTCCTCGAGCGAGGTCCCCTTGCTGCGGACCGCGTCGACGATCTCGTCGAGGCGGCCGACGACGTCCCCGAAGGAGGCACTGCTAGGCGTCGGCATGCTCGGTCTCCCCATCGGAGGGCTCCGCCTCCGCGGCCCCCTCGCCGGCGTCCTCGGCCCCGGCGTCCTCGGCAGGGGCGGGCTCGCAGGCCGTGCCGTCGCACGGGCACGGCTCCTCGCCCGAGGCCGCGTCGTCGCCGTCGGGTTCCTGACCGCCCTCAACGAGGCGCGCGAGCTGCGGCAGGGCCAGGCCCGGGTTGGCCTCGGACAAGCGGGAGACGCGTCCCAGGATGCCGTTCACGAACGACGAGGAGTCGTCGGTGCCGTAAACCTTCGAGAGCTCGACGGCCTCGCTGATCGCGACGGACGAGGGGACGGCCTCCTCGCAGAACATCTCGTAGACGGCGATCGACATGACGCAGCGGTCGACCAGCGGCATGCGCGAGAGGTTCCAATTGTGCGAGACGCCGCCGACGAGGCGGTCGATCGCCAGGCGGTTCACCGCCACGCCGCGCGCGAGCTGCGCTGCGTACTTGTCGAGGGGGCCGTCGTCGAGGACGTAGTCGCCGCCCTCGAGCAGGTCGAACACGTCGACGCCCTGCATCTCGGCTTGGAAGAGGACCTGGATGGCCTGTGACCGGGCACGCGTGCGCCCGACGATGATGTTTGACACGAACACTACTCCTTAGGGAAAACGAGGGCGTCGATGAACACGTCGACGCCGGTTATCTCTGCTCCGACCTGCGAGGAGATGCTCGAGGCGACCGCTGTGCGGACCTCGTCGGCCAGCGTGACGAACGGATACCCGAAGAACACCGTCACATGGACGGAGATGCGCAGCGACTCCCCCTCGACCTGCACGCACACGCCCGGGACGGCAGCCTGGGGTTTGCGCGGCGACAGGAAGGAGAACATGCCGTTGAGCTCGCTGGGCACGCCGACGCTGGCGACGCCCTCGACCTTTTCGACGGCGAGCCTGATTATGGTCTCGACCACCTCGGGGGCAACCATCAGTCCCGCGAATTTGAGCTCATCGTCCATGGCGCGTCCTTCCGACGAAAAGGGGCCGCATCCCCTGTGCGGCGCACGGCCCCCGCTGGCATAGCCGACCCGTGTTGAAAGCGAATCCGTTCCTGCCATGATATAACACGGCGCGGCACCGGCCGCTCACGGGGACGGCGGTTATTGTAGAAACTCCGGCAAGTGCGTCTCGATGAAGTCGGTGTACACCGTACCGCTGCGGAACGCCTCGGTCTCGATCGCCGCGAGGTGGAACGGGATGGTGGTCTTGATCCCCTCGACGACGAACTCGCCGAGCGCGCGCTTCGCGCGGGCGAGCGCCTCGGCTCGGTCGGAGCCCCACACGATGAGCTTCGCGACCAGGGAGTCGTAGGTCGGAGGTATCGTGTATCCCTGATAGGCGTGCGTGTCCACCCGGACGCCGGGGCCGCCGGGGAGCACGAGGCGCGTGATCGTACCCGGACAGGGCCTGAAGCCGTGCTCGGGGTCCTCGGCGTTGATGCGGAACTCGAACGCGTGGCCCGTCGGCGAGAAGGGCGCGCGGCCCGCGATCGACATCGGTTCCCCCGCGGCGATGCGGATCTGCTCCTTCACGAGGTCGGTCTGGGTGATCTGCTCGGTCACGGGATGCTCGACCTGGATGCGGGTGTTCATCTCCATGAAGTAGAAGCTGCCGTCGGCATCGAGCAAAAACTCGATGGTGCCGGCGTTGGTGTAGCCGACCTCGCGGACCGCGCTCACCGCCGCGTCGCACATGGCGCGGCGCAGCCCCTCCCCCAAGCCGGCCTCCATCGCCGGGCTCGGAGCCTCCTCGATGAGCTTCTGGTGGCGGCGTTGCACCGAGCAGTCACGCTCGCACAGCGCGACCGCGTTGCCGTGGGCGTCGGCAAGCACCTGCACCTCGACGTGGCGGGGGTGCTGCACGAGGCGCTCCATGTAGACGGCGTCGTTCCCGAAGGCCGCGCGCGCCTCGGAGCGCGCCGTGGTGTAGGCGCGCTCGAGCTCCTCGTCGCTCCAGGCCTCGCGCATGCCCTTGCCGCCGCCGCCCGCGGATGCCTTGATGAGCAGCGGGTAGCCGATCGCGGCGGCGACCGCGCGCGCCTCGTCGAGCGTCTCCACCTCGCCGGCGCTGCCGGGGACGCAGGGGACCCCGGCCGCCCTCATGGTCTGCTTCGCGTTCGACTTCTCTCCCATGCGGTCGATGACGTCGGGGGACGGGCCGATGAACACGAGGCCGTTGTCCGCGCACGCGCGGGCGAAGTCCGCGTTTTCGGACAGGAAGCCGTAGCCCGGGTGGACCGCCTGGCAGCCCTGGCTGGTCGCCGCGCCGATCAGGGCCGCGAAGCTGAGGTAGCTCTGCGCGCTCGGGGCGGGCCCGATGCACACCGCGACGTCGGCCTCCTGCACCGCACGGGTGTCGCGGTCCGCCTGGGAGTAGGCGACGACCGCCTCGACGCCGAGCTCGTGCAGGGCGTGCACGATGCGCAGGGCTATCTCGCCGCGGTTGGCGACCAGGACGCGTGAGAACATGCTACTCCCCCAGCTTCTCTGAGTCGGGGTTGGAGTCGACATGCTCGACGTAGAACAGCACCTGGTCGAACTCGACGGGCTGGGCGTTCTCGCAGCAGACCTCGCGCACGACACACATGGACTCCGCAGGAATCTCGTTCATGAGCTTCATTGCCTCGACGATGCACAGGGTCGCCCCCGCCATGACCTCGTCTCCGACTTTGACGAAGGGGGCCTCGCCCGGCGCCGAAGCGGCGTAGTAGGTGCCCACCATCGGGCTGCGGACCGCAAGCCACGACGCGGGGCGCGACTCGCCCGCGG
>DBEYOB010000104.1:0-1883 GCA_048173955.1 Coriobacteriales bacterium
TCGGGGAATGGGCGCCCGGGTGGGGGGATGACGACTAGCCGGAAGCGGCGGGTTTGCGTTGGCGGAACCGGCGCCTTTTCGATGGCGCAATCGGCGCCGGCTCATTGGTGGAATTGGCTAAAAAAGCATTGACGCTAACACACGGCGCCGCGCCTCGGCGCGCGCCGGCTCGAACAGCGGGCGGGAATCCCTTTTGACCGCTGCGAACTGCGCGCGGCCCGCATCCGCGAGCCCGCGGCCCAGGCGGCCCGAAGCCTCCTCGACGGCCTGCTCGAACGCCTGCTCCGCCGCCGCAAGCCGCTCCCGGCACGCCTGCCGACATGAGCGCAGCAACCTGGACATCTTGAACATGGCAAACCTCTCCTTCACTCGCGCCGCCCGCACCGTCCTGCCCGGAGAAACCGACGCCCGCCGGGTCAACCGGCGCGGCTATCCGTCGTTGCGCGTGATCACCACACGTCTGTTGAGCTGGGCGTCCTCGGTCTGCGTGACGCCGTCGGCCGCCAGGTCGGGCACGTGCTGCACCCGCTCGTTGCTCTGGTCGCCCACGCCCTCGACCACGATGCGCGAGGCATCGACCCCCATCGAGACGAGCAGGTCGGCGACCGCCTGTGCGCGCTGCGTCGAGAGCGCGACGCCGCGGTCGGGCTCCCAGGGGCATCCCGCGCACGAGCCCGTCACGTAGACGGACACCTCGGGATGCGCCAAAAGGACGCGGGCCACCTGGGAGACGTACGCTTGGGCGGCCTTCTCGTCGAGGAACGCCGCCGTGTCGGGGACGAAGCCCACCTCGGACTCGGGGACCTCGACCTGTCCCCCGGACTCGAGCAGGGTGGACGTCTCGACCTCGGGCCGCGCGGCGAACTCCAGCTCGACGGGGTCGACCTCGTACTCCGAGGGGTTCTCCTCGTCGGCAACCTGGGAGTCCACGAACTCGACCGCGCCCACGCCCGCCTGGGTGAGAATCGCCTCCCACATCCGCTCGAGCCCCGTGACGGCCACCTGGTCGGGCTCGCGCTGGTCCCCGGCGACGTAGCCCAGGTCGTACCAGTAGACGACGTCAATGGCCGAAAGGTCGGGCAGCTGCTCGGCCAGGCTCGCGGCGAGCTCGCCCGGGTCGGCCCGCAGCCAGTCGGGCGTCTCGGCGAGGTCGACCACGCCGGCGGTCGAAAGCCCGCTGTGCAGCAGGCACACCACCCGCTCCCCCTCGAGGCCCGCAAGGCCGCTCGCGGCATAGCGCAATGCCCTGACGACGTCGGTCTGCGGCGAGTCGGCGGCCGCAGCCTCGCACGCCGCCTCGAGCGAGGCGACGATGGCGTCCTCCTCCTGGGCGCGCCGCGTGGGGTTGGTCGTGGTGCTCCCCACCTGGGCGATCCCTCCCAGCTCGCTGGAGACGGACGTGTCCGCCACGATGACGTCGGCGAAGCCGTTCGACCGGACGGCGCGCTCGAGCTCGTCCTGCACGGCGGCGTAGGAATGGACGGGCTGGTTGGCGCAGGCCCCCGTCACCACCGCGACGTTGACCGGGCCCGCAGAGCCGCCGGCGTCGCCGGAGCCGTCAGCACTGCCGGCGCCGCCCGCGGCGGCCGACGACCCCGGGGCGCACCCGCCGAGCAGGGAGCACACGAGCAGGCCCGTCGCCAGCAGCCCCGCGAGGGTCCGCCGAGCGGGGGCGGTGCGGGACGGACCGGCGGTAGGGGCGGAGGCAGAGGCGACCGCGCGGGCCGGGGCGGGGACGGGGCAGGCGGGATGCGCGGTTGCCTGAAGAATTGCGCCAAAAGAACGATTGCCGCGGCGCGCCAGAGTGCGAAAAGGACGTCCATCAAAAATTGGCATTCTGTATCGGCAAGCCATCTTTCCATCCATCCTTCCTGACGAGGTTT
>DBEYOB010000105.1:0-1599 GCA_048173955.1 Coriobacteriales bacterium
GAGCTGGACCTCGACGTGGTGGGCGTGCTCGATGAACTTCTCCATGTAGCACTCGCCGTCGCCAAAGGCGGCCAGAGCCTCGGCGTAGGCCTCCTGGTAGGCGGCGCGCGCCGCCTCGGGGGAGTCGACCCGTCGGATGCCGCGGCCGCCGCCGCCCGCGCGCGCCTTGATGAGCACGGGGCAGCCGATGCGCCGCGCCTCGCTCTCCGCCTGGTCGGCGGAGGTGAGCAGGTCGCAGCCCTCGGCGAGGGGCACGCCTGCCTCGCGGGCGGCGATGCGGGCCATGTCCTTGTTGCCCATGCGCTCGATGACCTCGGGCGTGGGGCCGATGAACACGATGCCGCACTCGCGGCACATGCGCGCGAACTCGGCGTTCTCCGCCAAGAAGCCGTAGCCGGGGTGGATGGCGGTCGCGCCCGATTCGACGGCCACCGTGAGGATGGCCTCCTTGTTGAGGTAGCTGTCCTGGGGGCGGGGCCCGCCGATGCAGTATGCCTCGTCGGCCAGGGCGACGTGGAGCGCGTCGCGGTCCGCGTCGCTGAACACGGCGACCGTCTCGACGCCCATCTCCTTGCAGGCCCTGATGACGCGCACGGCGACCTCGCCGCGGTTCGCTATGAGGATCTTGCTAAACATAGGGACTCTCTCTGGTCGTCTTCTTCCTACCCCGTCTTCCTTCCTCCCGGTGCTCGGACAGTCCTCGCGGCTGCGCCGCTGCGGAACTGCGCCCGGGAGGAAGGAAGACGGACAAGCAAATGCCCAGGCTCGCCAGGCGGGTGTTCAAAACCGTTGCCGTGCGGAGGTGCGGGGCGTGCGGGGGCGTTCCCTCCGGCGCAGTTCCGCAGCCGTCGCAGGCGGCGAGGACTGCCCGAGCACGGAGGGAACGCCCCGGCCGCAGGGAGCCGCCCTACTCCGCCGGCATGATCGCGAAGGAGAAGTCGGCCGTCACGCAGACCGTGTCGCCCACGCGGACCTGGCCCGTCGCGAAGCGGAACGGGCCGCGCGCCTTCGTGATGGAGCAGACGAGCTCGACCGTGTCGCCGGGCTTCACCGGGTGCTTGAAGCGCACCTTGTCGAGGCTCGTGTAGTAGGGGGTCGACCCCTCTGCAGCGCCCTCTCCCAAAAGCACGCAGCAGTTCTGGGCGAGCATCTCGCACAGGATGACGCCCGGCACCACGGGGTTGCCGGGGAAGTGCCCCTGCACGAAGAACTCCTCGCCGGTCACGCGGTAGGTGCCGTGCGCCTCGGGGCCGTTCTCCCCCTCGACCACCTCGGCGGCGTCGAGCAGGAGCATCGGCTCGCGGTGGGGGAGGATTTTCTTGATTTGTTCGCGGTCCATGGGCGCCTTCCTAGTAGATCCTAAAGAGCACGCGACCGTACTCCACCAGCTCGCCGTCGTTCACGCAGATTTCGACGACCTCGCCGTCGCGCTCGGCCACGACCTCGTTCATGAGCTTCATGGCCTCGAGGATGCACAGGGTCTCGCCCTTCTTGACCTTGCTGCCCACGCGCACGAACGGCTCGGCGCCCGGGGCGGGGGCGGCGTAGAAGACGCCCACCATGGGGGCGCAGACCTCGGTCACGCGCGAGGAGTCGCAG
>DBEYOB010000106.1:0-3706 GCA_048173955.1 Coriobacteriales bacterium
CGCCATGGCCGCCTCCGCGGGGGCGACCCACCTGGTCGTCGGGCGGCCCGTCACGCGGGCGGCCGACCCCCGCGCCGCGTTCGAGTCCATCGCCGCCGAGGTCGCCGGGGCGTTCGGCGCGTGAGGCCCGGTTGGGCAACATGCGGTTGACGTTCATGTGGTTCGGCGAACATTTCCGCATCGCGGCCTTGCATCCGCGCGATAGCTAGGATACCCTACCTGCGGGTATAAGGTGTGAACACGTCCGCGTCCCGCGCCTTTCCGCGCGGGCGGCAGGACGAAGACAACGTAACCGATGACGATTTGGAGAAGCACATGCAGGAGACCAACCTTCCGAGCCTGACTCCCGAACAGCGCGCCGAGGCCCTCGCCAAGGCCGCCGCCGCCCGCCACGCCCGCGCCGCCCTGCGCGACGACATCAAGGCCGGCAAGATCACCCTGGCCGAGGTCTTCGAGATGGAAGACGACGTGGCGCGCCGCATGAAGGTTTCCGCCCTCATCGAGGCCCTGCCCGGCTACGGCAAGGCGAAGGCGGCCAAGATCATGGAGGAGCTCGGGATCTCCGAGTCGCGCCGCGTCCAGGGCCTGGGCGTCCGCCAGCGCGAGCAGCTTCTCGCGAAGCTCGGCAACAACTAGAAGCCGCTTCATGGGAGCACGGCTTTTTGTCGTCTCCGGGCCTGCAGGGGCGGGGAAGGGAACGATTCTGGAGCGCGTGCGCGCCCGTCGTCCCGACCTCGCCCTCAGCGTTTCGGCGACGACGCGTCCCCCGCGCGCCGGAGAGGCCGACGGGGTCGCCTACTATTTCATGGACGAGTCCGAGTTCCGCAGCCGCGTCGACGCGGGGGAGTTCCTCGAGTGGGCGGTCGTGCACGGCAACCTGTACGGCACCTTGAGGAGCGAGGTCGAGAGCAGGCTGGGTGAGGGGTCCCTCATTCTGGAAATCGACCCCCAGGGCGCCCTGCGGGTGCGCGAGATGATGCCCGACTGCGTCCTCGTATTCATCGCCCCTCCCAGCGTCGAGGTGCTGCGCCGCAGGCTCGAGGGCCGCGGCAGCGAGACCCCCGAGACCCTGGCGCGCCGGCTTGCCGACGCGGAGGTCGAGATGCGGACCGCCGCCCGCTACGACGAGGTGGTCGTGAACGACGACCTCGACAAGGCGGTCGAAGACGTCCTTGCCATCATGAAGCGCTACGAGGCGGTGCGCTAGGCCAATCCGAGCCGTGGCGTTCCCGTGGGTTCGACGCGCCCGTCTGCCCGGAAGGGTGGTTTTTGGGCGCGTCGCGCCGTATCATAGGATGTTCGCATACGATCTGCGGTGCCCTGGGGACCAGGGCCGTTGGGAAGGTTTGATATATGTCCGTAGTTAACCCCACGATCGACGAGCTTCTGGCCGTGACCGACGAGAACCGCTTCCTGCTCTGCGAGATGGCGGCCCGCCGTGCGTGCGACATCAACGATATGATGCGCAACCAGCACAACCGCGCCGAGCAGCTCGCCGACATCGAAGACGTGACCATGTACATGAGCGACGAGGAGGGCCACGCCCCCAACCCGCTCTCCATCGCCTTCAGCGAGATCGCGCCGAAGCGCGACGAGGAAGGCGCCATCGTCTCCGCCGGCCCGCTGAGCTTCGACCAGGCGTCGCTCGATGCCGCCCTGGGCGTCTCGCGCGACGAGGAGGCCCCCGAGGCGGAGCAGCCCCTGCCGGCCGAGCCCGCGGACGCGTCCGATACCGACGCGCCGTCCGAGGAGGCCGCGGCTTCCGCCGAGGGCGACGAGTAGGCCGATGGAGCGTTTCGTCTGCCTGGTCCACTACCACGAGATCGGCCTCAAGGGCAACAACAGGAGCGTTTTCGAGCGCAAGCTGCTCGACAATCTGCGGGCGACCCTCAAGGGGCTGCCCGTTTCTTCTGTGGAGCGCATCTCGGGGCACCTGCTCGCCCGCCTCGACCCCGGGGCAGACGAGGGGGCGGCGCTCGAGGCGTTCCGCCGCATACGCGCCACCCCCGGCGTCGCGCGCGTCTCGTTCGCGCGCTGCTGCGAGCTCGACCCCGCCTCCTACTGCGACGCCGCGTACCGCGAGCTCGCCGCCTCGGGCGACTTCGAGACGTTCAAGGTGCACGCCCGCCGCTCGAACACGACCTACCCGCTCACCTCGCTCCAGCTCAACGAGGAGGTCGGCTCGTACCTGTGCGACCGCTTCCCCGACAAGGGCGTGCGGATGAAGGGCGCCGACCGCGTCGTCCACGTATACGTCATCCAGGGGTCCGCCTACGTCTACGTCCGCACGGAGGAAGGCGTCGGCGGGCTGCCGGTGGGAAGCGCCGGCAAGGTCATCTCGCTTCTGAGCAGCGGCATCGACTCGCCGGTCGCTTCGTGGCGCATGCTGCGCCGCGGCGCGGTGGTGATCGGCCTGCACTTTTCGGGAAGGCCGCAGACCGCCGACACGAGCGAGTGGCTCGTCCAGGACATCGTCGAGCGCCTGGCGCCGGCGGCGGGGATCGGCCGGCTCTACGTCGTCCCCTTCGGCGACGTCCAGCGCCGCATCGCCCGCGCGGTCCCCGACGACCTGAGGATCATCATGTACCGCCGGATGATGTTCTCCTTCGCGTGCCGCCTCGCCGAGGTCGAGCACGCCAAGGCGCTGGTCACCGGCGAGTCGCTCGGCCAGGTCGCGTCGCAGACGCTCGAGAACATCATGGCGGTCGACGAGATGGCGAACCTGCCGGTGTTCCGCCCCCTCATCGGCAGCGACAAGCGCGAGATCATGGCGGACGCCGAGGCGCTGGGCACGCTCGAGATCAGCAACGAGAAGGCACCCGACTGCTGCACGCTCTTCATGCCGCGCAGCCCCGAGACGCACGTCAGCCTCGAGGAGGCGCGCCGGGTGTGGGACCTGTTCGACCACGAGGCCATGCTCGAAGAGATGATGGCCTCCCTCGAGTACCGCAGCTTCGACTGCCCCTCCTACGTCGCCCCGCACCGCTTCCACGCGCCGCACCCCGCCCTCTCGCCCGCCTAGGCCGCGCGGCGGCCCCGGCGTGACCGCCGCGGCGTGGCGCTCCACGTCCCCTCCACAACGTCCCGCCCCGACCCCGCGTCCTCACGGCGCCGCGGGGTTGGGGCGTTTTGCGTTTTTCAGCCGTCCCGGCAGCCGCCGGCGCGGCCGCCGTGCACGGGGACGCCCCCGTCGGGCCAGGTGCGAAGGGGGACGACCTCCTTTCCGGCGTGACCGCTCTGTGCCGGCGCACGCGCGGGGCACGCCGTGACGCACGGTGTCACGGCGCCGCGCGTCCCGCCGCGAATCCCCAGACCCTCCATCGCCGGCGGGCCGCCGCAAGGGATAGAGTCGGTGGGAGGAGGTGGCGCGATGGCGCAGATCGGGAAGAGGGAGTTCGAGCGGATCGCGGGCGCCGGCGGCATGCGGGAGGGTGCGGGCGCGGCGCGCTCGCGCCTGGCGGCCGCGCTGAGGATCGACGAGGTCCCGCGCGCAACCCTGGCGGCGATAGCGGTGCTCGCCGTGCTGGCCGCCGTGCTCGGGGCGGTGCTCCTCGGACGGCTGGGAGGTGTTAGCGTCAATGCTTTTTTAGCCAATTCCACCAATGAGCCGGCGCCGATTGCGCCATCGAAAAGGCGCCGGTTCCGCCAACGCAAACCCGCCGCTTCCGGCTAGTCGTCATCCCCCCACCCGGGCGCCCATTCCCCG
>DBEYOB010000107.1:0-6695 GCA_048173955.1 Coriobacteriales bacterium
CGTCGGCGGCGTCCTGCGCGCGCGACTCGGCGCGCTCGAGCGCGCCCCTCACCTCGGCGAGGCGGGCCCGCCGGTTGCGCGCGCGCTCCCCGAGCAGGCGCTCGCCCGACGCGAGACGGTCGACGGCGCTCTGGGAGCGCCTCAGAAGCTCGGAGAGGCCCCCGGCCTGCTGGCCGTGCTCCTCGAGCCTGGCCTGGAGCCGCTCGAGCTCCCCCTGGCGCTCTGCCAGGTCGCGCTCCGCGGCCTCGAGCTCGGAGGCGACCGCCTTCTCGATGCCCTCGAGCACCCCCCAGCGCTCCTGGAGCCTCCTCAGGTCGTCGACGGCGAGCGAGCAGCGCAGCTCGCGCACGCGCACCGAGATCTCGTTGTGGCGCTGTGCGCGGGCGACCTGCCGCTCGAGCGGGCGCAGCTGGCGGCCGATCTCCTTCTGGACGTCGAGGGCGCGGCGCAGGTGCGCGTCCATGGACGACAGCTTGCGCTCGGCGCGCTCGCGGCGGCGCTTGTGCTTCGAGATGCCCGCGGCCTCCTCAACCAGCGCGCGGCGCTCCTCGGGGCGGCTCATGAGGATAGCGTCGAGCTTGCCCTGGCTGATGATCGAGTGCGTGTCCTTGCCCAGGCCCGAGTCGTGCAGGATGTCCGTGATGTCGAGCAGGCGCGCCGGGGAGCCGTTGATGAGGTACTCGCTCTCCCCCGAGCGGTACATGCGCCGGGTGATGACGACCTCGTCGAAGTCGACGGGCAGCGTGTGGTCCGAGTTGTCGAGCGCCAGGTCGACCTCGGCGACGCCGACGGGCTTGCGCGCCGAGGAACCGGCGAACACCACGTCCTCCATGGCCTGGCCGCGCAGCTGCTTGGCGCTCTGCTCGCCCAAGACCCACAGGATCGCGTCGCTCACGTTCGACTTGCCGCTGCCGTTGGGACCCACGATGACCGTGAGGCCGGGCTCGAACACCATGTGGGCGCGGTCGGCGAACGATTTGAAGCCCTTGAGGGTAAGCGATTTGAGGTACACCGGCTAGTCCCGCTTCATCTCGATGGGCGCGAGGGGCCAGGGGCGGTCGGACTCGAACTCGCCGGCCGGCGAGCCGGCCTCGATGTAGCCGAGCGTGCGCAGGCCCATGGCGGCCGCGGCCGCCTCCGCCTCCTTCTTCGACGACCCCTCGCCGCGGCCGACCGTGCGCAGGCCCACGACGCAGTCGCACACGAAGGTCGGGCTGTGCGCCGGGCCGCCGGTGGCGACCAGCTCGTAGCGCGGCGTTTCGCGCAGATCGGCCTGGGTCTTCTCCTGGAGCAGGGACTTGGGGTTCTCGGGCAGCGCGGCGCGCCAGGGGGCGAGGTGGGGCTGCAGGGTGTCGAGCACCCAGCGGCGGGCGGGCTCGAGCCCCCCGTCGAGGTAGACGGCCCCCGTCACGGCCTCGTAGACGTTCTCGAGCGCCGAGTGCAGGCCGCGCGCGCCGGTACCCCGCTCGCTCGAGCCGAAGACGATGATGTCCGCGAACCCGCGCTCGGCCGCGGCGGCCGAAAGCGACTCTCCCGAGATGAGCGAGACCTTGAGGCGGGTCAGGCCGCCCTCGTCCATCTCGGGGAAGCGCTCGTAGAGCTCCTCGGACACGATGAAGCCGACGACGGAGTCGCCCAAAAACTCGAGCCGCTCGTAGCCGGCGCTCACCGGCTTGCCCTCGACCGCCGAGGGGTGCGTGATGGCGCTCTTGAGCAGCTCGAGGTCCTTGAAGCGGTAGCCCAGGATCTCCTGGGCGCGCTCGATCTTGCTGAGAATGGTGGGCACGAGCTCTCCTGTCTCGCTCGACGGCCCGGGAGGGCTCCCGCCGTCCCGGGCACGGTGGTTCTCAGGGGCGATTCTACCCCGCGCGGCACGGGGCCGCTAGCGCGCGCAGAGCGCCTCGACCTGCTGCACCAGACCGCCACGAACGGCGTTGGCGACGCACAGCGTGCCGTTCATCACCGCCTCGGGCGACGTGGCACCGTGGCCGATGGCGACGACCCCCTTGACGCCGAGCAGGATGGCTCCGCCGTAGCGGTCCCCCGAGATGGCGTCGCGCAGCCCCGCGAGTGACGGCTGCAGGATCTTGCCCGCGATCTTGGTGGGCAGCGACGACATGACGGCGGCCTTGATCTCGCGCATGATGTAGCGTGCGGTGCCCTCGACGCTCTTGAGGACCGCGTTGCCCGTGAAGCCGTCGGTGACCACGACGTCGAAGGTGCCCGCGAACAGGTCGACCCCCTCGGCGTTGCCCGCGAACTCGGGGACGCGCTCGTGCAGCGCGGCGAAGCAGTCCTGTGCGAAGCGCGAGCCCTTCGTGTCCTCCGAGCCGATGTTGAGCAGCCCGACGCGCGGCCGGTCGACGCCCAGGACCACCCGGGCGTAGGCGCAGCCCATGTTCGCGAACTGGACGATGTACTCGGGCTTGCAGTCGGCGTTGGCGCCCATGTCGAGGAACACGGTCGGCTTGGGCCCGGGGAGGGCGCAGGTGATGGCCGGGCGCTCGATGCCGCGCAGCCTCCCGATCCCCAGGGTGGCCGCGCTCATCACCGCGCCGGTCGACCCGGCGGAGAAGAACCCTTCGGCGCGCCCCTGGCGGACGAGCTTGCAGCCGACCACGATGCTCGAGTCGCGCTTGGCGCGCACCGCCTCGGCGGGATGCTCCCCCATGCCGATGACCTGGGTGGTCGCCACCGCCTCGCAGCGTCCGGGATGGCGCTCGGCGAACGGTTCGATCTCGTCCCCCGGGCCCGTGAGGACCACCGCGAGGTCGCGGTCCGCCTCGAGCGCGAGCGCGACGCCCTCGAGCACGGTCGCGACCGGACGGTCGCCGCCCGCGGCGTCGACGCACACCGTGACGGGCCCGCGCCGCACGGCGCCCCGATCCTCTTGCGTCGTCATGCCTCCCCTTCCGTCAGCAAGGAGGCCGGCGCCGCATCCGCGGGCACCGGCCTCCGACAGCGTCTGTTGGAATCCGCCGCGCCTAGTCGACGGCGATGACCTGGCGGCCCTTGTAGGTGCCGCAGTTCGGGCACACGCGGTGCGGCAGCTTCGGGGCGCCGCACTGGGGGCACGGGGAGGTCTGCATCGTCTTGACGTTGCGGGTGTTCGCGGCGTAGCGAGAACGAGTCTTCATACGGCCGGTTTTGCGCTTGGGAACTGCCATCATGTACCTCTCTTAAAACTCGGTCGTCCCATGACGACCGAACCGCTTCGTTGCACAGGTTGCTATG
Organism: Coriobacteriales bacterium; assembly: GCA_048173955.1. Lineage (GTDB taxonomy): Bacteria > Actinomycetota > Coriobacteriia > Coriobacteriales > UMGS124 > CAZUFB01. Next base: position 3,235 of record DBEYOB010000107.1, read on the forward strand.
ATAGCACATATTTCATGTGCTGCGTAGACGGGATGCGGGCTGCGCAGCGCCTTCACACCTAGGAGCGGCCGCTCTCCCGATTGAGCGCCTCGCGCTGCTCCCAGGCGGCCTCGAAGTCCTCGTCGGACACGTCGTCGTCGCAGGGGTCCTCGTCGAGCTCCCCGTCCGCGCGCGCCAGCTCCTCGGCATGGTCGGCGAGCACCGTCCCGTCGGCGAAGGTGAAGCCGGCGAGCGCGGCGAAGGGGTTGGGGCGCTCGAAGTCGGGGTCGGGCTTCGCCACGCAGCCGCACGGCCCCTCGTTGAGGTTCGCGCCGCACATCGGGCACAGCCCCTTGCAGTCCTGGCTGCACAGCACGACGAAGGGGATGTCGGAGGCGACGGCGCCCTGAATCGCGTCGGCGAGGTCGACCGTGCCGGTCAGGGGGTCGATGAGACCGAAGTCGTCCTCGTCCTCGACCTCGCCGGGGTCGGGCTCCTCGCGCAGGTAGTAGCAGGACAGCTCCGCGGCCAGGTCGACCTCGGCGGGGCCGAGGCAGCGGTCGCACTCGGTGAGGGCGCGCCCGCGCACGATACCCGTGGCGAGGACGCCCTCGCCGGTGTTCGTGAGCGCGACGTCGTAGACGAGCCCCTCGGGCAGCGCGAAGGTGCGCCCGCCCATCTCGAAGGCGTCGACGCCCACGGTGTCGCTGTACGAGACGGTGTCGCCAGGGCTCGCCAGGCCGGACTCGACGGAGATCTCGACCTTGCCGAGCCACGACGCGGCGTCGGGGCTACTGGGCATAGCGGTCGTCCAAATCCTCGCGGTCGTCCTCGTCGTCGCCCTTGCCCGAGAGCACCGCGCGGCAGTAGGACATCTGGTTCAGCAGGCTCTGGGTCTTCTCGATGACCGAGCGCATCTCCTCCTCGAGCTTCGCGAAGGTCTTCTCGGCGGCGTCCTCCGCCCAGTAGCGGATCTCGCGCGCCTCCTCCTCGGCGTGGCGGCGGACGTCCTCGGCCGCGTTGTTGGCGAGGCGCACGACCTCCTGCTCGCTCGCGAGCGTGTTTGCCTTGTCCTCGGCGTCCTTGACGATGTGGTTGGCCTCCTCCTCGGCGGAGTCGAGGATCTCGTCGCGCTCGCGCAGGATGCGGCGGGCCTTCTGGAACTCGTCGGGCAGCGAGCGCTTGATGTCGTCGAGGATCTCGTAGGCGGCGTCCGCGTCGATGATCTTCTTCGAACCGCCGCCCGACAGGGGCGACTTGGCGCTGTTGATCAGGTCTTCCAGCTCTTCGATATAGGCTTCGATGTCGCTGCCGGGCATGGGGCTACCTCCGGATCGCATGTCGTTCAGTCCTCTCACGGGGCGCGGCGCGCAAGCGGCCCCGCCGGGGCGGCCCCGATGTATTCATCCGCCGATGGTAGCAAATAATCCCCCGCGGCGGGGCCGCCAAGCGAAAAGTGTGCGGAATCGAAACTGCAATTCCATGCAACGCGCCGCCGCTCAGCGCGGGGCGCCTCCCCCGTAGCGCCTGCGCAGCGCCTCCTCGACGTTGGGCGTGACGAACTGCGAGACGTCGCCGCCCAGCGACGCGATCTCGCGCACCGCCGAGCTCGACACGTAGCCGTAGTTCGCCCCGCCCATGACGAAGATCGCCTCGAGCTCGGGTGCGAGGCGGTAGTTGAGGTTCGCCTGCTGGAGCTCGTACTCGAAGTCGGTCATGAGGCGCAGCCCCTTGACGACGGCCGTCACCCCGAGCGAGCGCGCGAACTCGACGAGGAGCCCCGTGAAGGGCAGCACGGTGACGCCGGGCATGCCCGCGAGCGCCTCGCGCGCCAGCGCGACGCGCTCCTCGAGCGTGAAGGCCGTCCCTCCCCGCTTGTCGCGCGACGCGGCGACGGCGACGACCACCTCGTCGCACAGGTGCGTCGCCCGCTCGATGACGTCGAGGTGGCCGCGCGTTATGGGGTCGTAGGTCCCCGGCACCAGGAAGCGGCGCACCGGGCGCGCCACCATGTCCGCCCCGCCCGCCGAAACCGCCGCTCCGTCCGTTGCAACGCCCATCAGGGCCTCCTCTCATCCACCGCCAACATCCTTGAACACGTCTCCGTAGCGCCGGATGACCTCCGCGCGCACCGGGCGCGCCGCGACGCCCTCCAGCCGCGGGTCGCCGGACATGAGCGCGCGCATGTCCTCTCGCGCCCACGCGAGCAGGTCGGCGTCGCGGGCGAGGTCGACGAAGCGCAGCCGCGCGTCCCCCGACTGCCGCGCCCCCATGATGTCGCCCTCCCGCCTCAGGCGCAGGTCCTCCTCGGCGAGCTCGAAGCCGTCCGATGTCCTCTCGAGGGCCGCCATGCGCGCCTGGGCGCCCGGGCTCTTGAGGTCGGCGGCGATGAAGACGCGGCCCGGGTGGCTTCCGCGCCCGACGCGGCCGCGCAGCTGGTGGAGCTGGGCGAGCCCGAAGCGCTCGCCGTCCTCGATGAGCATGACCGTCGCGTTGGGAACGTCGACGCCGACCTCCACGACGGTCGTGGAGACGAGGACCTGGATCGCGCCGGACCGGAAGTCGGCCATGACGCGCTCCTTCTCGTCGGGCTTCATGCGCCCCGTGAGCAGGCCGACCGAGTAGCCGCGGAACGCCCCCGTGCTCAGCGACGCCGCCTCGCGCTCCGCCGCCCTGGGGTCGGAGGGGTCCCCGCCGCGGTCGAGCTCGCGGGCGGCGTCGTCGGACGGCTCCCCGTCCTCCCCCCTCGAGCGCGCGGTGCCCACAAGCGGGCACACGACGTAGGCCTGGCGCCCCTCGTCGAGCTCCGCGCGCATCGCGGCATAGGCGTCCCCGCGGTTGCGCTTGGCGATCACCTCCGTGCTCACGCCCGCGCCGGCGACGGGGCGCTCGCGCAGATAGCTGCAGTCGAGGTCCCCGTAGACGGACAGGGCGAGCGTGCGGGGGATCGGGGTCGCCGTCATGACGAGCAGGTCGGCCCCGCGTCCCTTCTCCCGCAGCGCGTGGCGCTGGGCGACCCCGAAGCGCTGCTGCTCGTCGATCACGGCGAGCGAGAGGCGCCTGAAGGCGACGTCGTTGGTGAGCAGGGCGTGGGTGCCGAACGCGACGCTGGCGGAGCCCTCCGCCAGGCGCGCCAGGGACTCGGCGCGCTCGCGCGCCGGGGTCGCCCCCGTGAGCAGCACCCAGCCGACGCCCGCCGCGTCGAGCACGGGGCCGACCTTCTCGGCGTACTGGGCGGCGAGCACCCCCGTCGGCGCCATCACGGCCGCCTGCGTGCCCGTGTCCGCCACCGCCCCCACAACGACGGTCGCCACGGCGGTCTTGCCCGTGCCCACGTCGCCCAGCAGGAGGCGGTTCATCGGGCGCGGCGCCGCCATGTCGCCCAGGATCTCGCCGACCGCGCGGGCCTGGTCGCCCGTCAGGGGGAACGGCAGGGCGGCGCGCACGCGCGCGAGCGCGGGGCCGTCGAGGCGGTGGGCGAC
>DBEYOB010000108.1:0-10877 GCA_048173955.1 Coriobacteriales bacterium
GGCCGACGCCGCGCCCGCCCCCGCGGCGGCGGAGCAGCCTTTGGGGCAGATGCCGGCGGCCGAGGAGCGTCCGAGCGGGTATTCCGCGGGGACGCCGCGCTACGACATGGGCGACGACGGCGTCCAGGTGTTCTCCCGACCGGCGGGGGAGCGCGCGGTGCGTCCCGCCGCGGTCGTGCAGCCGCCGCAGAAGCCCTTTGCGGACCGTCTGCGCGAGCGCGTGGCGGCGGCGAACGTCTCGGGCCAGTTCGACGAGACGATCGGCCGTTCGCGCGCCGCGACCCAGGAGCCCCCGGCGCGGCCGGTGAGGCGCAACGAGAACGCGAGCGACGCCGAGCTCGACGCCGAGCTCGAGGAACGCCGCCGCTCGCGCGCCGCGCACAGCCAGGCCCGCCACGAGCGCGCGATGCGCTCCGAGGCCGAGCTGCGCGAGCACGTCGAGCATGCCGCCGCCGAGCGCGCCCAGCGGCGCGAGGAGGAGCGCGCCGAGGAGGCGCGTCCCGCTGCGGCGCCGGAGCCCGCGGTCGAGAAGCCCCACCTGGTGCCCATATCCTGCACGGCGGTGCGCCCGCGCTCCTACGACGACGTGCGCGACATCGCGCAGGCGGTCATCGCGGAGCACAGGCCGGCGGTCATCGTCATGCGCGGCTGCTCGAACGACCTGGCGCGCCGCGTGCTCGACTTCTCGTTCGGCCTGTGCTGCGCCAGCGGTGCGGGGATGCGCGAGCTCGGCGACCACGTGTACGCCCTGCTTCCGCGCGGCACCGCGCTGACCGATGACGACATGGCGGCCCTGCGCCGCCAGGGCGTCGTGAGGTGATCGTGCGATGCAGATGCTCCAGAACGTCATCCTCGCGCTCATCAACTTCTATTCGATCCTCATCGTGATCTATGTGCTGATGAGTTGGATCCCGCAGGGTGCGGCCCGCATCGTCGAGGACATCCGCAGCGTCCTTGCGTCGATCTGCGAGCCCTATCTGAGCCTGTTCCGCCGCTTCATCCCGCCCCTCGGCATAGTCGACATCTCACCAATCGTTGCAATTCTCGTGCTCGAGCTGTTGGGATGGTTGATTGCGGCTATACTTTAGGGGCATGAAGCGTTATGGGTGCCGCTCCGCGGCGCTGCAAAGGTCGTTGTAAGGTCGTGTAAAGGCTGTGGCGGTAAGTCCGAGCGGCTGCGCCGAAGGCTTGTTGACGTAGGAAGGTTCTAACGATGCCCATCACCCCTGCAGACATTCAGCAAAAGACGTTCTCCGAGGCCAAGCGCGGCTACCAGCCCGCCGAGGTCGACGTGTTCCTCGAGGAGATCAGCAAGGACATCGACGCGATGCTGCGCAAGATCGCCGACCTCAAAACGCGCCTGACCGCCGCCGAGGCCAAGAACGGCGAGCTCGCCGCCGAGGTCGAGAAGGCCCGCGCCGAGGCCGAGGCCGCCCGCGCCCAGTCTGCCGCCGCCCCCGCGGTTTCCGCCGAGCCGGTGAAGCCGAGCATCTACACCGCGACCGAGGAGCAGCTCTCTGCCGCCCTCATCGTCGCCCAGCAGTCGGCCGACCGCATCGTCGCCGAGGCGAAGGCCAACGCCGACCGCATCCGTGCCGACGCGGAGACGCAGGCCCGCAAGGTCATCCGCCAGGCGCTCGACGAGAAGCAGACCGAGCTCGACGAGATCGAGCGACTCAAGGCCTCGCGCGAGCAGTTCCGCTCCGAGTACATGTCGCTCGTCCAGAAGTTCATGGACGCCGCCCAGGCTAACTTCCCGCTCATGGGCACCACGGCCCCCTCGGGTTCGGAGGCCCCCGTCACGGTCGCCCCGCGCTCTTCGAGCTCGGTGATCCAGACCGAGGCCAACCCCTACGGCGCCCAGATCGAGTCGAGCTCCATCGACGATCTGGACTAAGTTTGGGAATCTCCCGGACGAGCCCGGAATCAGGCGCGGCATATCCCATAGTGCTGAGAGAGGCGCGGGCGCCCCGGTTTCGGGGAGCCCGCGCCTCTTTTTCATCTCGTGCGCAGCCGCGCCGGAACCTGCTCGGCATCCGTCCGTCCGTCGGCGCATGCGCTTGCCGTCGGGCCGTTTGCCGCCGGCCCCTAGCGGGGGGCGGTGAGCGACCCGGTGCTCAGCAGATAGGCGCGCAGGGCGTTCACCACCTGGACGTCGGCGGGGAGCCACTCTACGCTGTCGAGCTCGTCGCCTGCAAGCCAGCGCAGCTCGCGGTGCTCGTCGGAGTGGGGCGTGCCGGCTTCGATGCGGCAGGTGAACGTCTCGAGGTGCATGCGGAACGAGGGGTAGCTGTAGTCGAGCGTCACGAACGGGGCAACGTCGGTCACGGGAACCGAGAGCTCCTCGCGCACCTCGCGGACGCAGGCTTCGGCGGCCGTCTCCCCGGGTTCGAGCTTGCCGCCGGGAAACTCCCATCCGCCCGCCAGCTCGCCCCGGTCGCGCTGGGCCGCCAGTTATGCGCCCGTCGTCGATGATGACTGCTGCGGCCACGTTGAGGAATCGGTCCACCGCGCTCTCCCTTCGTTGACGTCGCGCCCGCCGCCTCGCCGGAAATCGGCGGTGCGGTGCCGTGCGCTCGGTTCAACTCTAGCCGTGTCGGTCGCTCGCGGCGAAGGCCGCCGGTGGGGGAATCGCCCCACCGGCGGCCCTGCGACGTCCGACGGCTGTCGTGCCGGCGCCTTACGCGCCCGTCTTGGCGTTGAGCGCGGCGCTCGTGCCGGCGATGCGGCCGAACATGCCGGGCAATCTTGGCGCCGATGCCTTGAACGTACCCCGAACCATTTTCGTCCGCCGCCGACGTTCGACGCGATGCTGGTATAGTGCTTCGCATGGCAGTCCGCCGGGTTGCGGTTCCCCAAGTTGCCCGCAGGGCAGCTCGCCCGCCGGGGGCGCAGGGGGGGGCGCGTCGCGGCATGTTCGGGAAGGGTGGAGGAGCGTGCATGGGGCGAACTGGTTTGGATGGGCGAGAAGCGCGTCTCGTCAGCGGGCCGTGCGGGGTCACGGTGTCGGACCTTCGGTCGGATCTGCCCCTCCTCGAGGGCCTGAAACCCGACCGGAGCTTCGACACCATCGCCTGCGGAGGCGCGGAGGGGAGCTCGGAGGGGTTCGGTGCTCGGTTTGCCGCGCTGGTCGGCGGGTCGGCCTGCGCCGTGCTCGAACCGGGCGCCGCGCGATTGCTGGGGACGATGGCGGCGGGAGGCGGCTGTGCGTGCGGCGCGCCCGCGCAGCTCGCTTCCGGATGCGGCCTCTCGGACGACGGTCTCCCGGGGACATGCCTGGTCGAGACGCTGGCGGCGGGCGAGGACGGCCGCGTGCGCGTCGCACCCCTGCGGGCGCTGCTCGCCCCGTCTGAGGCGGACGGCCGCCTGAAGGTCGTGCTCAACGGCGCCGCGGGACCGTATCTGTGCCGGCCGCTCAGGATGGGGGCCGACGTCGTCGTCGAGGACGCGCGGTTGTGGATGCCGCCTTCTGTGCTGTCGGCCTGCGGCCTTGCCGAGGACGGAGAACCCTGCCTGGTCGCGGCGTGGACGGGAAAGAAGGCCGGAGACGCCCTGGCCGCGCTGGCCCCGCGTGCGTTCCGCAGGCTCGACGGACTTCAGGACACCCTGCTTGCGGCTGGCCTGGAGACCCTGTCGATGCGCGCCCAGCGGGCGAGCGACAACGCGCTCGTCGCGGCGCACTACCTGGTGGCGGACGAGCGGATCGCCTGGGTGTCCTACCCCGGCCTGCCCGACGACGGTGCGAACGACGCCGCCCGCAGGACCTTCGAGCACGGCTTCGGCCCGCTCGTCGCCTTTGGTCTCGCCGCGGGGCCCGCAGCGCAGGTTGCTGCCGACGGGCTGCCCGCGGAAGGCGGCGCGGGGAAGGGCGGGGCGCGAAGCGGCATCCGCCCGGGTCCCCTTCCGGCGAGTTTTGTGCTGCACGCGGGCCTCGAGAGCCCCCTCGACATCGTGGCGTCGCTCGAGCGCTTTCTGGCGGGTCCCCCGGAGGGGGCCGGGGCTTAGCGGCCGTCGGGCGCGGGCGACGGAAATATGGTGCTCCCGGGACGGAAGACCGCCCTTATGCGCCCGACGGCGGAAGGCGTGGGGGTAGAATTGTAGGCGATGCCGGACCATCGAGGAAAGGACGTGTCCCATGGCCGTCAAGGGCGGGACTTGCTATAGGAGGTACCTGGTAGGAGCGGTGTTTGCCCTGATGCTTGCCTGCGCGGCGCCGATGCTGTCGGGCTGCGCGGGCTCGGGCGGCGCGGAGACCGCCCTGACCGAGGGCATCGAGAGCGACATGGGGCAGCTCGCGTCGCTGACGAGCGAGACGGCGGCTGACCTGTTCGCCTCCGACTACACGACCGACCTGCAGAACGCCGGAATCGACCCCGCATCGGTGTACGGCCCCCTGTTCTCCGAGCTTTCGTACAGCATCGACGCGGTCGAGGTCGACGGCGACCGGGCGACCGTCGAGCTGACGGTGACCAACAGGGACCTGACGACCGCCATGCAGAACTACACGGCGACGGTCACCAACGAGCTGACGACCCAGGCGGGGCGCGACGCCCTGGCCGCCCTGAGCGACGCCGAGCTGACGCGCCACCTGGCCGACGTGCTGGTGCAGTGCGTCGAGGACGCGGCCCTCGGCGACGTGACCACCTCCGTCGAGCTGTCCTACGTGCGCGACGGGGGCTCGTGGGAGCTCGAGGACGACGCGGAGCTCGTGAGCGCCCTGCTCGGCGGGCTCGACCCCGCCGCTGCGGGGGAGGCGACCGACGGGCAGCTGTCTGCGACCGCCGACAAGGCGTCCGCCAACGTCGCCGCCGTCGACGCGACCGCCTCGGCCGACGCCGCCGCAGCGACCGACGCCGCCGCGGCCGACGCGGCCGCTGCGGACCAGGCCGCCGTCTAGCGCGCGATGCCGGTCGGACAAGAGCCCGCGTCGGATGCGCCCGCGGAGGAGGGCGCTGGGTCGGTATCCTGCGCCGACGGCCGCGTGCCGCCGGCGTCCTCGGAGGCGACGCGCCATTCGATGCAGGGCAACCGCAGCAAAAACACCAAACCTGAGCTGCTGGTGCGCACCTACCTGCGCGCGGCGGGGCTCACCGGGTACCGCCTGCAGTGGAAGCGCGAGTTCGGCAGGCCCGACGTGGCGTTTCCCGGAAGGCGCGTCGCCATTTTCGTCCATGGCTGCTTCTGGCACCGCTGTCCGTACTGCCATCCGAGCCGCCCGCGGGCGAACTCCGCATTCTGGGATGCGAAGTTCCGGCGCAACCGCGAGCGCGACGAGCGTCACACGCATGCGCTGCTCGAGCGCGGCTGGACGGTGATCGTGGTGTGGGAATGCCGCCTGAAGAAGAGGCGCGTGCGCCGGACGATGGACGAGGTGGTGGCCGAGGTGCGTGCCGTCCGGCCGGTCCGGGTCAAGGCAGACGAGCGGCCCGGGCGCCTGATCGTGCTGGGCCGCACCTGCGTGCGCGGCCCGCGCGGGCTCGCCGCGGAGCGGGTGCGCCGGCGCCGCCGTGCCAAGATGCTCGTCGCCGCCGGCCCGAACGGCGCGAGGAGGGGCAGGTAGCCGTGGCGCCGAGGGGCTGCGGGGAGGACGGCGGCGCGCCGCCGCAGGGTGCGGCGCTGCGGGCGGGACGCGGGCTCGAGCGCGTCGAGCATGCCTTCGAGCCGGTGTTCGATGCCGCCTCGCGCGTCCTGGTGCTCGGCACGATGCCCTCTCCCGCATCGCGCGAGACGGGGTTCTACTACGGCCATCCGCGCAACCGCTTCTGGCCGGTGATGGCCCGCCTGTTCGACGAGCCCGTGCCCCGGGGGCCGGCGGAGCGCCGCTCGTTTGCCCTGCGGCGCCGCATCGCCCTGTGGGATGTGTTGGCGAGCTGCGAGATCCGCGGCGCGGCGGACGCCTCGATTGCCGACCCGGTGCCCAACGACCTGCGCCTCGTCGTCGATTCCGCACCGATTGCGGCGGTCTTCGCGACCGGCGCGACGGCATGGCGCCTCTATCGCCGCCTCTGCGAGGGGCAGGTCGGCCTGCCCGCCGTCAAGCTTCCGTCGACGAGCCCCGCCAACGCGTCGTGGAGCCTCGAGAGGCTGGTCGAGGCGTACCGAGCGGTGCGCGAGGCGGCCGAGGGCGACGTTCGCCGCGGCAACCATTAAGGACGGTTAAACAATACGAAGATGCGCTGCACCTTCAGGCCCCGTGCGTATTCGGAGGGTGCTTTGTGCTAGCCTAACAATCAAGCGTATCCATCGATTAAACGTGCCACAAACGCCAAGCATACGGGGGAGAATCCCATGAGAGACGATCGCTACACACGTGGTCAGATGCCATACGAGGACGTCGACCAGGGCTATCCCCAGGACGGGTGGGACGACGGGTACGGCTATGCCCGCGAGGTTCCGCAGTCCGATCGCGTCGCGGGGTTCAACCGCCACCAGCCCAACAACGCGCGCCGTACCGCGGCCGAAAACCCGATCGTCGGCGCGGCGAAGCGGGTCGGCGGCGCCGTGGGCGCCGTGGGGGGTGCGGTCGGCGGGGCGGTGAGCGGCCTGTTGGCAGGACGTTCCGCAAAGGCGGCCCCGTCGGGCCGTCCGGGCCGTGCGGCCTCATCCCGTCCGGCCTCCATGGAGGAGGGGGGAGACTATCTCGGCGTGGGCGACGCCTGCCGCGTCTGCGGCAAGCCGGTCGCAGCCGGCCAGGCACGCTGTCCCCACTGCGGCGCCTTTGCGCGGCCCCTCTATCAGAACGTCGTCTTCTGGGTCGCCATCGTCGTGCTGATCGCGCTGGTCGTGGTCCTCTCCATCGCCATCAATTCCTGCAAGTCGGACGGCGCCGGGGACGGGTCGACCACGGTGGGCGTCGTGACGAAGCAGGACCGCAAGGCCCTGGAGCAGGTCGTCTCCAACGCCAAGGCCACGATGGAGGAGCAGCAGGCCAACCGCACCTACACGCGCTACAGCCTCAACAACCTCCAGTACGTCACCACGACGGCGGAGGCCGTCCTGTCCGACGAGACGGCGACGGACGACGCCATCGCCTCCGCGGTGCAGGAGATGAACGGCGCGCTGAGCGAGCTCGCGCCCATCGCCGCGGACGCCGCCGCGGTCGGCTATGCCGACCTGTCGGCCAACGTGGCGACCTATACCGGCCAGCAGGTCGCGGTGAGCGGCACGGTGCAGGAGGTTGGCACCGGCGAGGACGGCGTCGTCTCGATGGCGGTCGCGGTCGCGGGCGATACGAGCCAGCTGCTCTACGTCAACTTCACCTCGACCGACGTGGCGAGCGTCCCGGAGACGGGCAGCGAGTGCAGCGCAACGGGCACGGTCATCGGCGAGTACAACGGCTGCCCGGTGGTCTACGCTGACGTCGTCTCGGCCGCGTGATGCACCGGCGTCGGGGCACCCGGTGCCGCTGGCGGTGAGATAGGTTCTGCGCTGCGGCCTGTGCGGTTTTCCCGCATGGGCCGCAGCTGTTGCATTGAAGCGTTTACGGAGGAAACCATGACTGCGCATCGCTCAGATTCAAGCCACGAGAACCGGATGCCCCTCGCGGGCCCGGTCACGCGCCGCACGGCCGTCGCCGCCGGGCTGGCGGCGCTGTCCGCCGCAGCGGCGAACGGCGCCGCGTGCGCTCCGGCGCTCGCCTTGGACCCGTCCGATCTGGTCGGCGACCTGCAGGACCGCGCATCCGAGCTCATCGACCGCGTCGGGAGCCTGACCGACGCCCTGAGCGCCATGGACTTCGCCGCCGCGCAGACCGAGGCCCGCTCGGTGCGCGACATCGCGGAGGACATCCAGTCGGAGCTGTCGGGGGGTATCTGGGGCATCGCCGAGATCATCCCCGTCTACGGCGGCGACGTCAAAGGGGTCAAATCGCTCGTCAGCATCGTGGTCGACCTGGCGGACGGCGCCCTGGTCCCCCTGTGCGACGTCCTTGCGGAGACCCCGCTCGAATCGATGGTCCAGGTCTCCGGCGAGACGATCGCGGTCGACACCGCCTCGCTGCAGACGCTGCTCGACACCGCCTCGTCGGCTCTCGCGGTGCTGCGCGACGGCGTCGAGCGGTTCGACCAGATCGGCACGATGCACATCGACCAGCTGCAGGACGCCGTGGACCAGGTGCGCGACGCCATCGCGCCGTACCGCGACAAGATCGACGTTGTCGACCGCCTGATTGCCGCCGTGCCGCGCCTGCTCGCCGTCGGCGGGAGCCGCGTCTACCTGGTGGTCGCCCAGGCGAACTGCGAGATTCGCTCCACGGGCGGCTTCCCGGGCTCCCTCGGCCTCGTCACGGTGGAGAACGGTGTGGTCTCCATCGGCGATTTCAGCAGCCTGTACAACCTGCTGCCGCGCGACGCCGACATCACCGTGCCCGTCACCGAGGAGGAGCGCGTCCTGTTCGGCAGCGACATCTCGTGGTATGCCGGTATCATGAACTACATCCCCCACTTCCCCCGCGTGTGCGAGCTCTGGTCGGGCCGGCTCACGTCGGGGACGGGCATCGTCGCCGACGGCATCGTCGCGCTGGACCCCGTGTTCCTCCAGAACCTCATGGGGGTGCTCGGCGGGTCGGTCACGACGTCCGACGGCACCGTCATCGATGGCACGAACGCCGCCAAGGCCCTGCTCAACGACGTCTACCTGCGCTATGTCGACGACAACTCTTCGCAGGACGCCTTCTTCTCCGAGGCGGCGCAGCTCGTGCTCGAGTCCATCCTCAACAGCCTGTTCACGGCGGATCTGGGCGGCGTGCTCGAGGTGGTCAAGAAGGCCATGGAGACCCGCCGCCTCACGGTTTGGATGCTCAACGAGGACGACGAGGTCGCCATGCGCTCGATCGGCTGCAGCGGGGAGCTCTCGTTCGACCCCGCCTACCCGGTCGCCGGCATCTATCTCGGCAACGAGACGTGGGGCAAGATCGACTGGTGGCTCGACACCGAGCTCGAAGTCGAGCCCCGAGGGGACGGCGAGGAGGCGGAGGATCCCGACGACCCCGACGCCACGGTCCAGATCGGCGGGACGACGTCGGTCTCGCTCAAGCTCTCCAACACGCTGACGTGGGACGAGGTGACGGACAACGGCTATGTGTTCGGCAGCGGGCCGCTGCGCCGTCAGGACGGCGACATGGTGCTGCGCGTCTGGCTGTTTGCGCCCCAGGATGGCAGCATCAGCAACCTCGTCGTGGGCCCGGGCACCATGTCCGACAGCGCGCCCACCTTCAGCGAGTCGCCGTTCAACGGGCTCCAGGTGCTGTTCGGCATCGTCCAAATGCTCCCGGGGGAGGAGCTGACGATCACCTACGACGTCACGTGCCCCGACTCCGCGACGGAGCCCCTGCGCCTCGACGTGACGCCGATCTGCCACGACTGACGGGCGCTGCCGACGGATGCATCCGGCGGCCGACTTTTCCCGCAACAAGAAAAGCCGCCCCCGAAACGAGGGCGGCTTTTTTTGCATCCGTTCGACCTGCCTTGCTAGTAGCTCACGACGGTGGTCCCGGTGGGGATGTTGTCGTAGATCCACTTGGCGTTGCTCGTCGCCAGGCGGACGCATCCGTGCGACAGGTTCATGCCGAGCCGGTCGTCCATGACGCCGCCCGAGGGGTAGTACAGCGTCGAGTGGAACAGGTAGTCGCCGTAGAACTGCGTGTAGTAGAAACAGCGCGAACCGTACGAGTCGAAATAGTATCCCTTGGAGCCCACGCTGAAGACGCCCGTCACCGTGGTGGTGCTGTAGGCGCCGGGCGAGCAGAGCCAGTAGGCGACCTGCTCCCAATGGCCGCGCGAGCCGGTGTAGACGCCGACGCGGCAGCCGGACGTGTCGATCGCGAGCAGGTAGCCCGTGGGGCTCGAGTAGTTCTGGATCCGCTGCTGCATCGTCGCGTTGGCGGGCATGACGCGGCTGAAGTAGTCGCTGCCCAAAACGACGGTGGAGCTGCCCACGTTGACGTAGGCTTTGACAGTCCCGCTTCCGTAGGCGAGCGTGCTGGCGGGGGTGGTGGCCACCCAGGCGCCGTTCTCGTTCTTGGTCGCGGCGATCCAGTCGGTCGTTCCGCCGGCGTCGGTGACCGCGAAGGAGACGCCCCACGCGTAGGTCGCAGCGCCGCCGCTCGCGGCGAGCCACAGCGTGCCGTTGGGCCCGTCGACCTCGGCTTCGACCTTGCCGCTCGCAAGCGGCACGCTCTTGGTGATCTTGGGGAGCGGGAGGTTGTTGCCGAAGCTGTCCGTCACGGTCGCCTCGAACGTGTAGGTCCCCCCGGCATAGCCGAAGTCGGACACCGGGATCGTGGCCACCCAGGCGCCCGACGAGTTCTTGGAGCAGGTGTACCAGCGGCTGGTCGAGCCGTTGAACGCGCCGATGGACACCGACTTTATCCCCGTGGCGGAGGACAGGTTGCTGACGGTGACGGTGAGCGCGCCGGTCGAGGACGGGCCACTGGCGGCCGTGGAGCCCGAGACGCCGCCGATCGAGAACTGCTTGGTCGCAAGGTACTGCGTCGTCGACCCCACGGTCGCGACGGTCTGGGCGCTGCATGTGCCGCTGCCGATGCTCGAGGCCTTGACCGTCGCGGTCCACGACCCGTCCGCCTGACGGTACGCCTGATGCCACGTGCTGCCCGTGTGCTTTCCGTAGCCGTCGCCCTTGATGCAGAAGGCGACGTTGCCCGCGGCCGCGACGACGTCGCCGCGTGCGGTGAGCGTGACCGTGCCGCCCTTGCTGTCCGTCGTGGCGGAGAGGCTGGTGCCGCCGTAGGAGACGCTCGACCGGGAGCTCCCCACGGACACGCCCGCCCACGCGGAGTCGCAGATCGACCCTGCCACCGTGTAGGTGCCCGCCTGCCAGCCGAAGTCCGCCGGGTCGACCGAGGCCGACCAGGTGCCGTC
>DBEYOB010000109.1:0-7301 GCA_048173955.1 Coriobacteriales bacterium
CCCGAGGCAGGTGCAGGCCCCGCCGCGGCCGACGCGCCCGAGAAGCCGGCGGCCTCTCCCAAGGCGGCGGGGGAGCGCGCGTCGACGGCAAAGCCGGCGCGCTCCCGCACGGCTTCCCTCTTTGCCGAAGGGTCCGCCCCCGATCGCTTTGCCAAGCTGATGCGGCGTTTCTTCGAGCAGCCCTATTCGCGCGAGGCGGTGGTGGGCGCGGGGTTGGGCCTCGCGTTCACGGTCATGCTGGGCAGGCTCGCCTACCTGCAGTCGTTCGCGTCGGGCGAGCTCGGGACGACGGCCAAGAACGAGCGCACCGCGCGCATGGTGCTCCCGCACCGCCGCGGGGGCATCTACGACCGCAACGGCAACGTCCTTGCCCGCTCCATCGACGCGGTCGACATCGCCGTGCACCCCAACCTCGTGGTCGACGTCGGGGAGACCGCCGACGTCCTGGCGGGCGTGCTCGGCGGGGACGTCTCCACCTACGTCGAGATCCTCAGCCGCGACACGACCTACGCCTACGTCGTGCAGAAGGCGGACCCCGCGGTCGCCGAGCAGCTGAAGGACCGCCTCGCCGAGGTCAACAAGGAGCGCAAGGAGCAGGGCCTCAAGGAGCTCGGAGGTTTCGAGTACGAGGACACCTCGAAGCGCGTCTACCCCATGGGCAGCCTCGCCGGCAACGTGGTGGGCTGCGTGGGTACCGACGGCCACGGCCTGACGGGCCTCGAGCTGCAGTACGACGACATTCTGAGCGGCACCGACGGCTATCTCATCCAGGAGCGCGGCGTCTACGGCTCGCCGGTCGTGGGCGGGCAGTACGAGCGCACCGACCCCATCGACGGCGAGAACATCGTCGTCTCGATCGACCTCGACATCCAGCGCGTTGCCCAGGAGCAGCTCACCGCCATCATCGACGAGTGGCACGCCGGCGACGGCTGCGTCGTGGTCATGCAGCCCCGCACCGGCGAGCTGCTCGCGTGCTGCTCGACCCCCTACCTCGACCCCGGCAACTTCTCGACCGCCGAGGCCGCCGCGTTCAACCTGCGGTGCGTGAGCGACTCCTACGAGCCGGGCTCGACGGTCAAGCCGCTCACGGCCTCGATGGCGATCGACCTGGGGGTCGCCACGCCCGACACCTCGTACTACGTCCCCGCGCGCATCGACGTGGGAGACGACTCGGTCGGCGATTCGGACGGGCGCGACTACGACACCACGATGACGCTCACGAACATCCTCGAGCTGTCGAGCAACGTCGGCGCGGTCCTGGTCGCCGAAAGCGTCGGGGCGGGGCAGTTCGCGTCGTACCTCGAGCGCTACCAGATCGGCCATCGGACCGGGATCGACTACCCGGGCGAGGTGCAGGGACTGGTCTCTCAGCTCGAGGACTACACGGGCGCCTGGCAGGCCATGGCGTTCGGCCAGGGCCTCGCCGTGCCCCCCGTGCAGGTCGCCCGCGCCATCGGGGCGATCGCCAACGGGGGCGTCCTCACGACGCCGCACTTCCTGGTGAGCCGCGGAGGCGAGGAGGTCGCCTACGAGGAGGGCGACCAGACCGTGACCGCCGAGACGGCGAGCCAGGTCGCCCAGATGATGTACAGCGTCACCGAGAACGGCTACGGCCGCACGGGGCGGGTCGAGGGGTATCATGTCTCGTCGAAGACGGGCACGGCGGAGCGCGTCGACTCGTCGACGGGGCGCTACATCGACGGACAGTACACGGTGTCGTTCATCGGCTTCGGGCCGACCGAGGACCCGCGGGTGCTCGTGTACGTCCTCGTCGACTACGTTCCCAACGCCACCGGTTCGGAGGCGGTCGGCTCCGCGTGGGCTGTTATCATGAGGAACGCTTTGGAGAAGCTTCAGATCCCGCCCTCCTCCTGAGGCGCGGGGTTCGGCGGGTCTCCCGCCTATGTATACGCCGTCGGCCGCGTACCCGGGACGGGGAGGGCCGACCGAACGAACGGAGTGGGGCATGGTGCGCGTTACGCCTCAACAGATAGTCGAGGTCACAGGGGCACGCCTGGTGTGCGGCCCCGCGGACCGCGAGGTGGAGGGGGTCGAGGTCGACTCGCGCAGGGTGCCGGCGGGAGGGCTGTTCGTCGCGTTCCCCGGAGAGAGGGTCGACGGCAACGACTTCGCCGTGGGCGCACTCGAGGCGGGCGCCGCGGCCGTCGCCGTGACGCGCGAGCCCGACGCCGGGCTGCTCGCCGCCGCGCGGGACGCGGGCGCCGCGGTCCTTTCCATCGACGACGCCGAGGAGTTTCTGCTGTCGCTCGCCGCGTGGTGGCGCGACCAGCTCGACTGCGCGGTGGTGGGCGTCACGGGCTCGTCGGGCAAGACGACCACGAAGGAGATGGTCGCTGCCGTGCTCGCGACCACGTTCAAGACCCATGCGACCAGGGGCAACTACAACAGCCTCATCGGCGCGCCCCTCACCGTGCTCGCGTGCCCGCGCGACGCCGAGGCGCTCGTCGTCGAGATGGGCATGAACGCCTCGGGCGAGATCGGGGCGATCGCGCACATGGCGCGCCCGCACATCGGCGTGGTCACCAACGTCGGCATGGCCCACATCGGTCTGCTCGGCAGCCGCCTCAGCATCGCGCGGGCGAAGGCCGAGCTTGTCGAGGCGCTCGTGGAGACGGGCGGCCAGAAGCGCTACCCCGTGCGCGCCCTGCTGTGGGGCGAGGACGACTTCACCGGCTGGATCAAGGACCAGATCGCCGAGCCGCGCTGCATCCGCACGCTCACGTTCGGCACAGCCGAAGCGGACGACGCCCGCTGCACCGCGTACTCCTTCGACGAGACGGGCTGCGCGACGGGGAAGGCGACCCTGCCCTCGGGCGCCGTGGTCGAGCTCGCCCTGGGCATGCCCGGCGAACACAACCTGATCGACGCGCTGGCGGCGGCGGGCGTGGGCGACGTGCTCGGGGTGCCCAAGGAGCGCATCGCGGACGCGCTCGCCGCGATGCGCCCGATCAAGATGCACCAGCAGGTGCTCAAAGCGCCCGGCGGCTTCACCGTGATCGACGACTCATACAACGCGAACACCGACTCGATGCGCCGCGCCGTCGACGTCCTGTGCACCCTGCCCGCCGCGCGCCGGATCGCCTGCCTGGGCGACATGGGCGAGCTGGGCGACACGAGCGAGGTCATGCACGCCGTCGTGGGCGCCTACGTCGCGGCCAAGCCCGTCGACGTGCTCGTCGCCGTCGGCCCCGCCTCGCGGGGCATGGGCGAGGCCGCCCGGCTCATGGGCATGGGCGAGGACAACGTGGTCTGCGTCGACAGCGCCGACGCCGCGTCCGCCGTGCTCAGGGAGATCCTCCGCCCCGGCGACGCCGTCCTGGTGAAGGCGTCGCGCTCCACGGGGCTCGACAGCTGCGTCGAGGCGGTGATGGGCGCATGGGCATAGCTTCCGACTACCCCACCTACGTGGTGTTCCTGGCGGTGTTTTTGGCCGCCGCGATTGTCTTGGTGCTGATGCCGTTCTGGATCAAGCTGCTGCGCTACCGCAAGATCGGCCAGCAGATCCGCGCCGACGGCCCGCAGCGCCACCTGCAGAAGCAGGGCACCCCCACCATGGGAGGCGTGGTGCTGCTGGTGGCCATCGTGGCGACCTGCCTGGTGTTCGCGCCGCTCAACATGTCCCTGATCCTGGCGCTGCTCGCGACGGTGCTGACGGCGCTGCTCGGGTTCCTCGACGACTTCGAGTCCGTTGCGCACCGCCGCTCGCTCGGCCTGACGCCGCATGCGAAGCTGATCGGCCAGGCGCTCATCGTGGTGGTGTTCACGATGCTGGCGGTGAACATGCTCGGCCTGTCGCCCGTGGTGACGCTTCCGGGCGGGTTCGCCATCGACCTGGGCGTGCTCGCCCCGAGCTTCGAGGTCGCCGGCCACACCGTCGTGTTCCCCTGGCTCTACGTGCTCTTCGTGTACCTGCTCATGGCGGGCTTCTCCAACGCCGTCAACCTCAACGACGGCCTGGACGGCCTGTGCGGCGGCTGCTCGGCGGTGACCCTCGCAGTGATGGGCATGGTCGCGTTCGCGAGCGACGACCGCTCGCTGGCGGTGTTCGCGTTCGCCTGCGTCGGCGCGTGCGTCGGCTTTTTGTGGTTCAACTGCTACCCGGCGTCGATCTTCATGGGCGACACCGGCTCGCTCGCCCTGGGCACGGCCTTCGCGTCGCTGGCGGTCCTGACCAAGACCGAGGTGGTCTCGCTCGTCATCGGCGGCATCTTCATCATCGAGGTCATGTCGGTCATCATCCAGGTGGCGAGCTTCAAGCTCACGGGGAAGCGCGTCTTCCTGATGGCGCCCCTGCACCACCACTTCGAGAAGAAGGGGTGGGCCGAGACCAAGGTCGTCACCCGCTTCTGGCTCGTGGCGGCGGCTCTGGCGGCGGTCGGCTTCGCCCTGTTCTTCCAGTTCGGATGATGCCGCGGGCATCTGCAGCCTGCCGCCGGCGGACGGCCTTTGCGGGCCGTCTGCCGGCTTTGCCATATGCGCCCCGGCCGATGCCGCGGGCGCTCCGTGAAAGGGAGGTGCGCGCATGGCGCATGGTTTTGGCGACGTGGCGCTGTTCGGTCTGGGCGCCTCGACCCGCGCGGCGGCAGAGTACCTTGCCGCTCTGCCTGCGGGCGAGGTGGGCTCGATCGCGGTGTACGCCGGGGCCCCGTCCCCGTCCGCGCGCGCGGCCGCCGAGGCGCTCGAAGGGCGCGGGGTCCGGGTCGTCTGGGACGTCGAGGAGCCCGAGCGCGACTTCGACCTGGGTGTGGTGAGCCCCGGCATCCCCGCTATCGGCTCGTTCTATGCGGCGGCGGCCCGCCGCTGCGCCGAGCTGGTGAGCGAGCCGGAGCTCGCGTGGCGCGAGAGCCCGCGCGACTGGCTCGCCATCACGGGGACCAACGGCAAGACCACGACCACCACGCTTGCCTGCGAGCTGCTGCGCTCCTCGGGGCTGCAGGCCCGCACGGTGGGCAACATCGGCCTGCCGCCCATCGCGTGCGTCGCCGGGCGCCCCGCCGGCGAGGTGTTCGTCGCCGAGCTGTCGAGCTTCCAGCTGCATGGCACGCGCCGGTTCGCGCCGCGCGCCGCGGCCGTGCTCAACGTGACGCCCGACCACGTCGAGTGGCACGGCACGCTCGAGGCCTACGCGGCGGACAAGGAGCGCGTCTTTGCGAACATGGGGCCCGACGGCCTGTGCGCGCTGGGCACCGACGAGGCGTGCCGCGCCATGGCGGAGCGGCTGCGCCTCGCGGGAAGGCGCGTCGCGGTCCTCGGCGAGGAGCCGACCTGCTGCGCGGCGGACGGCGCCTGGCTCGACCAGAACGGGCGCCTCGTCGTGCGCCTGCGCGGGCGCGACCACGTCCTGTGCCGCTTCGACGACATGCGCATCAAGGGGCCCCACAACGCGCAGAACGCCCTGGCCGCCGCCGCGCTCGCCCTCGAGGCGGGGGCGTCCGACGAGGGCGTCGCGCGGGGGCTGCTGGAGTTCTCGCCCCTCGAGCACCGCATCGAACCCTGCGGGTCCTTCGGCGGGGTCTCCTTCTTCGACGACTCCAAGGCGACCAACGTCGACGCCGCGGAGAAGGCGCTCTCCGCCTTCGAGCCCGGCACGGTCGTCGTCATGCTCGGCGGGCACGACAAGGGCACCGACCTGCAGGGGTTTGCGCGCACCGTCGTCTCCCGCTGCCGTGCCGCGGTGGCGTACGGCGAGGCGGGCGAGCGGTTCTACGACGCGCTGGCGTCCGCGCGCGCCGAGGCGGGCCCCTCCTGCGCCTGCCTGCTCGAGCGCCGGCCGAACATGCGCGCAGGCTTCGAGGCGGCCTGCACCCTGGCGCGCCCGGGCGACGCGGTGCTGCTCTCGCCCGCCTGCTCGTCGTTCGACGAGTTCTCCGGCTACGCGGAGCGCGGCCGGGCGTTCAAGGGCTGGGTCCGCGGGCTCGGGGGCGCGCCGGACGCTGCGGCGGGGGAGGGCGGCGCGCGATGAGCCTGCCGTTCGCCACAGCCGCGGTCTCCAAGCCCGAGCGCGGGAAGCAGTTCTGGACGGTCAAGAACCTCACGTCCGCGCCGTTTCTGCTGACGGTCGCGACGGTCGCGCTGTGCGTGCTCGGCCTCGTCATGGTGTTCTCGGCCTCCTCGATCGAGGCGGTCGAGAAGGGCGCCACGGCGTGGGGCGACTTCACCTCGCAGCTCCTCTTCGTGGGCGTGTCGCTCATCCCCTGCGCTATTGTGCTGGGGGTCGGCGGGTCGTTCTGGGTCGACAAGGCGTTCTACGTGCTCTGGGGTGTCGTGCTCGTCATGCTCGTGGCCGTCCTGGCGGTGGGCACCGACAGCCACGGCGCGACGCGCTGGATCGGCATCGGAGGCTTCTCGCTGCAGCCATCGGAGTTCGCCAAGATCGTGCTCGTCATGGCGGCCGCACGCATCCTGGCCGACTGGGAGCGCCGGCGCATCGGGTGGAAGAAGACGTTGGCCCTGCTCGCGGTGTTCGTCGCGCTGCCCTTCGGGCTCATCCTCGCCCAGAAGGACCTCGGCACGCTGCTGATCGTCGGCTTCACCATCTTCCTCATGGCGGTGCTCGCCCGCGTGCGACCGATCGTCCTGGCCATCATCGCCGTCGTGTGCGTGGTGGCCGTCATCGTGCTCATCTCGATGGCGAGCTACCGCAGCTCGCGCTTCTCGATCTGGCTCGACCCCTACTCCGACTACTACGGAGAGGGGTGGCAGCCCATACACGGTCTGTACGCCTTCGCGTCGGGTGGGTTCTTCGGCCTGGGGCTGGGCAACTCGCGCCAGAAGTACTCGTATCTGCCCGAGGCGGAGAACGACTTCATCTTCGCCATCATCGGGGAGGAGCTCGGCTTTCTGGGCGCCTTCTTCGTCATCGCCCTGTTCGCGCTGTGGGGATGGTCGGGGATGCGCATCGCCTATGCCGTGCGCGGACGCGACCGCGTCTCGTCGCTCATGGTTTCAGGCCTGACGATCATCGTCGAGGTGCAGGCGTTGCTCAACATCGGCGGCGTGCTGGGGGTGCTCCCCCTGTCGGGGCGGCCGCTGCCCTTCATCTCCGCCGGCGGTTCGTCGGCCCTGGCGAGCCTGATTATCGTGGGACTCATCCTGGGCGTCGCGCGCGAGAACGAGGCGGCGGTCGAGGAGCAGGCGCGCTCGCTGCGCGCGTCGCGGCGCCACCTCACGGTGCTCGACGGGGGCACGCCGCCCTCAGACGGCTGGCCGCGCGTGCAGGAGGCCCCGTCCGGCCGCGCGGAGGGCCCTGCCGCCGGAGCGGGGAAGGGGCGGTCCGAGAC
>DBEYOB010000110.1:0-12308 GCA_048173955.1 Coriobacteriales bacterium
ATGCTGCAAAACTCAGGGGCGGGGGGCGCGCGTTGGGGCGTACGGGAATCGGGAGAGGGCTACGTTTCCTGCGGAAACGACGGAACGGCGTTTTAGATGTCGGCGTGTTGTCGGCGGGTTAGGGTCGCCCTGGGCCTTCCAGGGCGCCGTCCGGTCTTCCAATGCGCTTCACGATCGAGGATTTTGGCCAAGCGGACGCGATTTCTTTGACCCGGATCTTCGCGCGGCGGTCCGGCGGCACTTGCCCTGGGGTATAGTGGCTTCGTCGGTGGCGGTTGGGACGGCCGTTCGGGTCGGCCGCTGCCCTTTGAGAAAGGACACACCAGCATGGCTCAGAACCGTCCCTCGATCGACCAGTGGCTTGCCGAAGCCAAGCAGGACCCCTCCGCCGCCGCATGCGGCATGTATCTCACGCACGTGGGTTGTGTGCGCGAGTCGCCCAAGCAGCTCGTCCGCCAAGGCGTCGACGACGGGACGCACGTTGTGGGCATGGAGTTCTCCTACGACGCCGCCAAGGTCGAGGCCGCGATCGAGGCGTGCCGGGAGCGCGAGGGCATCGGATACGTGCGCGTGTGGCTCAACTCCGGCGAGCTCACCGTTGGCGACGACATCATGCAGGTTCTTATCGGCGGCGACATCCGCCCGCGCGTGATCGACGCGCTCCATGAGCTCGTCGGCACCATTAAGAACGAGTGCGTGAGCGAGGTTGAGAAGCGCGAGGCGTAAGCGCGCGGTTTTGCGCGCAGAGGTCGCCCGCATGCATTCGCGATGCGGTTCCGGTGCAGTTGGGAGATGCGGCGTCTCGGCGTCGCGGGCAGGGGAGGCTGATCGACATGGCAGAGCTTGACGCATATGGGCAGGCCCCTTCCGGCGCGGACGCCGCCTCGCCCGCCGTCGGCCCGCATTTCGGCGCAGAGCTCAAGCGGTTCGGCCGCGAGGGGGGCGACATCGCCTTCAAGGTGGTGTCGCCCTTCGAACCCACGGGCGATCAGCCCCAGGCGATCGCCAAGCTCGCCCAGGGCATCCGCGAGGGCCAGCGCTACCAGACGTTGCTCGGCGTCACGGGCAGCGGCAAGACGTTCACCATGGCCAAGACCATCGAGGCGGTGGGCAAGCCCACGCTCGTGATGGAACCCAACAAGACGCTCGCCGCCCAGGTGGCGAGCGAGCTGCGCGAGTTCTTTCCCAACAACGCCGTGGTGTACTTCGTCTCCTACTACGACTACTACCAGCCCGAGGCCTACGTCCCGGCCACGGACACCTACATCGAGAAGGATTCCTCGATCAACGAGGACATCGAGAAGCTGCGCCACCAGGCCACGGCCGACCTCTTGAGCCGCCGCGACGTGATCGTCGTGGCGTCGGTGAGCTGCATCTACGGCATCGGCAGCCCGCAGGACTACGCCGGGCTCGCCCCCAACGTCGACAAGAAGGTGCCCCTGGAGCGCGACGACTTCATCCGCAACCTCATCGACATCCTCTACGACCGCGACGACTACGACCTGCACCGCGGCACGTTCCGCGTGCGCGGCGACGTCGTGGACGTGTTCCCGCCCTATGCCGAGCACCCGCTGCGCTTTGAGTTCTGGGGCGACGAGGTCGAGGGCATCTACGAGGTCGACGAGGTCACCGGCGAGGCGCTGAACTCCTTCGACGCCATCCCCGTATGGCCCGCCTCGCACTACGTGACCGAGCGGCCCAAGGTCGAGCACGCCCTCAAGACCATCCAGGAGGAGGAGGTCGCCCGCGTCAGGGAGTTCAAGGAGGCCGGCAAGCTGCTCGAGGCGCAGCGTCTGCAGCAGCGCACCGAGTACGACCTCGAGATGCTCGAGACCATGGGCTTCTGCAGCGGCATCGAGAACTACTCGCGCCACCTCGACGGCCGCAAGCCGGGCGAGCCGCCCTTCACGCTCATCGACTACTTCCCGAGCGACATGATGTGCATCATCGACGAGAGCCACGTCACCCTGCCGCAGATCCGCGGCATGCACGAGGGCGACCGCTCGCGCAAGATCACCCTCGTGGAGCACGGCTTCCGCCTGCCGAGCGCGCTCGACAACCGCCCGCTGCGCTTCGACGAGTTCGAGCAGCGCATCCCGCAGTTCATCTACGTCTCGGCCACGCCGGGCGACTACGAGGAGCGCGTCTCGACCAACGTGGTGGAGCAGATCATCCGCCCCACGGGCTTGCTCGACCCCAAGATCGACGTGCGTCCCATACGCGGGCAGATCGACGACCTGGTCGCCGAGTGCAAGGCCCACGCCGCCCGCCACGAGCGCGTGCTCGTGACGACGCTCACCAAGCGCATGGCCGAGAACCTCACCGACCACCTGCTCGACGAGGGCCTCAAGGTCGCCTACATGCACTCCGACACCGCCACGCTCGACCGCGTCGAGATCCTGCGCAAGCTGCGCACCGGCGTGATCGACGTGCTCGTGGGCATCAACCTGCTGCGCGAGGGCCTCGATATCCCCGAGGTGAGCCTCGTGGCGATCCTCGACGCCGACAAGGAGGGCTTTCTGCGCAACCGCCGCTCGCTCATCCAGACGATGGGCCGCGCGGCGCGCAACGTGAGCGGCCAGGTCGTCATGTACGCCGACGTCGTGACCGACTCGATGCGCCAGGCCATCGACGAGACGGTGAGGCGCCGCTCGATCCAGGAGGCGTACAACAGAGAGCACGGCATCGAGCCCAGGAGCGTGCAGAAGGCGATCAGCGACATCACGAGCTTTATCGCGGAGGCCGCCAGCACGCTCGACGGCCTGGAGCGCGCACCGCTCGACGGGTCTCTGGGAGGTTCTGCGTTTTATACGCCCGCCTCGGGCGACGCCCCCCTCTCTCCCGAACAGCGCCGCACGGCGGAGGACGTCGCGCGCGAGCTGTCCAAGCTGCCCAAAGACGAGGTGGCGCAGATCATGTCGGCCATCGAGGAGGACATGCGCGCCGCGTCGGAGAAGCTCGACTTCGAGGAGGCGGCGCGCCTGCGCGACCAGCTCGTGCGCCTCAAGGCGCTCGTCGAGGGCGACGAGGAGTCAGCGGTCATCGAGCGCCTCAAGAAGGGAGCGCGCAAGAGCGCGGGCGTGGGTGCGAACAAGACGGCCAAGCGGTTCAACAGGCACGCGAAGCACTGAGGGGAGACGCCATGTTGGGGAGCTGGGGGGGGGGCTCTACGGCCTGCCGCCAGACGCCCGGCGCTTCCCGCCCACCTTCTCGCTCGTGGCCCGCAAACCGCGCTGACGCGCCGGCGGCCCTCGACCGTGGAGCCTGCTGCCGCCTTTTTCGCGCGTCTACTGGCAATCCTCGCGCAAACGGCTATAATCCGAATCCGAGTCGATTTGCGGTATTAAGCTGACGGCGTGTAAACACCCATCGATGGGCGTTTCGCCCGTCGGCTGCGCGAGAGGACAAGGAGAGGACCATGGCAGAGGAAAACCTCGCGGAGACCGGTGTAGGGCGCACCGGCGACACCTCCAAGCTCGCCCAGAACGACATGTCACACGTCAAGCACGTCATCGGCGTCGTGTCCGGCAAGGGCGGCGTCGGCAAGTCGCTCGTGTCGGGCCTCATCGCCTGCGACGCGGCGCGCCGCGGCCTGAAGGTCGGCATCCTGGACGCCGACATCACCGGCCCCACGATCCCGCACATGTTCGGGTTCCACCACACGGGCGTGACGGCCATCAACGAGCTGCTCGTGCCCGCGCGCACCTCGAACGGCATCGAGGTCATGTCGATCAACCTGCTGCTGCGCAACCCCGACGACCCGGTGATCTGGCGCGGTCCGGTCATCGGCAACTGCGTCAAGCAGTTCTGGAACGAGGTCGCCTGGGGCGACCTCGACGTGCTCGTGGTCGACATGCCTCCCGGAACGGGCGACGTGGCGCTCACGGTCTTCCAGAGCGTGCCGGTCGACGGCGTCGTCATCGTCGCCTCGCCCCAGGACCTGGTCGCCACGATCGTCGGCAAGGCGGTCAACATGGCGAAGGCCATGAACGTGCCGGTGCTCGGCCTTATCGAGAACATGAGCTACTTCGAGTGCCCCGACTGCGGCAAACGCTACAACATCTTCGGCGAGAGCCACATCGACGAGGTTGCCAAGAAGTACGGCACCGACGTGCTGGCGCGCCTGCCCATCAACCCCGAGTTTGCCAAGATGTGCGACGAGGGCCGCGTGATGGACATCCCCAACCAGGGCATCGACATCGACACGCTGCTCGACAAGGCCGCCCAGGTCAAGGTCGCGGCCTCGCTGGCCGGCGGCTGGTCGGTGGCGGAATAGCGTCTTGACGAGGAGCGTTGCATGGAACACCCCCGCGTGACGGTGGTGGGTGCCGGCGCCTCGGGCATGGCGGCCGCGATTTCGGCCGCGGTGTCCGGGGCGCACGTGTGCCTGCTCGAGGCGGCGGCCAAACCAGGGAGCAGCATCCTGGCGTCGGGCAACGGCCGCTGCAACTTCGCCAACGCCGACCTGGCGCCCGAGCGCTACAACGACCCCTCCTTCGTGGCCGAGGCCATGGGGGACGACCCCCTCGGCGCGATCCTCGACTTCTTCGGCCATCTCGGCCTGTGGTACCGCACCGACGCTGAGGGCCGCCTCTTCCCCCGTTCGCGCGCCGCCTCGTCGGTGCTCGACGTCCTGCTCGCCGGGGCGCGCGAGCGCGGGGTCGAGCTCGAGCTCGAGTCCCGTGCGGTCGGCGTGGCGCGCGCCGCCGACGGTTCGTGGGAGGTCGGCCTGGAGTCCGGGCGCACCGTCCGGTCGGATGCACTCGTTTGGGCGGCGGGCGGCGGTTCGGCCGGGATTCCCGCGTCGTGCCTGGGGTTGCCGCGCACCGAGGAGCGGCCGGCGCTGTGCCCGCTCGCGTGCTCGCCGAAGCCCCCCAGGGAGCTCGACGGCGTGCGCGCGTCCTGCGCGGTGGAGCTGCGCGACGGACGCTCGGTAGTCGACCGCCAGGAGGGCGAGGTCCTCTTCCGCCGCTTCGGCCTGTCGGGCATCGTCGTGTTCGACCTGTCGCGGCTCGCCCGCCCCGGCGACGTCCTGGCGCTCGACCTGGTGCCCGACCTGTCCGCGGACGAGCTCCACGGCGTGCTGGAGCGGCGGCGGCACGACCTCGCCCCGCGGCTTGCGGGGACCGACGGCATGCTGCCGTTCCTCGACGGTGCGCTGCACCCCCGCATCGCCCGCCACCTCATGGGCCTTGCGTGCGGGGCCGACGGGTCGCGCCCCCTCGACCCCGGCAGGCTCGCCGGGCTCCTCAAGGGATGGGAGTTCGCGGTGGTCGGCCCCGCCGAGTCCGGCGCCGCCCAGGTGACCCAGGGTGGGCTCGCGCTCGACGCCTTCGACCCGTCCGACCTTGCCGCCTGCGGCCTGCCCGGCTTTCACGCGTGTGGAGAGGCTCTGGACGTTGACGGGGCGTGCGGCGGATTCAACCTCGCATGGGCGTGGGTTAGCGGTATGGTTGCCGGTGTCGCGGCGGCGCGCACCTGACCGCCGCCCGCCACGTCGGCACCGACCCGGGAGACCCTATGATCGAGATCCGCAACCTGCAGCTTCCCCTTTCCGGCGGCGAGGCGTCGGGCGTCGCCTACGACCCTGTTCGCCTGCGCGACGCCTGCGCGCGTCGGCTGCGGTGCGATCCCTCCGAGCTGGGCGCATGCGCGGTCGTCCGCCGCGCCGTCGACGCCCGCAAGCGCGGGGACGTCCATTTCGTCGCAACCGTCCGCGTCGGGGCGGCCGACGGCAGCCCTGCCTCCGAGCTGCTCCTGGTTGAGCGTGCCGCCTCGAACGACGTGGTGGCTGCGAACCCGCCAGCCTACGAGCCGCCGGTCGCCAGGCACCCCGCCGAGCGGCGCCCGGTCGTCGTCGGGGCGGGGGCGGCCGGGCTGTTCTGCGCCCTCTCCCTCGCCGAGGCGGGCCTCGCCCCCGTCCTGATCGAGCGCGGGTCCGAGCCCGTCCGGCGCGTGCGCGACGTCGAGCGGTTCGTCGCCACGGGCGAGCTTGACGTCGAGAGCAACATCCAGTTCGGGGCCGGCGGGGCGGGGACCTTCTCCGACGGCAAGCTCACCACGGGCACCAGCTCCCCGGCGAACGCCTGGATCGCCCGCGCGTTCGCCGACGCCGGCGCCTCGCCCGACATCCTGTGGCAGGCCCACCCCCACATCGGCAGCGACGCCCTGCCGCGCGTCGTCGCCAACCTCGTCGAGCGCATCGAGCGCGCGGGCGGCGAGGTCCGCTGGAGGACGCGGCTGACGGAGCTCGTCGTCGAGGGCGGCTCCCTCAGAGGCGTCCGGGCGGAGACGACGGCGGAGGGCGGGGGCACCGCCGCACTGGAGCTCGCGTGCGACCGCGCCGTGCTCGCGTGCGGCCATTCGGCGCGCGACGTCTTCGAGCTGCTGCGCGCCTTGGGGCTCGCCCTCGAGCCAAAGGTGTTCTCCATGGGGGTGCGCATCGAGCACCCGCAGGGACTCGTCGACCGGGCGCGCTACGGGCGCGCCGCGGGGCACCCCTCCCTGCCGCCCGCCGACTACAAGCTCAGCCACCACCTGCCCGACGGCCGCGGCGTGTACACGTTCTGCATGTGCCCGGGCGGGACCGTCGTCGCGGCGGCGAGCGAGGCGGGCGGCGTGGTGACCAACGGGATGAGCGAGTTCGCCCGCGACGGGCGAAACGCCAACGCCGCCCTGCTCGCCAACGTCTACCCCAAGGACATTCCCAGCGCCGACGACGACCCGCTCGCCGGCGTCCGCCTCCAGCGGGCGTGCGAGCGGGAAGCATTCGAGCTCGGAGGCGGGGGCTTCGCCGCGCCGGCGCAGCTGCTCGGCGACTTCATGGCGGGCAGGCCCTCTGCGGGGTGCGGCTCGGTCGAGCCGACCTATCCGCGCGGTGTGAGGTGGGGGAGCGTCGAGGGCGCCCTGCCGCCCTTCGTCGCAGAAGCCCTGAGGGCGGGCGTCGCCCCGATGGCGCGCCGCCTGCGTGGCTTCGACCTCGCCGACGCCGTCCTCACGGGCGTCGAGACGCGCTCGAGCTCGCCGGTGCGCGTCCGCCGCGACGCGGCGTGCGAGAGCACCGAGGTCCGCGGCCTCTACCCGTGCGGCGAGGGCGCGGGCTATGCCGGGGGCATCATGAGCGCGGCGGCGGACGGCCTGCGCTGCGCGGCGGCGCTCGTGGATGCCGTGAACGCGGGGGCCGATGCCGCGGGCAGGTAGTATACTGGTCCGCGAAGGGCGCGCGGCTCGAAGGGGGCCGTGCGTTTTGCGCAACGACCGTCTGAACCGAGGAGGAAGCCATATGGGAGCCGGGAACCGCACGTCCGCGCGTCCGGGCACGCTGCTGCTCGCCGTTGCGGCGCTGCTCGTCGCCTTGCTGTTTGCCGCCTTGCCCGCGCGGGCGGCTGAGGGCGTGACGCGCAGCATGCACGGCGTCAACTACACGCTGCCGTCGGACTGGGGGGAGCTTTCCGTTCCCGAAGAGCTCCTGGAGGGCACCGGCCTCGAGCAGCTGGTCGCCTTCGCGCGCGAGGACGGCTTCTTCGTCGCCGCCGCGCTGCCCGGCTCCCTCTCGATGACCGACCTTGCGAGCACGCAGGACGAGGTCGCCGACCTCGCCGCGGAGATCGCCGGGGTCGAGTATCTGCCCGGCGTCGTCGGGCTCCCCATCGAGGTGGGCGCCGCGGAGGAGCAGGGCTTTACGACCGTGACGGCCTACACCGACGACATCGAGATCAACGGCGTCGTCTACGGCACGACCCTCAAGCTGTTCGCCGTCACGTCCCCCGAGTTCGAGGGCGTCGTGGGCATGCTGTCGTTCCTGCCCGCGTCGGGCACGGTGACGGAGGGCTTCGCCCAGTCGTTCCCGGTGCTCGAGGGCGACCGGACGGTCGAGGTCGCCAGCGTCCCCTACACGGTGCCCGCGGGCAGCACGCTCGCGCAGGGCAGCGTGTTCGGGATCGGCTTCACGCTCGCATGGCTCGACCAGGCCGTCTTCGCCGCGGTCGACCTCCCTGCCGCCGGGATGGACGAGGTCGCGCTCGGCGACCTGCAGCAGGCGGCCGACTCCCTCTCCGAGTCGGTTTTGCAGGACTCCCAGGTCTCCGGCGCGCTGCAGAGCTTCTGGGCGGGCGCCTACCAGTTCGCCGGCGTCGCGACGCTCGGCGTCGAGCTCACCGCCGACCCGATGGGCACCGGCACCTGGTACTCCGCCGCCATGCTCAACTTCGCGTCCGACGGGCTCGCCCTCGCGGCAATCGCCGAGCCCCTGGGGACCGGCTACGCCCAGCAGGTGCTCGGCGTCGCGGCCTCGGGTTCCGCGGACGCGTCCGAAGAGTTCCTTCCCGCGGCCGACCCCGGCTTCACCGTGGGGCTTGCCGCCTAGCCGAGCGGCTTCGGCCAGCCCGACCATCCCGTCGACCGCCAAGGCCGCCGGTCCGTTCGCCGGCGGCCTCTTTTTGTACACGATATACGAACATGTGTTTGTCTATTTTCCGGAAAGGCGGTGCTTCGCGGCAATGCGGCCCCGCAACCCGCGCCCGAGGTCTAGACTGAAAGGATGCACATGCCGGTCGACGGACGCAAGGGAGCTACGGTGGGGCAGAGCAGCATCGTCATCAGGGGTGCGCGCGAGCACAACCTCAAGGACGTCAACCTCGAGATTCCGCGCGACAGGCTCGTGGTCATCACGGGGCTGTCGGGGTCGGGGAAGAGCTCGCTGGCGTTCGACACCATCTATGCGGAGGGGCAGCGCCGCTACGTCGAGTCGCTCTCGAGCTACGCGCGCATGTTCCTCGGCCAGATGGACAAGCCCGACGTCGACAGCATCGACGGCCTGTCGCCCGCCGTGTCCATCGACCAGAAGACGACGTCGAAGAACCCGCGCTCCACGGTGGGCACGGTGACCGAGATCTACGACTACCTGCGCCTGCTGTTCGCCCGCATCGGCGTTCCGCACTGCCCTGAGTGCGGCAGGGTCATCGAGCGGCAGACGACCGACCAGGTCGCCGACAAGATCCTGGCCGCCGCGGAGGGCCGCAGGGCGCTCGTGCTCGCCCCTGTCGTTCGCGGTCGGAAGGGCGAGTACACCAAGCTGTTCGAGGACCTGCGCAAGGAGGGATTCTCGCGCGTTCGCGTCGACGGGGAGGTTCGCCGCCTCGACGACGAGGAGATCGTGCTCGACAAGAAGTTCAAGCACACCATCGAGGTCGTTGTCGACCGCGTGTCCGTGCGCGCAGACTCGCTGGGCCGCATCGTCGAGGCGGTTGAGAACGCCACCAAGCTCGCCGAGGGTAACGTCTGCGTGTGGGTTGTCGAGGACGGGGACCGGCCGGGCGAGCTGCTCGAGTACTCGCTTGCGCTCGCGTGCCCGGTGCACGGCCACTCGATCGACGACCTGCAGCCACGCGACTTCTCGTTCAACGCCCCCTACGGGGCGTGCCCCGAATGCGACGGATTGGGCGTCCACAAGACGATCGACGTCGAGGCGCTCATCGTCGACCCCGACAAGCCGGTCGGCTCCGGGGCGCTCGGCGGGATTTTCGGTATGAGCAACTACTACCCCCAGGTCCTCGACGCGGTGACGCGGCATCTGGGCTATGCGGCGGACACCCCCTGGAAGGACCTTTCGAAAAAGGCCCAGAAGACCTTCATCGACGGCCTGGGGACCAAAAAGGTCAAGGTCGACTACCACACCCGCGACGGGCGCGACACGAGCTGGTCGACGACCTTCTCCGGCCTCTCGAACATCATCTTCACCCGCTACAACGAGACGACGAACGACAACATCAAGGCCCGCCTCGAGCAGTACATCCGCGACGAGCCCTGCACGGCGTGCCACGGCGCGCGCCTCAAGCCCGAGATCCTCGCGGTCACCGTGGGCGGCAAGTCCATCTACGACGTGTGCTGCATGAGCACGGTCGAGAGCTTGGCGTTCTTCCGCTCCCTCGAGCTGACCGAGCGCGAGCGCTTCATCGGCGAGCGCATCGTCAAGGAGATCGTCGAGCGGCTGCGCTTCCTGGTCGACGTCGGCCTCGGCTACCTGACGCTCGAACGCTCCGCCACGACCCTTTCGGGCGGCGAGGCCCAGCGCATCCGCCTCGCGACGCAGATCGGCGCCGGTCTCATGGGCGTGCTCTACATCCTCGACGAGCCGAGCATCGGCCTGCACCAGCGTGACAACGAACGCCTCATCGCGACGCTCGACCATCTGCGCGACCTGGGGAACACGGTCGTTGTCGTCGAGCACGACGAGGACACGATACGGGCCGCCGACTACGTGGTCGATATGGGGCCCGGCGCCGGGGAGCTGGGAGGCGAGGTCGTCGCCGCCGGCACGCCCGAGGAGATCGCCGCATGCCCCGACTCGCTCACGGGCCAGTACCTCACCGGCGAGCGCATGATCGAGCTGCCCGCCGCGCGGCGGAGCCCGGAACGCGGGGAGCTCACGATCGTCGGCGCGTCGGCGAACAACCTGCAGGACGTGACGGCCTCGGTCCAGATCGGCACGTTCACCGTGGTCACGGGCGTGTCGGGGTCGGGGAAGAGCTCCCTGGTGACCGACACGCTGGCGCCGGCGCTCACCAACGCCGTCCACCGCTCCAACCGCCCCGTGGGGCCCTACAGGCGGCTCGAGGGGCTCGAGCTGATCGACAAGGTCATCGACATCGACCAGTCGCCCATCGGGCGCACGCCGCGGTCGAACCCGGCGACCTACATCGGCCTGTGGGACGACCTGCGCAGCCTCTACGCGAGCGTGCCCGAGTCCAAGGCGCGCGGCTACTCGCCGGGGCGCTTCAGCTTCAACGTCCCGGGCGGGCGCTGCGAGGCCTGCAAGGGCGACGGCCAGATCAAGATCGAGATGCACTTCCTGCCCGACATCTACGTGCCCTGCGAGCAGTGCGGCGGGAAGCGCTACAACCGCGAGACGCTGCAGATCCTCTACCGCGGCAAGACGATCAGCGACGTGCTCGACATGACGGTGCACGAGGCGCTCGCGTTCTTCGCGAACATCCCGAACATCAAGCGCAAGCTTCAGACGCTGCACGACGTTGGCCTCGGCTACGTGCGACTCGGCCAGCCGGCGACGACGCTGTCGGGAGGCGAGGCGCAGCGCGTGAAGCTTGCCAAGGAGCTCCACCGCCGCCAGACCGGAAAGACCTTCTACATCCTCGACGAGCCGACGACCGGACTCCACTTCGAGGACGTGCGCCAGCTGCTCGAGGTGCTCCAGCGCCTGGTCGACGCGGGAAACACGGTGCTCGTCATCGAGCACAACCTCGACGTCATCAAGGTCGCCGACCGGATCATCGACATGGGGCCCGAGGGCGGCAGCGGCGGAGGAAGGGTCGTGGCGACGGGCACCCCCGAGGAGGTCGCTGAAAACCCAGCGAGCGTGACGGGCAGGTTCCTCAAACCCCTGCTCGCGCGCGACCGCGCCCGGATGGAGCAGAAGGCGGGTCGCGCGTGAGCCGGCAGAGGGGGGCCGAGGCCGCCAAGACCAACGCGATGCGCGAGCTCGAGCGCGCGGGCATCGCGTACGAGGCGCGCGCCTACGAGGTCGAGGACGAGACGTCGGTGGGGGTCGGCCTGCGCGTCGCCGAGGCGACCGGTTCGGACCCCGACGCGTCGTTCAAAACCCTCGTCTGCGTGTCGCCCCGCAAGACCTATGCGGTGTACTGCATACCCGTCGCCAGCGAGCTCGACCTCAAGAAGGCCGCGCGCGCGGCGGGGGAGAAGTCGCTCGCGCTGCTCAACTGGCGCGACCTGCCGGCCGTTACCGGGTATGTGCGCGGCGGGTGCTCGCCGGTGGGCATGAAGCGGGCGTACCCGACCTTTGTCGACGAGACCGCCCAGCTGTTCGACCGCATCGGCATCTCCGGCGGAAAGATCGGCGTGCAGCTGACGGTGAACCCCGAGGAGCTGGCGGCGTTCTGCCATGCGGCCTTTGTCGACCTGGTGGAAGGATGACGATGGAGGAGTACCGCGGCAAGCATTTCAGGGAGTCGGAGGCGGCGGACGGCGCGGGGGCGGCCCCGCGGCCCCTTCCCGACGCCATGGCGCACGGCGGCACCCCGGCGGATGCGGGGGAGACGGCCATGTTCGTCGCCCTGGCGGCCCAGCTCGACAAGCCCGCCGCAGCCCCGGGAGGCTCGTCCTACGTGGGCGGCCTGTCCGCCGACGACACGATGTCGTTCCTCGCGGTGAGGCACGAGGCCGCGGCGGAGGGCTCGCCCGCCCCCGCCGCGGCCTCCCTCGTGCGGCCGGGATCGGGCGCCGTCCCGCGTCGTCGGGCAGACCGCGGCGCCCGCGTGCCGTCGGGGGACGAC
>DBEYOB010000111.1:0-13243 GCA_048173955.1 Coriobacteriales bacterium
GTACAGGTTTGAGAAGTCCGTCATTTTGGTTATTCATAAAAACCTGCAGGACGTGAAGAAGGAAGTGAGGGAAGTCGACGATGCTTTCAAAGCGATTCGAGTTTTCCTCTCTATCATCGGTCTCAGACTTGCCTGTCCATTCGGTTTCTGAATCGATCGCTTCGAGGATGGAGCAAGGGCTGTTGTCGAGATTGTCCCAGGAGAGACCCCCGATTTTTTCATCTGTAGGGTATTCTTCCCAGTTTCCGTCGAACAGCTGCGTCCGTATCTCTGGCTTGAAGTGCATCTGGACATAGCCGCTCATGTCGCTGCATGCATTCCAAATAGTCACGAAGGCAGTCTTGGCTTTGCTGTTTGGCAGAAAGCTCATCAAGCGAGCCTTTAACACTTCATGTTGTTCGAGTTGCTCTCCTCTCGAGTTCATGATTTCAAAGTAATGATTGAGGTCCGTATGAGGGGGAACTTCAATTCTATGCAGGAGGACTCTCTGAAGTTTGTCGGCAAAGGTCGCAATATGGCCTTCTCCCTCGTATTCAAGCCGAGAGAGTTCGTCTTGGATGATGCGGAACCCTTGCCGGATTGGCTCTTCAATCGAATCCGCATCTAGATCGTCAAGATTTCCCAGATGGCGCAACGTCTTGTCGGAGCGTTCCCGGCATTCGAATATCAAAGGGAAAGAGTCGGGAATACAATCATCTGCATGAGCACAGGCGTCTTCTCCCAGTTGATTCGCCTGTTGCATGGTTCTCAGAAGCAAGAACAAGGTGGTGAGACGTTGCTGTCCGTCGATGACCTCTAAAAGTCCGTTTTTCCTGCGGTGGACAACGAGGGGACCGAGGTAGTAATGCTCATCAGAATTGCTGCTGAGACCATCGATGTCCTGCAACAACTGAACGATCTGGTCTTCCGTCCATGCGTAAGGCCGCTGGTATAGTGGGATAATGTAGCGGTCGTTTCCACCAAACAAACCTTTTTCACTGCCGTTGCCCACGACGGGAATGGTCAGAATGTCGCTTGTTTCAGTCATTTATTATACCTGCCTAAACCAGTCGAACAGTCTTTTCCGTTCCTTGCTCGGATTACCACGTGGTTCCTTTGGAGCATTTATTGTTAGATTTGATATATCTGTATGTTTGCGAGCTCGTGCAATGAACGCGAACATAGGGATGACGTTGGTATAGCTCTCGCTATAGTTGTTCTCACCGATTGCGTACTTGTTCACCGAATCGAATCCGAGATGTTCCATGTCGACTCGTATAGCAATCGCCCAGGCAAACAGGTTGTCGATAGCGCGAGTATCGAAATTCCCAAAACGGTCGTAATAATGGAGGAGGGCACATTCAAATAGCCTCTTTGCGTACGACATCCCAATCGTTTGCCCTTTGGCATCCAAAAGCGATTTGATTTCTGAAAACCTGTCTGTCGAGAGCTCTTCTTTGATGTCCTCAAGCAGTTCGAGATAGTGGGCCACCATCTCGAAAAAGGGTTTTCCCTCGATGAACGGTTGTCCGATCTGATAGTAGGGGAGAGTCTTCCAAGCTGCGTGGGCATAGGTGTATCCTGTTTCTGCCGAGATGCCCTTGAAGTCGTCTATTTCCCTTGTTGTGAACTTCCTGCTCTTTTCCTTTCGCATCCATGCTGAGATGGGGAATAGATAACCAGAGAAAAGGTCGGCAATCTTTTCGCTTGGAAAGGATTCCCACTTGGCGACGGCATGCTTCATGTCGTGAGGCCTGTCCCTCATGGCGCGCAGGTGATAAGCCTTGAGCAGGTCGTGGGGGTTAAGGGCGCGGCCACGCGTGTTTTGTGAGTCGAACAGCTGGAATGCCTCGGAGAGCTTGTTGACTATGATGAGGACGGCCTCAAGCCGCGCGTCAAAGAAATCGTCAAAGCGTTTTTGGTCTCCCTTCCTATATTGAGAAAACCAATTCATAATGGCCTGGTAATTCCGTTTGACATTGGCTTTTGACTCTGCACCAATCAAGCCCTCTTCGAGCAGAGGGCAGGTTTGAGATGAATCATCTGGGGAGAGACAGTGCTTGATGAGAGCAAGAGTGACGAGGCGCTGTTGACCGTCAACTATGTCAAGGGCGCCTGTCTCTGCGTTATTGTGGATGATGACGGTTCCGACGCGATACCGAAAAGAGTCTTCAGCGTCGAACTCGCTTTCTGCTGCAGTTTTGATGTCCTCAAGCAGCTTCAGGACGCTCGATGCCGACCATCGGTAGGGCCTCTGGTAGCCAGGGATTGTCAGGTTGTCGTTCAACAGCTCGCTGACTAAGACGATAGACGCCGAACTATCGGTTGCCGACTCTTCGCACGTTATAGTCGTGTCCTTATCAGTTTCGATCATCATTCGTCACCCCCCACCAGCCACGCCTCGTACGCCTGCTGCATGACGCGCTCCCGCTCGGCTTTGTTCCTGCACGAGCCCTGGCTGGCGCGGGCCTCTCGATAGAGCTCGCTCTGCTCAAAGGCGCTCGTGTCCCACGCCCCGGCCCCGATGCGCTCCCATACGGCATCGACGAGGCGCTCCAGGCCGTGCATCTCGGCCTCTGAGGCGCTCACCTCGTTGGGCGGACAGAGGATGCCGGTGTCTTTGTCGGGCTCCACGTAGTAGTCGCCCATGGAGACGACGGTGTAACCCTCGAATGCGGGGGAGGACTCCACCATGAGCTTGTAAAACGCGAGCTGGCGCCGATAGCCGTCGGGCAGGTCGCGGTTGAAGCCGGTCTTATAGTCGACGATGCGCAGGGTCCGCGTGGCGTCGTCCGCCAGAATCAGGTCGAGCCGGCCGTACAGCGGTGTGCCGGCGGCGGTCGCGGAGGACACCTTGACCTCGGGGAACCGCTTGTAGCCGGCGGCGCGCTCCATGAGCCAGGGGACAAACGTCGCGCAGATGCGGTCGAAGCGCTGCAGGTAGTGCGCGACCTCGCTCGGGGAGAAGTCCATCCAGGCGACCTGCTTGCGATGGGCCTCGACCGCCTCGCGCAGGTCCGCGCCCTGCGGCCCCAAGACGCGGCACGTCACGTCCTCCATCAGCGCGTGCACGATGGTGCCGAACTCGAAATAGACCTTGGGCTCCTCGGGCAGGCGCATGACCTGGCGCTCCGGGAACGACGTGCTGTTGGCGCAGCCTTCCTCGTAGGTGACAAACGCGTTGAGCGAGGACGCCGACAGGTGCCGTATGTCTTTGCGGACGTCGAGCAGGGCAACGAGCTCGAGGGTGTCCAGCTGGTAGGAGCCGTGCCAGTCGGTCTCGAGCGCGGCGTCCAAGGCGTGCGGGTCCACCTCTCCGACGGTCGAGGAGATTTCCCCGGCGAGCTCGCGCAGGGCGTTGTCCCGAGCGCGGAACAGCTCGAGGTGGCGCTTTGCGCGCGTCGCGGCCACGAACAGGAGCCTCGTGGCGTCGTCGCCGTCCTTTTCGTTCCCGATGAGGAGGTTGGAGGGGTACAGCTTTGTGCCGCTTGCTGTGTTGTGCCAGGTCATATCGTCGGCGTCGAGCAGATAGACGCAGTCGAACTCGAGCCCCTTGGAGCTGTGGGCGGTGGTGAGCCGCACCGCGCCGGGCGCCTTGAGGTCGATGCCGGCGTCGATGTCGATCTTGCGCAGGCGGGCCGCCTCGAGGCGGTCAACGACGTCTGCAAGGCGCAGCGTCCTGCCCATGCCGCCCGCGATGTCCAGCTCGCCCTCGACGAACCCGAGCATGGCGCGCATGCCGGCGTTGAACTCGGCTGCGGCGAGGGGGTCGCCCTCAAGCTGGCGGTAGTAGTCCATCGGGCGCGCCGCGACCTTGAAGAGCAGCTCGCGGACGGGCGACGAGGGGGCGGCCGCCGCCCAGCCCATGAGGTCGTCGTAGATGCCCCTGATGCGCGCGTCGTCCGTCTCCGCCATGGCGCTCAGCCAGTCCCCGTGGTGCGCCCGCCTCGCCCAGAGGGCGAACCGGACGGAAGAGACGTGGTCGCCGCCGAGTTCCGGTGCGGCAACGATCTGGGGGAGGAAGCTCACGGCGAGGTCGCCGCGCCCCTGCGACAGGGCGGCCACGCAGCGCAGTGTCGCCAGGGTGGTCTGCAGGCGCTCCGAATCAAAGAGGTTCTGCGTCTGCCGATAGGAAAAGGGGATGCCTTGCGCCACCAGATAGGGGATGAGCTCCTTGAGCGCGGCGTTTCTGGGCGAGATGACCGCGATCGCCTCGTCGGGATCGTCGCACGACGCACCGTAGCCCGCGTCGATCCGCGCGCGGATGCTCGCGGCGAGCGCTGCGTACTCCTCGGCCTTGCTCGCGAACACCGTCTCGGAAAACGCCGTCTGGTCGCCTTCGGGGCGCGCGGCCACCAGGCCCCTGTCAGCGCCCGTCCTCAAGCGGCGCCCGATCTGCCCCGCCACCTTCTGCCCCAGGTCGACGATGGCCGGCGTGGAGCGGTAGTTGACCCTGAGCACGATGCAGCGGGGGCGGTAGCGCTCCCTGAATTGGTCGATGCACTCGACGGACGCCCCCTGGAAGCGCATGATGGCTTGGTCGTCGTCGCCCACCGCCATGATGTTGGGCTGGTCGATGCCGTCGCACAGCAGGTCGAGCATCCGCATCTGGGCGCCGTTGGTGTCCTGGAACTCGTCGACCTGGATATAGGTGTAGGAGTCCTGCAACGTCTGACGGAGATCAGCGTCCGCCCCCACCGCGCGGATGAAGTCGTACACCATGTCGTCGAAGTCAAAGAGGTGCTGTTCGTCCAGGGCCGCCTGGTAGTCCTGGGCGACTCGGCAGGCCATCGCGAGACGCTCGCTTTGGTCCTTGATGCCGAGGTGCCGCCCGTCTTTGTTGTTGCCGACGAAAAAGGCGTCGCGGACCTGCGCATAGCCGGTGGTCTTTTTGCCGTCCTCGTCGATCAGCTCGGTTTGCCTGACCGTGTTCAGGAGCTGGGACACAAAGGGCATGTAGACGCCCGGCGTGGCGACGACGGGCCGCTTGAGCTCGGCGGGGGCTGCCGAGCAGGCGCGCTCGACCTCCTCCCCGAACGACAGCGCGACCTTTTTCGACGCCCTTTGAGACGCCAGGTCGCACAGGGCCGAGTTTTCCTCGAGCCACGCGGCTGCCGTCCCGTTTTGCTCGACGATGGCCAAAAGCTCGTTTGGGGCGAGGCCGTTGCGCTTGATGGTGGAGACGAACGAGAGCATGTCGACCGTCCTGGTGGCCGTCCCGCCCTGCCGCAGGCCGGAGAGGGACGTCCCAAAGGGGAGCGCGCCGAGCACGCCGTCCATGATCTCCGCTTGGCACAGGGGCGTGACCAGCTTGTCCGACGCCGGCCTGGGGAAGCGTTCCGGATGGGTGCAGCGCACGCTGTTGGCGAAGCCGTGGAAGGTGCTCACCTGGATCCCGTACGCGTCCCGACCGATGAGCTCGATGAGTCGCTTGCGCATGGCCTCGGCACCGGCCTCGGTGTAGGTGAGGCACAGGATGTTGTCGGGGGCGGCGTCGCGCTCGGCCAAGATGCGGGCGGCCCTCAGGCTCAGGAGCTGGGTCTTGCCCGTCCCGGGGCCCGCCACCACCAGAAGCGGCCCGTCGAGGTGCTCCACGGCCTGCCTCTGCTCGTCGTTGAGCATCGCGAGCGATGCCTGCAGCTCGTCGGTCATCCTCATAGGTCGCTATCGCTCCTTTGCCTCGCGTTCCGGCTCTTTGCGCCCCGCGCCCGCGTCTCCAACGAGTCCCCGCAGCCGTACGACCTCGCGTTCGAGTTCGGCGATGCGCCTGTTCTGAGCCTCGTCCACCTCGCGTTTGGGGTCGGGGAGGAACTCCTGGTGGCGGCGCTGGTGCGCCGTTTCGTCTTCCACGCGCTTGCCGTCGCGGCGCACCACGCGTCCCGGGATGCCCACCACGGTCGAGTTGGGCGGCACGTCCTCGACCACCACGGCGCCTCCGCCGATCTTGGCCCCGTCGCCGATGGCCACGTTGCCGAGCACGCTCGCCCCCACGCCCACGAGCACGTTGTTGCCCAGGGTCGGGTGGCGCTTACCGGTTTCCTTGCCGGTGCCGCCCAGGGTCACGCCTTGGTAGAGCGTGCAGTCGTCGCCGATGATCGTCGTCTCGCCGATGATGACGCCCATGGCGTGGTCGATGAAGAAGCGCCGGCCGATCTGCGCGCCGGGGTGGATTTCGACGCCGGTCACGAAGCGCATGAACTGCGAGGAGAAGCGGGCGAGGCGCTTCCAGCCGCGTTCCCACAGCCAGTGCTCCCAGATATGAGCCCAACGTGCGTGCAGACCGGGGTAGGTGAAGAAGATGACGCCGGACCCTTGGGCGGCGGGATCGCGCTCTTTGACGGCCCGGATATCCTCTTTAATGATGGAGATGAACGGCATGGGTCACCTTTCGGTTCGAATCCGCCTTCGGGTGTGCTTAGGACAGCCTACTATGACTCGTGTGCGGTGCGGTCGTGCCGTGCTTGCGGTTGCGCAAACGGAAACATACGCGTCGGGGACGGCTGCGTCCCGACGTTCGCGAAAGGACACACCATGGCCCGCATCTGCACCTCCGTCGACGAGCTCGTCGGCCACACGCCGCTGCTGCACCTTGCTCGTATCGGGGCGGCCGAGGGCTTGGAGGCACGCCTGCTTGCGAAGGTCGAAGGCATGAACCCCGCCGGCTCGGCCAAGGACCGGGTGGCCCGCTCGATGCTCGACGATTTCGAGCGCCGCGGGCTCATCGGCCCCGGCTCCACGGTCATTGAGCCCACGAGCGGCAACACCGGCATCGGCCTCGCGGCGCTGGGCGCCGCGCGCGGCCTGCGCGTCGTCATCGCGATGCCCGACACGGCGAGCGCGGAGCGACGCCTGCTCATGGAGGCGTACGGGGCCGAGGTGGTGCTGACCGACGGCGCGCGCGGCATGGCGGGGGCAATCGAGCGGGCCGAGGAGCTCGCGCGCGAGATTCCCGGCTCGGTCGTCGCCGGTCAGTTTTCGAACCCGGCAAACCCGGCGGCGCACTATGCCACGACCGGTCCCGAGATCTGGGAAGATGCGGACGGCGCGGTCGATGCGCTTGTGGCGGGCGTGGGGACGGGCGGCACGATTACGGGTGCGGGGCGCTATCTGCGCGAGAAGAACCCGGAATTGCTCGTGGTGGCTGTGGAGCCGGCGGATTCGCCCCTGTTGTCGGAGGGGCGCGCCGGCGCGCATCGCATCGAGGGCATCGGGGCGGGATTTGTGCCGCAGACGCTCGACCGGAGCCTGCTCGACGAGGTCGTGCCCGTGCAACTCGAGGACGCCCGTTCCATGGCGCGCCGCATCGGGCGGCTCGAGGGGCTGCTCGTGGGGGTATCGTCCGGCGCGGCGGCCTGGGCTGCCGTGCAGGTGGCGAAACGACCGGAGATGCGCGGCAAGACGGTGGTGGCAATCCTGCCCGACACCGGCGAGCGGTATCTGTCGACCGGGCTGTTCGGGTAGGAAGGGGGCTGTGCGACCCTGCGGGACGGTCTGGAGCGAAACCGTGTCAAGGAAATCGGCTCTTGTTGGCCAAAAACCTCGATCGTGCGGAGCGCCGCTGCTCCTCGGGAAGCCCGCTTCGAGAGGCCGTGTCAACTGGGCTTTTCACTATGCAAAGCATGGTTAGGTCGCGACGTTTCGGCAGCCCGTCGGTGGACCATGGAACGGCTTTCGGAACCCCTTTCTGCTCTTCACGATCGAGCTTTTTGGCCAGGGAGGACCCCGATCGTTGACACGATGCCTCCGGGGTTGCCGCAGTCGCCTTCGGGACTGCCGTGGCCGCTTCCGGGACCGCCGCAACTGCGTCGAAATGGCCGCCGCCCCGCTCCGCCCGCCCGTTTTGTGGCAAGCGTGTTACGGTTCGCCGCGGGGGAGGCGCCCTGTCGTACAATGGGGCCCCGTAATCGTGGACGCGCGGTCGGCGGAGACGCCGGAAACGGCGCGCAGAGAGCGGGGGCTTCCTTATGACGAAACATGTGTTTGTGACCGGCGGCGTCGTCTCTTCGTTGGGAAAGGGCATCACGGCCGCCTCGCTGGGCCGCCTTCTGAAGGCGCGCGGCTACAAGGTCACGATGCAGAAGATGGACCCCTACCTCAACGTCGACCCGGGCACCATGAGCCCCTTCCAGCACGGCGAGGTCTTCGTGACCGAGGACGGCCACGAAGGCGACCTCGACCTGGGCCACTACGAGCGCTTCATCGACGAGAACCTCAAGCGCGATTCCAACGTCACGCAGGGCTCGGTGTACCAGACCCTCATCAACCGAGAGCGCCACGGCGACTTTCTGGGCGGGACGGTGCAGGTCATCCCCCACGTCACCGACGAGATCAAGGCGCGCATCCATCGCCTGGCCGACAAGACCGAGGCCGACGTCGTCATCACCGAGATCGGCGGCACCATCGGCGACATCGAGTCGCAGCCCTTCATCGAGGCGATCCGCCAGTTCCGCAAGGACGTGGGCTACCGCAACGTGTGCTACATCCATGTGTCGCTGCTTCCCTACATCTCGGCCTCGCACGAGGTAAAGACCAAGCCGACGCAGCACTCGGTCAAGGAGCTGCGCAGCCTGGGCGTGTCGCCCGACATCATCGTGCTGCGCTGCGACCACGACGTCGACCAGAAAATCTGCTCCAAAGTGGCGTCGTTCTGCGACGTCGACCCCGACGAGGTGTTCGTGAACGCGGACTGCCCCTCGATCTACGATGTGCCGAACCTTCTGGCCGGGCAGGGGTTCGACCTCAAGGTGTGCGAGCGGCTCGGCCTCGACCCCCGCGAAAGCGACATGGGCGCGTGGAACGACTTCCTTGCGGCCAAGTCCGCCGCCGAGGCGTCGCCGGAGCC
Organism: Coriobacteriales bacterium; assembly: GCA_048173955.1. Classification (GTDB taxonomy): domain Bacteria; phylum Actinomycetota; class Coriobacteriia; order Coriobacteriales; family UMGS124; genus CAZUFB01. The sequence continues at coordinate 8,822 of DBEYOB010000111.1, forward strand.
CGCCGTGAAGATCAAGGTCGTGGGCAAGTACATCCAGCTGCCCGACGCCTATCTGTCGGTCATCGAGGCGCTGCACCACGCCGGCGTCGCCAACGGGCGCAAGGTCGACATCGAGCTCATCGACGGCGAGGAGCTGACCGACGCCAACGTGGACGCGGTCCTGGGCGAGGCCGACGGCATCCTGGTGCCCGGCGGCTTCGGGGTCCGCGGCTTCGAGGGCAAGGTGCGCGCCGCCCGCTACGCGCGCGTCAACAAGATTCCCTACCTGGGCATCTGCCTGGGCCTGCAGGTCGCCGTGTGCGAGTTCGCCCGCGACGTCGTCGGCTGGGCGGACGCCCATTCGGCCGAGTTCAGCGAGACCACCGCGCATCCGGTCATCGACCTGATGCCCGACCAGGCGAGCGTGACCGACATGGGCGGCACCATGCGCCTGGGCGCCTACCCCTGCGTCCTCAAGCCGCAGACGCTGGCCGCCGAGGCCTACGGCGAGCTCGAGATCTCCGAGCGCCATCGCCACCGCTTCGAGGTGAACAACGCCTTCCGCGACCAGATCGAGGCCGCCGGGCTCACCGTGTGCGGAACGTCCCCCAACGGCCGGCTCGTCGAGATGGTCGAGCTCCCGCGCGACGTGCACCCGTGGTTCGTCGCCGGCCAGTTCCACCCCGAGTTCCAGAGCCGTCCCACCAAGCCGCATCCGCTGTTCAGGGAGTTCATCAGGGCTGCCTGCGTTCGCAGCGGCGGGTGTTCGGAGCGGGCGGGGGAGGGGCTTGCCGCGGCGCCCGCCGCCTCCGAGCCTCGCGCGCGGGCGTAGGCGAAGGGGCGTCGCATGGCGGGCCGCGCCTCCGGCGCCCCGTTCGACCGCTGCGTTGACGAGTACCTCAACTACCTGCGTGTCGAGAAGGGCTCGCCGCGCAATACCGTCGAGGCCTACGGGCGCGACATACGCGCCTGGGTCTCGTGGCTCGAGGGCGAGCGGGGCGTCGCCGGCCTCGACGAGGTGACGCGCGCGGACATCGAGCGCTACGCGGCGCACCTGCACGACGCCGGCTACGCCCCGGCGAGCGTGGAGCGGGCCGTGTCCGCCGTCAAGGGGTTCCACAGGTTCCTCTACGTCGACGGCCTGTCGAGCGCGCTTCCGAGCTCGGGGGTGCGCCTGCCCAAGAAGCCCGAGCGCCTGCCCCACGCCATCACCGTGGCCCAGGCGTTCGAGCTGCTCGACCAGCCGTTCCCGTCGACGCCGGCGGGTCAGCGCGACCGCTGCATCCTCGAGGTGCTCTACGGCTGCGGCCTGCGCGTGAGCGAGCTCGTGGGGCTGGACATCGCATCGTGCTTCCTCGACGAGGGCTTCCTGAGGATTACCGGCAAGGGGAGCAAGGAGCGCCTCGTCCCCATCGTCGGCACGGCGCTGCGCTCCCTGACCGGCTATCTCGCCGAGGGCCGGCCGGGGCTGCACAAGTCCTCGGCCCCGCTCGACCAGGACCCCGACGCGGTGTTTCTCAACGCGCGGGGGAGGCGCATCACACGCCAGGCGGTCCACGCCATCGTCGAGCGCGCGGGCTGCGCCGTGGGGATAGCGGGCCTGCACCCGCACACCCTGCGGCACGCCTTTGCGACCCACATGCTCGCCGGCGGGGCCGATTTGCGCGTCCTCCAGGAGATCCTCGGGCACGCCAGCATCGCCACCACGCAGATCTACACCCATGTGGACCGGGAGCATCTGCGCGAGGAATACCTCTCGGCGCACCCGCGCGCCCATGCGCGGCGTTAGGATTGTGTGAGAGCTGTGGCAACGCCCCTGCCCTCCCCGAAGTCCCCGGACCGCCCGTCGGACGTCCTGCTCCTGAAAAACTGCGCGGTGTCTTCCGCATATAGGTAACCGCACGGCCTACAATCCCATATCTTGTGCTCCCGGAGCGGCCTTTGCTACCTCCGTCGTGTCAAGCGGCAGTTGAAGTGTCATGGTGGTGGGAGAAAATAGCATGAGGTGGGATGAAATGTCATGAAATTGGTGTATCCTATTCCCACGTTCAGGACGATGCTCTCGAATTGCTGAGGGGAGGAGGGATGGACCAGGAGCAGGTGCAGGAGCAGCCGCAGCAGGCTGAGCGCGAGGAGCTGTGCTTCACCGGCACGTTCGACCACACGCTCGACGCCAAAGGCCGCGTCTCGCTTCCCGCCAAGATCCGCAGGTCCCTTCCTCCGACGGTCAAGACGGTGCTCTCGCTCGACAGGGGCTCCATCTACGTCTTCAGCCCGAAGGCCTACAAGGCCTGGTACGACAGCTTCTTCCCGAACGGGTACAACCCGCGTTCGTCCAGCGACGTCAAACTCAGGACGAGGTTGATGGCGTTTGCCGAGGATTCCGATATCGACTCGGCCGGACGAATCGGCATCAGCGCGAAGCTTCGCGGGCTTGTCGGCCTGGAGAAGGACGTCACCATCATCGGTTTGGGCGACTGCCTCCAGATCGTCGACCGCGCGAAGTACACGGCCGTGGAGGACGAACTGCTCGACATGGACTTCATGGTCGACTAGCGGGAGGGCGAACGTGGGAGAGTGCGATCGGGCCTTGACACCTGAATACCGGCACATACCAGTCATGTTGGAGGAGGTTCTGGAGACGCTGTCTCCAAGTGACGGCGACACCGTGTGCGACTGCACGCTCGGCGGCGCCGGCCACTCCCTTGAGCTGGGTAGACGCTGCAGCCCGTCCGGACTGCTCATCGGCATCGACCAGGACGACCTCGCCCTGAAGGTCGCCGGGGAGCGCATCCGGGCAAACATACCCGAAGTCAAGTCTATCCAGCTCAAGGGGAACTTCTCCGAACTCGACAGCCTGCTCCAGCAGGCCGAGGTTCCCGGGGTCGACTGCTTTCTGTTCGACCTCGGCGTGAGCTCCCCCCAACTTGACATCGCGTCTAGGGGCTTCTCGTACAACGAGGACGCTCCGCTCGACATGCGTATGGACCCGAGGAACAACACCCTAACCGCAGCAGAGGTCATAAACCACTACACCGAAGCCGGCCTCACTCGGGTCTTGCGCGTCTACGGGGAAGAAAAGTGGGCGGCGCGCATCGCCAAGACGGTGGTGCGCCAGCGCGCGAAGGCCCCCGTCGAGACGACGTTGCAGCTTGTGGATATCGTGAAGCAGGCAATCCCCGCGGCGGATCGCCGTCAAGGCGGTCATCATCCCGCACGCAGGACGTTCCAGGCCCTGCGAATCGAGGTCAACCACGAGATGGACGCCCTCAAGCAGGGGCTCGAGGCAGCCGTGCGCTGGCTCAACCCCGGTGGCCGCATCTGTGTCATCAGCTACCATTCGCTTGAGGACCGCATCGTGAAGGACCTGTTCCGCGAGCTGTCGCAGACGTGCACCTGCCCCCCGGGGCTTCCGGTGTGCGTGTGCGGATGTGTGCCGGTGTTGGAGCTTCAGGAGCGCAAGCCGCGCGTCCCGAAGCCCGAAGAGGTGGAACGCAACCCGCGCTCGCGCAGCGCGAAGATCCGCTCGGCCCGTAAGCTGGGGTGAGCGGGGATTTTCATGCAACGACAACGCGACCTGCGGGTCGGGATGAATCGGGGAGGTGACTCGGAATGGCGCACTATGTGAACGGCAGTGCCGCGGTCGACTTGAACTACGGCCAGGAGGCGTTTGAGTACGAGGAAGCGCTTCAGCAGCCGAGCCGCCGCCTCACGGTTGTCCCCGGTTCGCGCCCCCAGGGCGCTCAGGAAGGGCAGAAGGTCCTTTCACCCATCGTGGTGACGGCCATCAAGTGCGCCGTCGCCTTTGCGGCCGTCGTGGCCGTCGCCGCCGTCGCGCGCATCCTGCTCATGGCGATCGCGTTCGGCTTCGCCTCCCAGAACGCGCAGCTGACCACGCAGCTCGACGAGGCGCGTTCCCTCGGCTCCGAACTCGAGGTGCAGCAGTCGGTGTATGGAAACGCTGACCGCATCCTCGCGCTCGCGACGGATGTGTACGGGATGGTTCCCGCCTCCGGCACCGACGTCATCGACCTGTCGGGCACCGCCGCATCCGCCGACGCCGCCGCACAGACCGAGTAAGACCATGCGTGGGGACGACATGCGTCCGCACACGCGCCCGGAGGCGGACGACGGCGATCGCGAACGGCGCGCACGTCGCCCCGACGGCGACGGACGCGGTTCGCGCGACGCTCGCCCGGCGTCGTCCCGGCCCCCGCGCACGGCGCGCGAGGCATCCCGCGACCCACGCGACGGTTCCCGCGATTCAACCTCACGTTCAAGTTCACGTTCAACGAGACCTTTAAGGACGGAGTCCGCCGAGCGCGGGCGCACCGAGCCTGCCGGCACCGCCGAGCAGCGTCCTTCCGCGCGGACAAGGGGTGCGCGCACGGGCGCCGACCGCGCGGGTTTTCGCCGCCCCGCCCCGGCTCCCGAGGCAGGTGC
>DBEYOB010000112.1:0-9500 GCA_048173955.1 Coriobacteriales bacterium
GCCTCGGCCGGCCCCTCCTCCCCCGCGCGGTTGCGCTCCGCAAACCGTTCGAGACCCTCCTGCTGCTCCCACAGGCGCGCGTAGGCGCCGCCCCGCGCGCACAGCTCGCCGTGCGTGCCCCTCTCCACCAGGCGGCCCTCCCGCAGCACGTAGATGCAGTCGGCGTTGCGAATCGCCGCCAGGCGGTGCGAGATCATGACGACGGTCTTGGTGCGCGCGATCTCCTCGATGAAGTCGAGGATGGCCGCCTCGCTCTCGACGTCGATGTTCGAGGTCGCCTCGTCGAACACGTAGACCGGCGTGTCGTGGAGCACGGCGCGCGCCACGGCGAGGCGCTGGCGCTGGCCGCCCGAGAGGTTCGCCCCCTCCGCGGCGACCGGCATGTCGAGCCCTCCCGACGCACGCACGAACCCGTCGAGCCGGCAACGCCGCAGCGCCTCCCACAGCTCGCCGTCGGTCGCGTTGGGCTTGGCGAGGCACAGGTTCGAGCGCACCGTGCCCTCGAACAGGTAGCTGTTGAACGACACCGTCGTGACCGTGGAGCGCAGGGAGGAGCGGCTGACGTCGCGCAGGTCAATGCCGCCGATGCTGACCTTGCCCTCGTACATGCTGTTCGCACCCGTCAGGATGCCGGCGAGCGTCGACTTGCCGCTGCCGCTCTCCCCGGTGATGCCGACGAACGCGCCGCGCGGGATCTCGAAGTCGACCCCCTCGAGCACCGTGCGCTCCCCGTCGTAGCTGTAGCCGACGCCGCGGCCCACGATGTCCACGTCGTCGGGTCCCACCGCGCGCGAGCCGAACGAGGGCTCGGGCGCGTCGAGGATCGCGTACATCTTCTCGGCCGCCGCCATGCCGTTCATCGCGGTGTGGAAGAACGACCCGAGCGTGCGCAGCGGGATGAAGAACTCCGCCGCGAGCAGGGAGAAGGTGAGGGCGCCGGCAAACGTCACGCCGCCGTTCGCAAACTGCATGAGCATGACGACGATGCCCGCGGCCGCACCGCCGAACGCGAACAGGTCCATGACGGTGATCGAGTTGAGCTGCATGGTGAGCAGGCGCATCGTCGCCTTGCGGAACCCTTCAGCCTCCTCGTTCATGGCCTCGTGGCGACGCGCGTCGGCCCGGTAGATCTTGAGGGTCGTGAGGCCCTGGATGCTCTCGAGGAACGTGCCGCCCAGGTCGGCGTAGGAACCCCAGTAGCTGCGCATGACGCGCTTGGCGATTTTCTGCACCGCCGCGATCGACGCGGGGATGAGCGGGACGAGCACGAGCAGCAGGACCGCCGCCGGCAGGCACAGCGGCGCCAAGGTCGCGAACAGCGTGAGCGACGCGAGCAGGGCGTAGGCCAGCTGGGGCACATACGACCCGAAATACGCCTCGAGCTGCTCGACGCCGTCGACGCTGACCTGCACGGCCTCGCTCGTGGCGACGCGCTCACGGTAGGACGGGCCCAGGCGCACGAGCTTCTCGTAGACCGCGCGGCGCACGGCGCGCTTCGCCTCGAACGAGGCCGCCTGCCCCATGCGCTGCGCAAGCGTCTGGCACGCGAAGCGCACGGCTATGGCGATGAGCGCCGCAACCGCGAGGCGCACGAACGAGGCCCCGTCGGCAAGACCGCGCCACACCTCCTGCGCGAACGAGCCGACGAACATGAACAGCGCGATGTTGGCCGCGAGGGCGACCCATTGGAGCGCCACGTCGGCGGCGATGTACCTGACGGCCGACGGGACCATGCGAAGCAGGCGTCTGTCGAACATGAGCGGCGTTCCCTCTCCCCTGGATGCGTTTGCGGTGCAGTGCGGGCTGCCACCGCGGTCCCGCCCGCGGCCCGCGGCCGACCTGCCCCTTCGGACGGCAGCAGGCGCGCGCCGCCGGACGGCAGGCGGCCTATCGACGGCCGGCGGGTGCGAGCCCGGACCCCGCGGACGCCGGCGAACCCGCCGGCACGACGGCTTCCGCGGACTCGGTTCCCGGCACATCGGTCCCAACGACGAACCCGAAATACAGGACGTGCGCGAGCCACACGGCCACAACCACTATGCGTCCGACGGGGACCGAGCCCATGCACGCGAACGAGATTCCCAAAACCACCGTCAGCGGCACGAGCAGCAGGGCCTTCGCGCGCGGCGTCATGGAGCGCTTCCGGACATAGCCCTCGAGCACCTCGCGGTAGAGCCGGGTCGAGCGGAACCAGGCGTTGAGGCGATCGGAGCTGCGGGCGAAGCAGAACGCCGCCACCAGCAGGAACGGCGTGGTCGGAAGCACGGGGACGACGGCCCCCAGCGCCCCGAGGCCGAAGAAGGCGAACCCTCCGGCAGCCCACAGCTTCGACGCGACCCGGCCGCGACCGCTCGTTTCCCGACCCATTCCGCACCTTCCCCTCTGACGGCTTCCATGCGGAGCGCCTTCGCGCACGGGGCGTCCGCCCATGCGGGGCACCCGTCCACGCACGGCCTCGTACCGCAAGGCGCCCGTCCCGCAAGGCGCCCGTCCCGCAAGGCGTCCCACGTCGAAGGAAGCCGTGGTGAACTTTCTTGTTTGCCTATGATAACTTATTGCGCTGCTGCTGCAATCTGGAAGTTAGACTTGTTTGCCTTCTCAACCGGGTTTACGTAAGCGGGCACCGAACCACCCGCCGGCGCTACAATGGCCGCAATGCGCCCGCACCCCGCGGCGCATCCGCGCCCACGGGCACCCCGCCCACGGCACATCAGACCAACGGACACCCTGCCCGCACCGCCGGGCACCGAGACGCCCGCAAAAAACGCCGCCCGCGAGGAAGGGACGCCGCCCATGTGCCACCGCATCGAGCCGCTCACGATCGAGGAGGTCGAAGAGGCCCTGGCAAACCTCGCCCGCCACGGGCGTGCGACCCTGCACCGCTCTGCGCCGCCGACGCCGGCGCCCACGGCACCGTCGGAGGTACCGGACGGCACCTTCCAACCGCAGCCCCCGCATGCCGGCCCCGCGCAGGCCTATCCCGGCGCCTCCGTGCCCATCGTCGTCGCGGGACCCGGTTCGGGCGGCGGCAGGCAGCCCGAGGACCCCGGGCTCAAGGCGGCGGTGATGACCTGGGGATTCTGGAACCAGCACCCAAATCCGGCCGGTCAACCGAATCCGCCCGACGGCCCCGCGAGCGCTCCGGGAGGCGGAGGGAGCGACCCATGCACCCCGCCCGCTGCCCTGCCCGCCGAAAAGGTCATCGCCGCATCGAAGCTCGTCTTCAACACGCGGCTCGACACCGGGGTCCGCCAGCTGCGCGCGGGCCGCGGCATGTGGGCGGACGCCATGGCGAACGGCCGCTGCCTCGTACCCGTGCGCGCCTTCTACGAGAACGGGCCCGCGCCGATCCGCAGGCCGTTTCGGTTCTCCCTGGTGGGTAGCACGGTCTTCCTGCTCGCCGGCATCGCGGAGGACGGTCGGTTCTCGATCGTGACCACCTCGCCGAACAGCCGGGTAGCCCCCGTCCACAACCGCATGCCGCTCGTGCTCGCACCCGGCGAGTCGCACCTGTGGCTCACCGGCGACCTGCGCGACCCCGCCGTCCTCGGCCGCCTCGCCGACCGCGGCTCGGTGGCGCTCGATGCAACGGCGGAAGAGCCGCAGGGGAACGGGTCGCGCGGGTAGGGCATCCGCGCGGGAAGCCGCTTGCACGGGAAACCATCCGCGCGGGAAAGCCGTTTGCGTGTGAAGCCATCGGCGCAGAGGAGCCGTTGTCTGAAAAAATAGCCGTTGCGAACGAACGGCAAAGGCGGCTGGGGAACCCATCGGCGCTTGCGCTGAACAAAATAGCTAATCCATTTTCCCTTTACGTAAATTGCTATCTTTGTCCCCTTTCCCAACGCCCAAACCTCCCCTCAAAATCGTTCGCAACGCGCGTTTCTTCAGACAACCGCCCCGCCCGCCTCGCGCGCCCGCCCCGCGCACCCCGCAACCCGATCGCTCGTACCCAACCGCACGCCCTCGCGCGCACCCGCGCGCCCCCCACGCGCGCCAAACCGTGGCGAAGCTGCGCACATCCTCGCCATCGCGGGCGTCAAAGTAGTACAATCCGGCTGGCGCTCGGCGCCGCGGCGTCGGCCGTCCGCACGGTGGATGTCACCGCAGCGGCGGCGCACCGCTCCGGCAGCCGCCCACCTGAGGTTCGGGCGCGCCTCCTATCGGGCTAAGAGAAGGGTCTTGTTTTGAAACCTCGACCGCACAGTATGTGCTGACCCTTTGCGCCGCTCCCGCGTCAGACGGGGCCGCGAGGGGTCTTGTCTGACCGCATAGCCGCCTGCCGCACGGCATCCGCACGCTCGGCGGAAGAGCCCTGCCGCAAGGCGGCCCGCACAGAATCGGGAGCAGCATGCCTTACCTGTCTCAAATCCTGGGCACCCAGGTCTTCGACGCCGCGGGTGAGAAGATCGGCGCGGTGAGCGATCTGGGCGCCGCCGTAGGCGAGGTCTTCCCCCGCGTCACGGCGCTCGCCTTCAAGGGGCCGGCCAAGGTCCCCTTCATGATCTCCTGGCGCAAGTACGTCAAGGAATGCACGCCCGACCGCATCACCCTGAACGTCGACGCTACCGAGGTTCGCTTCTCGTACCTGCAGCAGAACGAGCTGCTCCTGCAGCGCGACCTCATGAACAAGCAGATCGTCGACACGCAGGGCATGAAGGTCGTACGCGTCAACGACCTCAAGCTCTCGCGCACCGGCGACGGCGAGTTCCGCCTGCTCGGCGCCGAGGTGGGGGCGCGCGGCATCCTGCGCGGCATCGCGCCGGGGCTCGAGCGCGTCGTGTGCGCGAGCGCCAAGGCCCTCGGCAAACCCATCCCCGAGCGCATCATCGCCTGGAGCTACATGGACCTGCTCGACCGCGACCTGTCGCAGGTCAAGCTCTCGGTCACCCACAAGTCGCTCGAGGACATGCACCCGGCCGACATCGCCGACATCATCGAGCAGCTCGACCCCAAGCTGCGCGCGCAGGTGTTCAGCCAGCTCGACACCGCCAACGCCGCCCAGGCCATGTCCGAGCTCGAGGACGAGTACCAGGCCGACGTGATCGATGACCTGCCCGAACGGCAGGCCTCCGCCATGATCGCGCAGATGGACCCCGACGACGCGGCCGACATCATCGGTGCCCTGTCGTACGAGAAGGCCGAAAAGCTCCTCAACCTCATGGGCGTCAAGGAGGAGAAGGCGATCCGCCAGCTGCTCGGCTACCCGCGCGACACGGCGGGCGGCATCATGACCTCGGAGTTCGTGGCGATGCCCGAGTCGGCCACCGTCGGCGACGCCAAGAAGCGCATCGCCGGCCTCGACGAGGACTTCGAGAACGTCTTCTACGTCTACACGCTCGACGGGGCGGGCAGGCTCACCGGCGTCGTCTCGATGCGCGACCTGGTGGTCAACCCCGACGGGAGCCGCCTGGCGGACGTCGCCTTCACCGACGCGCTCATCACCGTCTCCCCCGAGGACGACCAGACCACCGTCGCCGACGAGATGAACAAGTACTCCCTCGTCGACGTGCCCGTCGTGAACGAAGACGGCAAGCTGCTCGGCATCGTCACCGTCGACGACGCCCTCGGCGTCATGGCCGACGAGCACGAGCGCGAGCTCGAGCTGGCGAGCGGCACGCGCGGCGAGGGCGCCAGCGGCGACAACTCGAGCAAGCTCGCCTGGTTCCTGCGCCGCGAGCTGTGGTTCGGCGCCTGGATCGCGCTGGGCGCGCTTCTGTGCCACGTGCTGCCCGCGAGCATCGGCATGGCGGTGCTCGTCTTTCTGCCCATCGTGCTGCTCGTCGCCGACGACATGGCCGTCTTCGCCTCGAGCTACCTGATGGACGACGACGAGCCCCCGTCGCTGGTAGGCCTCGTCGTGCGCAACCTCTTCACCGGCCTGGCGATGGGCGCGCTCGGCTGGCTGCTCGTGAGCTGCGCCGTGTGGACCAACTCGGTGCCCGCCGGCTTCGACCACAACCTCGCCATCGCGACCGTCTCGGCCGCCATGGTGACGGTCGCGCTGCTCGTGGCGCTCACCGCCCCCTACACCAAGTTCATCGAGAAGCTCATGGACGAGGGCAAGCCGACGCCCGGCACCACCGCCGCGCTGCTCTGCATGCTCGTGGGCGCGGGCCTGTTCGTGGGCCTGACCTTCGCCTTCGCGGCGGGCATGGGGGCGCTGTGATGGCCTCCCCGGATAAGCGCGCCCGGAGGGGGACCGCATCGGGACGGGAGGCCGCATCGGGCGGGGCGGAGGGGCGGGCCCTCGGACCGAAGGCCCCCGGGGCCGTCTCCCCATCCCCCGCGGGCGCGCCCGCGCCTTCCGACGCGCCGGGGGCGACCGGAGCGCCTGGAGCCGTCAAACCCAAGCCGAGGTGGCTCCTCTACCTGGGCGCCGTCGGCCCCGGCATGGTGGCGGCGATGGCGGGCAACGACGCCGGCGGCATCGCGACCTATTCGAGCGTCGGCGCGCTCTACGGCTACAAGATGCTGTGGATGATCCCGCTCATGGCGCTGCTGCTCATCGTGGTGCAGGAGTCGGCCGCGCGCATGGGCCTCGTCACGCAGAAGGGATTCTCGTCGCTCATCCGCGAGCGCTTCGGCATCCGCCTCACCGCGCTGGCGATGGGGGCGCTGCTCGTCTCGAACACGGCGGTCACACTGTCCGAGTTCGCCGGCATCGCGAGCGGCATGGCGCTGTTCGGTATCCCGTCGTTCGTGTCGGTGCCGCTGGCGGGCCTCGTGGTGTGGCTGCTGTGCACGAGCGGCAGCTACAAGCGGGTCGAGAAGGTCCTGCTCGCCGTGTCGTGCGTGTTTCTCACCTACGTGGTCGCCGCGTTCCTCGCCGGCCCCGACTGGGGGAGCGCCCTGGCGGGCACCTTCGTGCCGCAGGTCGTGGGGGATGCGCGGTTCTTCTCGCTGCTCATCGCCACCATCGGCACGACCATCGCGCCGTGGATGATCTTTTTGGCCCAGAACAACGTCGTCGACCGGGGCGCCGGCGTCGAAAGCCTGCCGCTACAGCGCGCCGACAGCGTGTCGGGGTCGCTCGTGGCCTGCCTCATCGCCTGGTTCATCATCGTCACCACCGGCACGGTGCTCTTCCCCAACGGCGTCGCCGTCGAGTCGGCCGAGGACGCCGCGCGCGCCTTGGCCCCCATCGCCGGCCCCTATGCGGAGAAGCTGTTCGCGGCGGGCCTCGTCGCGGCGTCGTTCCTCGCCGCCTGCGTGCTGCCGGGCGTCACCTCGAGCGCCATATGCGAGGCCTTCGGCTGGGAGCGCGGGGCCGACCGCACCTGGGCCGAGGCGCCCGCCTACAAGGGCATCATCACCGGCATCCTGGTGCTCAGCTGCCTCATCGTGATCGTCCCCAACGTGAACCTGTTCGGCATCATGACGGCGTCGCAGGTCATCAGCGGCGTGCTGCTGCCCGTCCTGCTCGTGTTCCTCGTGCTCATCATCAACGACAAGCACACGATGGGGAAGCACGTGAACTCGAAGCTGTGGAACGTGCTGACCTGGGGCACCATCGGCCTGGTCGCCGTGCTCACCGTGGTGATGTTCGCCATGCAGGCGCTCGGGGTGTAGCGTGGGTGCGGCGGACGCAGAGAAGGAGGGCTCCCCCGACGTCCGGCCCGCCGCTTCGGGCAAGGCGCACCTGAGGGCCCGCATGCGCGCGCTGCGCGACGGGCTGCCCGCCGACGAGCGCCGACGCCAGCAGACCGCCGTGTGCGGCCGGCTGCTCGACCTGCCCGCGGTGCGCGCCGCCCACACCGTGGCGCTCTACCGCGCGTTCGGCAGCGAGCTCGACGTGCAGGGCCTGGTCGACGCGCTCGCCGTGCTGCCCGATCGCCCGCGCCTCGTCTTCCCTGTTCCGCTGCGAGACCGGCGCATGGAGTTCGTCCCGGTCGAGCCGGGCGAGCTGGCCGGCCAGACCGGCGGCGCGCGGCTGCCCGACCGGCAGCCGGAACCCGGTCGCGGAGGGGCTCCCTGCACCGGGGGCGTTCCCGCCGACGGGGGCGCTCACACGGGAAGAGGCGTTCCCGCGTTTCTGGAGCATCCCGGCCGCGTGCTCGGCTCCCCGCCCGCCGACCGCCCCGCCGTCCCGCCCGCGGAGATCGACGTCATGGTCGTCCCCGGGCTCGCATTCGACAAGACGGGAAGGCGGCTCGGCTACGGCGGAGGCTACTACGACGCCTATCTGACGCGCGCGGGGTTCGGGGCGCTCGCCTGCGGCGTCTGCTTCGAGGGGCAGCTGCTCGGCGAAGGCGCCCTCGCCGAGCTCGAGGGGGCGCACGACCGCAGGGTCGACGCCGTCGTGACGCCTACGACGAGTATTCGATGTAGGTGAGCGTCGCCGACTCGTCGGGCACGATGGCACCCTCGGGACGGGTCACGGTTCCCGAGTAGACCCACTCGGGGAACCCGCACGCCTGGAGCATCTCGTTCATCGTCACGAACTGGTAGCCGGCGTTCTGGAACGTCTCGATGATCGTCGGCAGCGCCTGGACGTCCTGGTCGCGGTTGCCGCCGCCGTCGTGCATGAGGATGACGGCACCGTTGTAGTTGTCGCCCGAAAGCCCGCGCGTGCAGTTGTAGACGATCTGGTCGACGCCGGGCAGCTCCCAGTCGAGGGAGTCGACCGTCCAGTAGGCGGAATAGGCGATGTCGCCCTGCTGGCGCAGGTAGGTCAGGAAGCCCTCGCCGCGGAACTCGCCGAACGGCGGGCGCATGACCTGGGTGGCGACGCCGGTGGCGTTGGCGATGACGTCGAAGGTGTCCTGGATCTCGGCGTTGCGCGTGGCGTCGCTCATGCCGGTCAGCGTGATGTCGTCGTGCGAGTAGGTGTGGCTCGCCATCTGATGACCCTCGTCGACGCAGCGCTTGCACATCGCACGGTACTCGTCGCCCGCCTCGATGTTCGAACCCAGGTTGAAGAAGGTCGCCTTGGCGCCGTAGCGCGACAGGATATCGAGGTACTGCGGGGTGTACTCGAGGCTCGGGCCATCGTCGAACGTGAGCGCGACGAGCAGACGGCCGTCGGTCGGGTTCGTGTGCGCGCGGTCGATGATGAGGTCCTGCGGCTCCTGGGTGACGCCGCGGTCGTAGGTGCGACCCGACACCGTGCCCGTCTCGACCGTCGAGACGCCGTTTCTGCCCCACTGCTTCACGTAGCCGACCGTGTTGAGGTACCACTGGTCGCCGGGAATCTGCACGCCGCAGGGGATCTCGGTGTTCTGCTGCACGACCTCCTCGGTCACGTCGGCGCCGTCGGCGAACTCGAGCACGTCGCCGTCGGAGAGCTTGTAGGTCGCGGGGTCGACCTGCCCGCCGTTGACGGTGAGGGTGTAGGGGTCGCCCCCGCCCGCCTCGAGGACCTCGACGTTGCCGTTCTCGTCGGGGATGGAGACCAGGTTGCCCGCCGAGGGGGCGGCGTAGCCGCGCTTGACGAGGTCGGCCGCGGTCGAGCCGCGGGGCGCCTCGCGCGGGGAGCCGTTGACGGTGCAGGCGACGGCGCG
>DBEYOB010000113.1:0-13908 GCA_048173955.1 Coriobacteriales bacterium
ATCCCGAGGCGCGCGAGCAGGCCGGCGAGCCCCTCGGCGAACGGCAGGGTGTGGGAGACGAGCTCGAAGTGCGCCTCGGCGTGCGGGTCGGCGATGAAGCCGCACGCCATGAAGGCGCCGCGCAGGTAGGCGGCCGCCTCGGCGTCCCCCGCGACCAGCGCCTGCGGTATCGAGCTCTCCAGGCTCATGCGCGCCGTGAGCACGCCGAGCTCGACCAGCGCCCCCGCGAGCCCCTCGTGCTCCGAGGAGACCGTCAGCAGGTAGTTGCGCGCCTTGTGCAGGACGCTGCGGCGCACCGTGAGCTCGCACGGCAGGTCGTAGACGCTGCGGAACAGCCTGATGATCGAGCGGGCGACCGCGCCCGTCTCTGTCGAGAGGGAAAGCCTGAAGCGCTGCTGCCCCGACAGCGACAGCGTCCCGCACGCGCGGACCATCGCGGCGAGCTGGGCGGTCTCGCAGGGGCGCGGCCCCTCGACGCGCGAGAGCTCGTCTTTCACCTCCGCCGTGAAGGACACGTCTCAATCACCCCCCGCAGGACGCCGGTCAGCTTGGCGAGGTTGTGCCAGGTCGGGCGCTCGGGATCGCCGAAGTCGCGGGCGATCACCAGGGGCACGCGCGCCTCGAGCCGGCGGACGGCCTCGTCGCTCACCTGCACGGGCCGGAAGTACCAGTCGGGGTCGGGGTCGGCGTCGACGTTGGGCGCCAGGTTGCGGGCGCGGCGTGCCGCGTCGTCGAGCACCTGCTCCTGGGTGAGCGCCTGGAAGCGGCGCGTGGCGATCCCCTGGCCCGCGTTGGAGGGGCGATGCAGCAGCACCACGTCGAGATGGCCCTCGAGCCCGTGGGCGAGCAGCGCGTCGACGTACTCCTCCGCGGTGAGCCCCCAGGTCTCCCCCTGCATGTCGGCCATGGAGCACACGTAGACCTTCACCGCCTCGGTGCGCCGCAGGGCCGCCAGGATGCCCGGCACGAGCAGGTTCGGGATGATGGACGTGAAGAGCGACCCCGGGCCGAGCACCACGACGTCGGCCTCGAGGATGGCGCGCACCGCCGGCTCGAACGCCGCGGGCTCGCGCGGGGAAAGCCAGACGCGCGACAGGGCGCACGGCCCCGTCCCCAGCGTCGCCTGGCCGCGGAACTCGAGGCCGTCGCGCGTCGTGCCGCACAGCACGACGTTGTCGAGGGTCGAGGGGAAGACGTCGCCGCGGCAGTCGAGCAGCCGGCTGCAGATCGCGACCGCCTCGGCGAACGACCCGGTCTCGGCCGTGAGCGCGGCGATGAGGAGGTTGCCGAGGGCATGGTTGTCGGCGAAGCCGAAGCGGTGGCCGAAGGCGTTCGCCAGCGGGCCGCCCGGGTCGCCCGCCATGGCGACCAGGCACTTGCGGATGTCGCCCGGAGGGTTGATGCCCATCTCCTGGCGCAGGATGCCGGTCGAACCCCCGTCGTCGACCATCGAGACGATGGCGCTCACCCGGCAGTCGAGCGCGCGCAGGGCGCGGATCGTGTTGGGCTGGCCGGTCCCGCCGCCAATGGAGACGGCGCGCACCGCTGCGCCGGGAGGGGCGTCGGCCGTTGGGACGCTGCACATGCCCTACTGCACCCCCCCGGTCGGCGACGGCAGGTGGCGGCTCAGGTCGCGGTGGGTGACCGTCACGCGATACCCCCGGGCAACGAGGTGCTCGCCCGTCGCCTCGGCGAGGGCGACGCTGCGGTGCTGGCCCCCCGTGCAGCCGACCGCGATCGAGAGGTGCTGCTTTCCCTCGGAGACGTACCCGGGCATGATGACGTCGAGCAGGTTGTACCAGGCGGCGAGGAAGGCCTTCGTCTCGTCGCTGCCGAGCACGAAGTCGCGCACCGGCGCGTCGTGGCCGGTCAGCTCGCGCATCTCGGGGTCGTAGTAGGGGTTGGGCAGGAAGCGGACGTCGATGACGACGTCGGCGTCGAGCGGCAGGCCGTACTTGAAGCCGAACGAGAACACCGAGACGTTCATCCCCTGGCTCAGAGGGACGCCCGAGAACTCCTTGGCGAGCAGCGCCCGCAGGTCGCGCGCCCGCAGGTTCGTCGTGTCGATCACGATGTTCGCGAGCTCGCTGATGCTGCTCAGGCGCGCCCGCTCAAGCGCGATCGCGTTCGAGACCGTCGTCGTCCCGTCCTGCGCCAGCGGATGGCGCCGGCGCAGGGAGCTGTAGCGCTTGCGCAGGGAGGCGTCGTCGGCGTCGAGGAACAGCACCTGGTAGGAGATCTCGCGCTCCGAGAGCCGTTTGAGCTCGTCGCGCAGCTGGTCGAAGAACTCGCGGGAGCGCACGTCGCACACCACGGCGAGACGGCGGCCCGTGTCGACGGGCAGGCCGACGAGCTCGGACAGGGGGACGAGCATGCTCGGGGGCAGGTTGTCGATGCAGTAGTATCCCAGGTCCTCGAGGGCATGCAGCGCCTCGGTGCGCCCCGCCCCCGACATGCCCGTGATGATGACGATCTGGGGCCCCACGAGCGGGCAGGGGGCGTCCGCCGGGGATTCGGGCGCAGATGCGGGGCCTTCTTGAGCTTTGCGTTCCACGTTGCCTCCGAAGGGTTTGGCATGTAGAGTAGGACGGGCCGGCCGCGGTCCGCGGCGGCATAGTGCGAGTATACCGCGAGAGGAGCGTCCTGTATGCGGTGTCCGTCATGTGGTGCAAAGTGCAGATCCAACCGGGTGCGGTGCCCCCGCTGCGGCGTCCCCCTCGACCCCAAGGTCGCCGCGTTCGGCGGCGCCGCCCGCGGTGTGCGCGAGGCCTGGGGGCTCGAGGCGCAGGTCGAGACCGCGGTCGAACCCCGACGCGATGCGACGCGCTATGCCGCGTTCGCCGCCGTCGCCCTCATTCTGGTCGCCGGCTCCCTGACCGTCGCGCTCCTTGTGAACCGCAGCTCCTGACCGGGGCGGGAACGCCCCCTCGACGCGGAGAACTTCGCCGACGCGAGCCTCGTCTCGGTCCTCGCCCCCTACGACGCCGACGGCGACGGGACGCTCTCGCCCGCCGAGGCCTCCCTGGTCACCGATCTCGACTGCTCCGGCATGGGCCTGCGCAGCCTGGCGGGCATCGAGCTGTGCGTCAACCTCCGCTCGCTCGACGCATCGGGCAACTCGCTGACCGCGGTCGATCTCACGGAGCTCGGCGCCCTCGAGCACGTCGACCTTTCGGACAACGCGCTGTCCTCGCTCGACGTGTCGGGGCACGGTGCGCTGTCCACGCTCGATGTGACCGACAATGGCATGACCTCGCTCGACGTGTCGGGCTGCACGGCGCTCCAGAGCCTGTCGTGCGCCGGCAACGAGCTTGCCCGCCTCGACCTTTCCGACTGCGACTCCCTGACCTCGCTGTGGTGCGACGAGGGGCAGAACGTGACCGTTCCCATCGCCGAGGGCTTCTTCCCCGACGCCGGGCTGCGCGCGACCCTCGCCGCCGCGGCGGACGCCGACGGCGACGGCGCGCTGACCCTGCGCGAGCGCCAGAACCTGACCAGCCTCACCGTCGACGACCCCTCGACGGCAAGCTTCTACGGCCTCGCATGGTTCGAGAACCTCGCCGAGCTCGCCGCCGCCGGCTGCTCCCTCACGGAGCTCGACGCCTCCGAGCTCCCGGCGTCGCTGACGAGCGTCGACGCCTCGGATTGCCAGATCTCCTCCGTCAATCTTGCCGGTCTCGAGCGGCTCGCCGCGCTCGACCTTTCGGGCAACCCCCTATCCTCCGTCGACCTTGCGGGGCTCGAACGGCTCGAGTCGCTCGACCTTTCCGACTGCTCGCTTGCCGGAACGCTCGACGTGACCGGCAACCCGCGGCTCGAGTCGCTCGACGCGACCGGCAACCCCGGCCTCGACCAGGTCGAGGCCGCCGGCGTGCCCGGCCTCGCCGCCCCCGGCGCCGTGCAGGTCGACGCGGGATGCGAGGTGGCAACCGGCGCGCCGGCCGGCGAACCCGGTGCGGCGGACGCCGCCGGCGAACCCGACGGCGCTCAGGCAGACGAGGCGCAGGTTAGCGAGGCGCAGGGCGCGGAGACGCAGGTAGAGCCCACCGCCGCAGACGAGACGGCCGCCGGGGGCGAGGATGCGACCTCCGTGGCCGCGCCTTCCGCGGCAGAGTAGGCCCGCGCGCACTTAAGGTGCAACGAGACTTGAGGTGCGACAGGATGCGTTTGACCCGACTGGTTTGCATAAACCGCGGGGTCAAACGCATTTTTACGGTGGGAAAAAATCATGGTTTTAAGTTTATGGCATATTGTGCCAGAGTTCCGGTGGTCACTTGCTAAAAAGTCGCCTTATTGAGCAAGCGGGAATTTTCTTTGCTAATTTATAATATAGCCCAGCCACTCCGGCCTTGATTGGACGGCTCGTCTACCTGCTGCGATGCACGGCCGCATTTCTGCGGGGACGCCACTCTCCGCACAACCGGACTTCCCACACCCTATCCAGCCGCCCCCGACGGGGCAGAACGGGGGCTGCCCTTGCTCACTAAGGGGACTTTTTAGCGCGTGCCCCGTCGATTTGTGGCACCGGGGCCGAGCGACGGCACCAGGAAGTCGCGCGGGGAGCCGGAGGGTCGCGCGGCACCTCCAACCGGGCCTCCCCGCCCGCGCCCCGGGCGTCGAAGCGACGCCCCGACGCCTATTCGCCGCCTTCGACGCCCTTTCCCGCCTCCTCGGCGACGCGCGCCCGCACGTCCTCCCACGCGCGCAGCGTGTCCCAGATGCGCTGCGCCACGTCCTCGGGCACGCCGGGGACCCCCGCGATCTGCTCGACGGTCGCCTCGCGCAGGCGTTTCATCGACCCGAACGCCTTCATGACCGCCTTCTTGCGCTTCGCGCCCACGCCGGGGACCTCGTCGAGGACGCTCGCCGTCATGGCCTTGTCGCGCAGCTCGCGGTGGAACGCGATGGCGAAGCGGTGCGACTCGTCGCGCACCTGCTTCACCAGGTACAGCGAGGGGGACCCGCTCGGAAGCACGACGGGGCCCTCGTCGCTCCAGGGCACGAACAGCTCTTCGTCGCTTTTCGCCAAACCCGCGACCGGGATGTCGAGGCCCAGCTCGCCGAGCTGGGTGAGCGCCGCTGTGAGCTGGGGCTTGCCGCCGTCGACGATGAGCAGGTCGGGGCGCGAGCCGAAGCGCTCGTCCGCCATGCGCTCCGGGGCATAGCGGCGGCCCAGCACCTCCTGCATGCTGAGGAAGTCGTTCGCCTCGCCGAAATCGCCGTGCACCTTGAACCTGCGGTACTGCGACTTGTCCGGCTTGCCGTTCGTGAAGACGACCATCGACGCCACGGTGAACTTGCCGTGGATGGTCGATATGTCGAAGCACTCGATGCGGTAGGGCGGGTTGGGCAGGGCGAGCGCGCTCTCGAGCTGCAGCAGTGCGTCGTTGGTCCGCTGGTCGGCATAGCTCGTGCGCACCATGAAACGCATGAGGGTGTGGCGGGCGTTCTTCTCCGCAAGGTCGAGCAGGCGGCGCTTCTCGCCCCGGCGGGGCACGTGGAGCGCCACCTTGCGCCCGCGCAGGCCGGTGAGCCATTCCGCCAGCACCTCGGCGTCGGGCAGCTCTACGGGCAGGTCGACCTCGTCGGGCAGGTCGGCGCCGCTGCCGTAGTAGCGCTTGAGGAAGCCCCCCGCCAGCTCCTCGACGGGCACGTCGCTGCCTTTGTCGAGCACGAACTCGCAGCTGCGCTGGGTGCGGCCCTCGCGCACCGCGAACAGGTGCACGCCGGCGATCGTCTCCTCCCGGAAGAATCCCACGACGTCGATGTTGATGGACGAGGGGAACACGACCTGCTGGCGCTCCCCCACCCGCTGCAGGGTGCGCAGGCGGTCGCGGCAGCGTGCGGCCTTCTCGAAGTCGAGCTCGGCGGCCGCCTCGGCCATCTCGTCGGACACGGCGCGCTCGAACTCGCCGCGGTGCCCGGCCAAAAACCGCTCGACCGCGGCGACGTTGGCGCGGTAGTCCTCGGGCGAGATGTCGCCCGTGCACACGCCCGGGCCCAGCCCCACGCTCGCGTCGAAGCACGGCCTCCCCCTGTTGGTCAGCAGGAGCGGCGCGACCGCGGCGTCGTCGGGGTGCGCCGCAAGCAGCCGCTGGACCCGACGCCACTCCGGGCAGGTCGCCGTGCAGACCGGCACCACCTTGCGGCACAGGTCGATGGTCTCGCGCGCGGCGCGAGCGTTGGTATAGGGGCCGAAATAGCGCGTCTTGGGCCGGTGCTTCTCACGGGTAAACTTGATCGCCGGGAACACGTCGCCCTCGGTGACGGCGATGTAGGGGTAGCTCTTGTCGTCGCGGAAGTCGACGTTGAACGGCGGGTCGTATTGGCGGATGAGGTTCATCTCGAGCACGAGCGCCTCGTGCTCGCTGTTGACCACGATGTACTCGAACGAGCGCACCTGGCTCATGAGCAGGGGGATCTTCACGCGCTCGTCCTGGCCGAGCACGTACTGCTTCATGCGGGCGCGCAGGTTCTTGGCCTTGCCCACGTAGAGCACCTCGCCGGCAGCGCCCTTCCACAGGTAGCATCCGGGGTCGGTGGGCACGAGGGAGACCTGCTCGTTGAGGTCGAGACCCGACGACGCGGGGGCGGAACGGCCGACGAGGCCCGACTCCGACGAGGCGAGGATCCCGTCGCCGGAATCCCCTCCGAGCGGCGCACCGTCGGACGTGCGGGGGGCGCGCCCCCCGATCCCGTCGGGTTCCATCGGCGCCTACGCCCCGTTGGAAGCGCGCACGTCCCAGACGTAGCGCTTGAACTTGCGGATCTGGTTGAGGTACTGCAGGCGCGCCCAGAAGCCGTGCGCGAGCGTGTCGGCGTGATAGAAGGTCGGGCACTTCGCCTTTCCCTGGTCGAACAGGGTCATGGCGCGGCGCCGGGCGTCCTTGTCGGCCACCGTGCGGCGCACCACGTAGCTCGGGACCACCGTGTACAGGCCCGCCTCGCAGGCGACCTGCTCGGGAATCGGCCGGCCGAGCACGAACTCGTCGACAATGAGCTTGACGATGTTCGCCCCGCCGATCTGCATGTAGAACGTGTTGCGCCCGGGACGCGTGTTGACCTCGAAGAACCGGTAGACGCCGTCGCGCGGGTCAAACTTCACGTCGAAGTTCGAAAAGCCCCGGTACCCCACGTGCTTGAGGAAGCGGGCCGCCTGCTCGGCGATCTGGTCGTTGCGCTCGAGCAGGATGCACACCGGGTTGCCGATGGCGGTCGGCATGTGGTCCTCGAGCAGGACCCTGCCGGTCGACCAGACGCGCACGTCGCCGTTGGCGTCGCTGAAGCAGGTGATGGAGCGCAGGCCATCGTCGTCGCCGGGCACGAGGTCCTGCACGATGAGCTCGCGGTCGTAGCACGACGCCTGTAAGTTGGCGAAAAGCTCGCGCAGCTCCGCGGCGCTCTCGATCGTGAAGACCTTCTTCTTGTCGGGGATGTCGGCGTAGTGGTAGCGCGCCGAGTTCGACGGCTTGGCGATCAACGGGTAGGAGAAGTCGTCCGCCGGGATGGTCGCCGCGGGGTCGGAGCAGTCGTAGGACCACGTCTTGGGATAGGGGATGCCCAGCTCCTCGCAGATGGCGTAGAAGCGCTCCTTCTGGGTGATCTCGTCGAGCAGGTCGAAGTCGATGTAGGGGACGACGTACCACTCCGACAGCTCCGCCTTGTGCTGCGAGAGCGTCCGGGCGTACCAGTCGCCCGTCCCCAGGACGAGCGGGACCTTGCCCGCGGCGACGAGCTCGGCGCCCAGCCGCCTGAGCTCGGAGAGGCACACCTCGTCCTCGTCGATGCGGGGGACGATGCGGTAGTCGGTGAACTTGCTCACCGAAATGGCCTTGGCGTCGCTCGAGGCGAGCACGATCGACGTGATGCCGTAGGTCTCGTTGAAGCAGCGGACCCAGGTGTAGGTGAGGATGTCTCCGCCCAGAAGCACCGGCTGCAGGCGCTCGGCGACGTCGCGCTCCGACGCGATGAGGCTGGTGGGATCGAGCATGGGAACCCCTTTCGGAGGATGAGGTGCACCGATGCGCCGCGACGGTGTCGCGGCGGCGGACCAAACGGATGCATGATGCCACAGGGGTGTGCGGATTGGGTGGACGAACGGCCGCCCGCAAACGCGCCTCGACGTCGCGAGGTCGAAATGCGGCAACCACAACCCTGAATCTCACCTCAACCCTTACCTTCATCGTGAGGTTTATGGTATGGCATCGCAATGAATTATAACCGCAAACAGATAGACTATCCTGCAGCTGCGCACAGGCAGGTCCCGACGCTGCGGAGCACCTCGTGCGGCGCGTTCTGCATGCGGGATGGCGTGCCCGCGCAGGGCGCTTCGCGTTCGAGGCGACGCGGGACGCGGGTGAAGGCGCCGCGGCGCCGGCAAAGATTAAGACGGGTTAAACGTTGCGGCCCATCTATGATTCGCCGCAGACGACGCCGGCGACGCGTCGCCCGGGGTAAACTGAAACCAGAGGGAACGCATAGTCCTCGCTAGATCGTGCATAAACCGAACCGTCAAGGAGGCACCTATGTTCTCGAACGCCACAAGCTCCGGACGCCGCCGCGCCATCGCCCTCGCCGGGGCCGCCTGCGCGACCGTCGCCCTCGCCGGCGGCATGCTCGGCTTCTCCCCCCAGCAGGCAAACGCCGGAGTCACCGGCGGCGTCGGGCTGACCGAGCTGCAGCTGATGCAGGAGGTCGGCTCCCCCCGCACCGTAACCGTGACCGGGACCGACTCGGTGAGCGTCGCCCCCGACGTCGCCGACCTCTCCCTCGCCGTGCGCACCGAGAGCGCCGACGCCACGACGTGCCAGGACCAGGCGGCGCAGGCCGTCGACGCGGTCACGGCGGCGCTCGTCGCCTCGGGCGTGCCCGAGGAGAGCATCGTGACCTCCGACGTGAACCTCTACCCGCAGTACGACTACTCGACCAACGTCGAGACCATCGTCGGCTACCAGATGTACGTGGGCATCACGGTGCGCGGCCTCTCCGTCGACCAGGTCGGCGAGACCGTGTCGACCGCGACGGCGGCGGGTGCCAACGTGGTGAACAACGTCTCGTACTACTGCAGCGACTACGACGCCCAGTACGAGCAGGCGCTGCTCAAGGCGATCGAGCAGGCGCGCGGCAAGGCCGAGGCGATCGCCGGCGCGACCGGCGCCACCCTGGGCAGCCCGGTGAGCGTCACCGAAGGCTACGACGGCCAGCAGTACCGCCTGACGAACAGCATCGCCTATGCGGCCGACGAGGCGGCGACCGCCGACAGCGACGCGGGCTCGAGCCAGCTCAAGCTCGACATCGACCCCGGCACCATCGAGATCGAGGCGAGCGTCACCGTCGAGTACAGCGTCGTGTCCGAGGAGCTCTCCGAGTTGATCGCCTCCGGCGAGGCCGCCTACACCGACAGCACGTCCGTCAAGGTCGAGACGACCAACGAGGCCGACGGTGCACCTGCGGACGAGAACGCCGCCAGCACCGGCGAGGCGACCGGCGAAGGCGAGGCCGACGCCGAGTAGCCGTGCGGCACGCCGGCACGGGGCGAAATGCCGGGCCGCACGCACGGCACAGGGCGGGCATGTCGGACCGCGCGCACGGCCCGACCGGAGCGACCAAGTGCGGCCATGCGATAAAAGAGGCACCCCCGCGACCGCGATGCAGACGGCCGCGGGGGTGCCTTCGTTTCGCGCTGGCGAAAGACGGCCTTCTGTGCGCAGGCATCATCAACTGCGCAATTGTCGAACGAAAGTCACGTTCCGCAGCGGAAAAGCGTAGCTTTCGCCCGACAACAGGGTGTCAACGCGGCGACAGGGGCACCGGCGCGGGCTCGGCCGACGCAGGCTCGCCGGCGCGGGCAGCGGCACAGGCTCGGCCGGCCGCACGCCCTCGGCCCGGCGCGTGGCCGACCCTACTCGTCGAACACGTCGACGACCTCGCCGTCAAGAATGCGGTTCATGTTCTTGACGGCGCAGAAGTTGCCGCACATCGAGCAGGTGTCCTCCTTCTCGGGCGCTGCCTGGGCGCGGTAGCGGCGGGCTTTCTCGGGGTCGATCGCGAGGTCGAACATCGCCTCCCAGTCGAGCGCCTTGCGGGCGGCGGCCATCTTGTCGTCCCAGTCGCGCGCGCCGGGCAGCCCCTTGGCGACGTCGGCGGCGTGCGCGGCGATCTTGAAGGCGACGATTCCCTCGCGCACATCGGCCTCGTCGGGCAGGCGCAGGTGCTCGGCAGGGGTCACGTAGCAGAGGAACGACGCCCCGTTGCTCGCCGCGAGCGCCCCTCCGATGGCCGCCGTGATGTGGTCGTAGCCGGGGGCCACGTCGGTCACAAGCGGGCCGAGCACGTAGAACGGCGCGCCGTGGCACACGGTCTGCTCGAGCTTCATCTGGGCGACCACTTGGTCGAGCGGCACGTGGCCCGGTCCCTCGATGATGACCTGCACGTCGCGCTCCCAGGCGCGCAGCGTGAGCTCGCCGAGCGTCACGAGCTCGTCGACCTGCGCGGCGTCGCCGGCGTCGGCCAGACAGCCCGGCCGGCACGAGTCGCCGAGCGAGATGGTCACGTCGTGGGCGCGACAGATGTCGAGCACTTCGTCGAAATGCTCGTAGTAGGGGTTCTCCTCCCCCGTCATCATCATCCAGGCGAACATGAGCGACCCGCCGCGCGAGACGACGTTCATGAGGCGCCTGTTGTCGCGCACGCGCTGGGCGACCGCGCGGTTCATACCGCAGTGCAGCGTCACGAAGTCCACGCCGTCCTCAGCGTGCATGCGCAGCACGTCGAGCCAC
Organism: Coriobacteriales bacterium; assembly: GCA_048173955.1. Lineage (GTDB taxonomy): Bacteria > Actinomycetota > Coriobacteriia > Coriobacteriales > UMGS124 > CAZUFB01. Next base: position 10,779 of record DBEYOB010000113.1, read on the forward strand.
TCGGCGGCCGTGATGTCGCGCAGGGCCTTGCCGTAGTGCACCACGGCGTCGTAGATGGGCACCGTGCCGATGATGGCGGGGCACTCCGCGGTCAACCTGCGGCGGAACGCCCGCGTGTCGCCGTAGGTGGAGAGGTCCATGATGCTCTCGGCGCCCATGCGCACCGCGTCGGCGACCTTCTCCATCTCCATGTCGAGGTCGCTCCAGTCGCGGCTCGTGCCGAGGTTCACGTTGATCTTGGTGCGCAGCGCGAAGCCGATGCCGTGGGGATCGAGGCTCGCATGGTGCACGTTGGCCGGGATCACCGCCTCGCCCTTGGCGACGAGTGCGCGCAGGTGGGCGACGTCGATGCCCTCCTTGGCGGCGACGGCCTCCATCTGCGGGGTCGTAATGCCCTTGCGGGCGGCGTCCATCTGGGTTGCGTATGCGGTCATGGTCGGGGTCTCCTTCGGGATGCTCTGGGAGAAGGGGCGCACGGAAGGCCCGCGGTCGGAGGGGCCTGCGGCGGGGCGGCCCGGGGCGGGCGGTCGGTCGGACGGGGCGGACGGGACGGACGCGGCGCGACCAGACACGCTGCGGGCGCCGGGCGGGCACGACGCAGGTACCAGGCGAGCTTGCCGCAAGCGCTAGGCAGGCCCGCTGCAGGCGCTAGGCCCGTGCAAGCACCCGCTCGATCTCGCCGATGTACATGTGCGAGCAGTCGCGGGCGGGATACACCTCGTCGGCCATACCGGGCACCGTGAACTTCCCGGCGTCGAATTGGGCGGCGTAGATCTTGCGGCACACGAGGACGAGGTTCGCCTGCTCGAAGGCGCACGTGCCGTCGGTGAAGTACGGCGTGAAACCGACCTCGGCCACCTTGTCGCCGTCGCGCCCCGACTTGGTGCCAAGCACCGTGAGGGCGTCGCGGCAGCATTCGTCGTAGAAGGAGAGCGTAAACCGCTCCGCGGCGTCGAGGAACACCTTGGTGTAGCGCTGGGGTCGGATGTAGCACGTGGCGACGTTTCTGCCCCACAGCACGCCGAGACCGCCCCAACTCGCCGTGAGAGTGTTGTAGCCCGACTCGTCGCCCGCAGTGACGAGCATCCACTCCCTGCCGATCTTGGTGAAGGGGTTCATCTGCAGCGACTCGATGGGGACCTCTTTGAACTCTACCATGTCCCACTCCTTCCCTGATGCCTTCCGGTATGCGGACGCCTTTTCCGACGCGCGGCGGCACGACGCACCGACGCCGGGCGGACGGCGCCCGATGCTGTTCCCGCCTAGTGTTCCCGCCTAGATTACCTAGGTTATATCCCTTTGCGCGATTCCGTCGCGCGATAGCAAGAAAAACAGGGACGGAGCGGGGCGTGCGGGCGTGGGTGGCGGGCGCATGCGAGTACGGCCAGCGACCGGAGGGGGACAAGCGAGTGCGGGCGACGGGCGGGGATGGTCGTTTTGAGCGCAAATGCGTGAATCTGAAAAAGTGCTGGTCAAAACGCCAACGAGTGTATGCCGCTTTGGGCATCATGTCGAAGGCGTCAGATTGCAGCGGCCGCGTTACCAGGCAGTTCGCACGCGCGGCCGGTTCGAAGGCGCGTCCTGCAACTCTCGGACGCATGCACTCACTGGCAAAATGACCAGTACTTTTCTCAAAACACGCACTCGAGCCCCGAATGACCACCCCAGGCGCGCCCACCCCGCTGCCTCGAACGTCCCGAGCACCCCGCAGTCCTGCGGCCCCGGGTGGCGCGCGCCTCGACACACGCGGCCAGGGCAGCACAATGCGCACCGCCCGCCCCGCCTCCCGCGTTCGCAGTCGATGTGCATCCCATGGTTTTTACCATCGCGCCAAGGCGTCTTCCTGCACTGTCATCCTTCTGTAATGGACTGTTAGAAAAATGTGCTTCTACCTGCGGTAATTTTCTTGCTACCCTTGCCGTTCCCTATCGACGCCGATTCGGTTCGGAGGAACCATGGGGATAGTCCTCAGCCATCAGACAGCCCTGCGGGCCTTGCGTACATGGGACTTCATCCCGCATGGCAGGCGCTCTCCCCTGTGCCCCAACCTTTCCTGCGGGCGCAGTGCCGCCAGAGACAATGCGACCTGCTTCCCCATCGAGCGGCCGACGGCGAAGCAGGTCTCGGCGCTGCGGCGCGTGCCGTCGCCGTTCTCCACATCGGAAGGCGGGCGGCCTTCCCTGTTCGACGGCCCCATCCACATCCTCGTGCCCGAACCCCGCCAGCGCAGCCAAATGAGGGGTGTCGCGTCCCATGTGTGGACCTCCCCGCTTCCGCCGACCCTATTGCGCGAAATCCAGCCGGGGCTGCTATGCGCCGGGCCGGAATTGTGCTATGCGCAGCTGGCCTCGGTACTCGACCCCGTCGAACTGGTCCTGCTCGGCAACGAGCTGCTCGGAACCTGGACGCCGTATCCGCCATCTCCCTACGGCATCGTCGAGCGACGTGCGCTGACAGACGTCGGCCGGATGCGCGCGGCCCTCGACCAAATCGGGGCGCATCGGGGCGTCGCGCGAGCGCGCCGGTGCCTCGACCTGCTCGCGGCAGACTCGGCATCGCCGATGGAATCGCGGCTGGCGGCATACTTCACCCTGCCGCGCTCCATGGGAGGGTATGCCCTTCCCGCCCCGCAGCTCAACAGGGCGTTTGATGAGGACGGCCGTATCCGCACCCCGGACAGGCGCGCCTACCGAGGGGACCCGTGCTGGCCCGAGGCAAGCCTGGCCGTCGAATACGACAGCGACGCAGCCCACACGGGGTCTGAGCGCATCGCAGACGATACCCGTCGGCGCAACGCGCTGGCAGAACGCGGCATCACCGTCGTCGGCGTCACCTGGCAGCAGGCGTGCAGCTTCGAAGACCTCGACCGCGTGGCCCGCATCGTGGCGCGCATCCTTGGGCATCGGATGCGCGAGCGCAGGCCGGACCAGCTCGAACGGAGGATGGCGCTGCATGGGCAGCTGTTCCTCCAGCGTTAGCATATCGGCTGAGGATAGGGGCTGCAGGACAGGGCGATAAGGAAAGAGCCGGAAGGGGCAGGGTAAAAGGGCGGCGCCGAGCCGCGGGGCGGGAAGAAAAGACGACACCGAGCCGCGGGGCTGAGCGAAAGAGCGACGCCGAACCGCGGGGC